>JAFDWT010000119.1:4521-6084 GCA_018268335.1 Armatimonadota bacterium | reverse complement strand
GCGGTGCGCGGCCATGCGCTCCCGGATCGTCTTGGTCGTGGTCGCCTTGTGGTCGTCGGCCAAGACCGGCACATTGGGCGGCGGTGGCGGTGGCGGAGTACCGAGGATCTCCTCCAGAACAAACCGCCCGCGCTTCACCGGCGAAGTCCGGTTCGGGTTGCTGGTAACGGTCAAAAAGCTCGCCATGCCAAGCAGCCCACCCCGGTGCGAGCCCTTGAGCTGCACTCTCTGGAACGCCTCGCTCGTCACGCCAGGCACGCCGTATAGCCCGGCCAAACGCCCGTTCAGCATCGAATCATCGGACTGCAGCAGGTCAACCACCGGTCTCTTGCTGCGCAGCACGTCCATGAAGAAATACTTCGTCTCGCGCGCCATGTCGGCCTTCATCTTGTCGTCGACCATCGGGAACAGGGCCGGATCGGGCGTCAGGTTAGCCAGCTTGCGCAGTTGCAACCACTGGGCGACGAAGTCGTCGGCCAGCGCGTTGGCCTTCGGGCTGGCGAGCATCCGGTCGACCTGGGCCTCGAGTACACGGGGATCAAGAAGCTTGCCCAGGCTCGCGGCCTCCGTCAATTCCTGGTCGGGCATCGAACTCCACAAGAAGTAGCTGAGCCGCGAGGCTAATGTGTAAGCATCGAGCGGCACGTTGGTCTTGCCGTCTTTTGGTCGGTCGTCGGTCTCGGCGCGATAGAGGAAGTTGGGCGAGACCAAGACCGCCTGGACGGCCACCTGGACAGCCTTCTCGTACCCGTCTCCGCCCTTACGCACAGCCTTGTAGACCCCCATGATGCGGTCCAACTCGGGGGCCGTCACTGGACGCCGGAACGCCCGGCTCGCAAATCGGCCTAGGACGATGCGCGCCGCTGTCTCGTGGTCGTTGTTGCTGCGCGGGTAGGCGAAGATGACCGCCTTGGGGTCTGGCTTGAGCGGTTGCCCGCCAAGCGGCCCTTCGAGCTCCACCCACTGGACATACAGGTTGCGGTCGCGCTTGCTTGGATCAGGGAACTTGGCGTCGAAATAGTCGTTAGTGAAGGCCAAGCTCACCAGAATGACGCCCTTTTTCAGATCCACCGGAATCTCGAAGACCTTCGGCTTGTCGCGCAAGGCCGCCACTGGAATGACTTGCAGAAGCTTGCCGTTCACCCCCACCGCCATCTTCGGCAGATCCGGGCCTGCTTGCGTACCGTAAGCGGCGACTCGAAGCCGATACTCGCCGTCGTCGTCGGCCGGCACGGGGACTGTGGCGATGGCGTTGGTGAAAAAGCCCAGATCGCCTTCGTCGCTATACGTAGTCCCAGTGACCTGCTTGATCCCAGACCCGGCGACGTGCTTGGTGTGCGAGGTGGTCAACGGCACGCCGGCGTGGGCGAGCTTCTCCGCCGCCCGCATGTACTGCTCAAAGTGCAGAGGCGACACAGACAAGACGTCGCCGATCGTGTCAAACCCATAGCCCACGTCGTCCGATGGAAAGTCGTCGGCTGGATGCAAATCGACGCCCATCAGGTCGCGGACGGTGTTGTTGTACTCACTACGGTTCAGGCGCCGGATCGTCACCTTGCCGAT
>JAFDWT010000119.1:0-4407 GCA_018268335.1 Armatimonadota bacterium | reverse complement strand
ACCCACGGGACGCCGTTGATCTGGCCGATGTCAAACCCAGCCGAGGCGTCCTTACCGGTGTGGCAAGGAGCACAAAACTTGGCCAACAAAGGTTTGACCGTCTTGCTGTATTCGACGGGGAGTTTGGGGTCAGCCTGAGAAGTCGACGACGTTGGAGGGGCCGCGAGTGCGATGACGAAAGCGGCGCACGCCAGCGGCATGCCTGCTCTTCGCACCGAAAGGAACCTCTCCATCACCCTCCGCATTCCATTTTACGGAAGCAAGTCGCATCACATGAGGCTTCGCGCGTAGAATCATGGACAACATGAAGAAGATCATCGCCGCCGCCGCAGCCACCGTCGCTGGAGCCGCTGTCACCGTGGCGACCCTCAACCCTGGCCACACCACCCCGCTCGACACGACTGCCGAAAACATCTATGCCTTCAAGCTCAAGAACATCGACGGCAAGGACACGGGCCTCGACAAGTACAAAGGCAAAGTGCTCCTAGTTGTCAACGTGGCCAGCAAATGCGGCCTGACCCCGCAATACGAAGGCCTCGAAGCCCTCTACAAGAAGTACAAGGACAAGGGTCTGGTCGTCATGGGCTTCCCCGCCAACGAATTCGGCGGCCAGGAGCCGGGCAGCAACGAGGAGATCAAGAAGTTCTGCACCGGCAAGTACGACGTGACGTTCCCCATGTTCTCCAAGATCGTGGTCAAGGGCGAAGAGACGCACCCCCTCTACAAGTGGCTTCTTTCCCAGACGCCACAGCATCAGGACATCGAGTGGAACTTCGCCAAGTTCCTCGTTGGCCGCGACGGCAAGGTCATCCAGCGCTTCCACCCAAAGACGACTCCCGAGGACAAGGATCTGGTCGCTTCGCTTGAGAAAGCACTGGCTAGCAAGTGACGCCCAATTTGTGCCCTGTGTAGCGCTCGGCGATACGCAGGGCATTGGTGGTAGTTAACGGGGGAGCCCCTCCGAACTCCCCCCTCTTGTCTCCGGATCCCTTTGCCCTGGCCGGGGCTGCTCCGGCGGGAGGAGGGCGTTGGTGGGCGGTTCAGATTCTCCGGACAAACTCAGTCCAATCCGATCCTTAGCGCTTGTCGTCCGGGTCGTCCAGGCTGGACTCAAACAGCTTTCGCAGCCTCTCCCTTTCTTCCCTTTCCTTCTCGCGGCTCCGCACGTCGTCGATGAAGTTGTGAAACTGGCGGTTCTCCCGCTGCTTGACCTTGCGTGCAACGAACGGATTGGCAGCAAAAGCGAGGCCAGGAATCGAGTTCTTGGCATAGAGCCACAGGAAGGCCAAAGGCAAGACCATGACAAGTCCGAAAAGCGGCATGCCCAGACCGTAACCAAAGAGAACCATGCCAGCCGTGATGGCAGCCATCCATTTGCCCTTGATCGGAATAATGCAATAGATGCGAATGACCTCTTCTGGATTCAGCGCGCCCCATACGACGGTGACCGCGGCCAGTGGCAAATACGGCCCTGCGAGCGAGCTCGGGCGTCCGGTCGCCGAGGCGAAGAGACCCGCCAACACAGCAAATGTCGCCGCCGAACCCAAATAGAGCCCCAAGAAACCGCCACGCCCCATCCGGGCCTCGACGGCCGCGCCGACGAACCACAGCCAAAACATGCTGAACAGCAACCCGATAAATCCGCCGCCAAAGACAAACGGATACGTCACCAGGGACCAGACCCGCGCGTTCAGGCCGTTGAACGTCAGGTATTCGCCCCAGATTGGCGACTGGAAGAACAGCCAAGACAGCAGAAAACAGACCGACGACACGACCACGAGGACAAATGTCGTGGTTGGGGGCCTTTTCCGTGGCGCAGTCTTCCAGGCGCGGTCTCCCATCTTCCCTGTTCATTATGCCTGCCACCGCTGCATCCGACAGGGTGGTGTTTCCAGTAACCTATTTCTAGAGTGAACTACTTTGTCGTGATGCCTGGCGGCGAACGATACGGCCCGGCGAGCCCGGTGCAGATCAACCAGTGGATCCAAGAGGGCCGCGTCCTGCAGACCACGACGCTGCAAGACGCCACCACCGGCCAAGTCCTGCTGGCGCGCGACCTCCCCAGCCTGGTCTGGACGCCGCAGATGCAGCAACCCCAGCCGATGGTCGACCCGTACAGTTCCAGCCCCTACGCCAATCCCCAAGCCAACACACCCTATCCGCGACCCACGAACCCTTACGGACCGACACCCTTCACGCCGACTGGGCTGGGCATGTACAACAACACTGCCGACAAACAAGCGAACATCTCGATGGCCTTGTCGGCGGGTGGTGTCTTTCTATGTTGCTTATGTTCGCCGGTCGGCCTCTACATGGCCTACCAGGCGAAGGCGATGGGGGCCCGCAACGGCCAGACCGCCGTGGTCGTCGGTTGGATTTCTGTCGCGATTGTTTTCGTCGCACCAGCCCTCTGGTTCTTCTTGTCTCTCGCCCAAGGACGATAGTGGGTATCGTTTCACCTAGGCTCAGGCAAGAGGAGAGATGCAGTACTTTGTGATTTGGCCAGACGGTCAGAAGTTCGGCCCGGCGACGATCGACGTTCTCAATGGATGGATCGCCGAGGGCAGGATCAACGGCGACACGCTGCTGGAGTCAGTTGTCGACGGCAGCCAGATCAAAGCCGGGGCTATTCCCGGATTAGCGTTCCCAGCCACCGCACCGGCCAGCGAAGCTCCCGCTGCCGCCCCAGCCGCCGCTCCGACCGAAAGCCCCGAGCGCTACCTCGTCGTGATGCCCGACGGCACCAAGTACGGCCCCGCCGACGTCACTACGCTTCGCCAATGGGTCGCCGAGGGCCGGATCAACGCCCAGACCAACCTGCAAGAAGAGATGACCGGACGCACGATCCTTGCCGGCAGCCTGCCCGGCCTCAGCATGGTGCAGTCCGCTGCGCAACAGGTCATCCAGCAACCCACGTATCAGCAGCCGACCGTTCCGTATCCGCGGATGGACCCGGTGGCGCAATATGGAGACGGCGGCAAAGCCGACTACACCCGGTCGTTGGTGTTCAGCATTCTTGGTTTTCTATGTTGCCCATTGGTCTTTAGCAGTTTGGGGATCGTCTATGGCAACAAGGCCAAGCAGGCGGGGCATCCGAACGGCCAGACCGCAGTGATCCTCGGCGTGATCTCTCTCGTGGTCGGCATGGGATTGGGCATTGCGCTCAACATGAGCAGGTTCAGCCAGATTCTTCAGCAACGGTGACCCCGCTTTGACGCTTTTGAGGTGCTCAGCGCCGCTGAGTGCCCCAGGCTTCATCGGTCATCGGACAGCAAGTCAAGGCTAGGCGTGCCGTTCTTGATGCTGCGCAGGCTGATGTGGGTGTGGATGCTAGTCACCCCCTGCACGGCCCGCAGGCGCTTGGTGAACCTCTCGTAATCGGTCAGGTCTCGCACCAAGACGACCAGAAAGTAATCCTCTTCGCCGGTGACATTGTCGCACTGCAAGACCGCCGGCTCGCGGCGGACAAAGTCGAGAAAACGGTCGGTGATCGCCAAGTCGTGGCTAGCGAACCGGACGCTGACAATGGCCCGGATCGTCAGTCCCAGCTTGGCCGGGTCGATGAGCGCGGTGTAGCCGTCGATCACCTCCGTCTCCTCTAACCGCCGCAGACGCCGATAGGTCGGCGCCACCGTCAGCCCGATCCGGTCGGCCAGGTCAGCGACCGACATGCGCCCGTCCGCCTGCAAGGCCCGCAGTATTTCCAGGTCAGTCGCATCCATAAGTCATATGTGTCCTATACGACCTATTTTGAGCATGATTATTGCTCAAATGCATCACTTCAAGCAGCAATTTGAGAAGCAATTCCCTCCCGGCGCGACCGATAATGAACCCATGGAGCACGAGAAGCAGGGATTCGCCACCCGGGCCATCCACTTCGGCCACGACCCCTACGCTGGGGCCGGCGGCCTGACGCCGCCGATCCACGTCAGCTCCACCTACACCTTTCCATCCGCCCAAACCGGCGGCGACCGCTTCGCCGGCGAAGCCCCTGGCTACATCTACAGCCGCCTCGGTAACCCGACTGTCGACCTCCTGGAACGCCGGATCGCCAGCCTAGAAGGAGCCGAAGCCGCTGTCGTCACCGGCAGCGGCATGGGCGCGATCAGCGCCCTCATGTGGACGATGCTCCGGCCCGGCGACGTCCTCCTGGCCGACCAGACCCTCTACGGCTGCACCTTCTCGTTCTTCCATCACGGCCTCGCAGAATTCGGCGTCGAGATCCGCCACATCGACCTGACGCAACCAGGCGAGATCGCCCAGCACATCACGCCAAAGACCAAAGGTGTCTACTTCGAAACCCCGGCCAACCCCAACATGCGCGTCGTCGACATCGCCGCTGTGGCCGATGTGGCGCACCAGCACGGCCTCTGGGTCGCGGTGGACAACACGTACATGACCCCCTAT
>JAFDWT010000118.1 GCA_018268335.1 Armatimonadota bacterium | reverse complement strand
AAGAAAAGCCAGGTTGCGACGAACACCAAAGAGACCTGGAGCCGATGACCGGATTCGATCCGGTGACCTGCTGTTTACGAAACAGCTGCTCTACCACTGAGCTACATCGGCCTGTCCGGTGATTATGGGTCGTAGGCGGGCCACTCTGCACGGGTCCCGGCTATGCGGGCCGCTATGATGGACGGATGGACGGGCCCTACGCCAAGTGGAACGCCTCCGCCTCAGCATGGATCGCCCGGCAAGGCAGTGAGGGCGACCCTGCGCGGCGCGACATTTTGGATCCCGCCATCGATGGACTCCTAGGAGACGTGCGCGGACTACGAGTCCTTGACGTTGGATGCGGCGAAGGTCGGTATGGACGCAAGCTGGCAAGGCTCGGGGCCCAAGTAGTGGGCATCGACCCGGTGCTTCCGTTCCTCCAACAGGGCCTTTGTCTCGCACCTGGTTCTTGGCTGGCTCAAGCCGACGGTGCCAGGCTCCCGGTGGCCAGCGGCAAGTTCGACGTCGTATTGGCCTACCTTTCTCTTCTTGATATCGCCGCATACCGAGCGGCGGCAGAAGAGATGGTCCGAGCGTGCCGCCCCGGAGGCCGAATCATTCTCGTCATGGTCTCCAACATGGCGTCGACGACGGACGGTTGGATCAAGGACCAACACGGCGTGAAGCTGCACCGCGCGGTGGACAACTACATGACCGAGTTCAGCCTGGCCCTTGAGTGGGCAGGCATCAGCATCGACAACTACCACCGCCCGCTCAGTGCCCTACTCCGACCGTTCTTCAAAGCCGGCTGTGTCCTCACTGCGCTCGAGGAACCGTTGCCCCACTCGGATCATCCGGACTTTCGGGACGAGTTCCGCTGCCCGACCTTCCAGATTTATGTCTTGCAGCGGCTGACAGAGCCATCCGGCCATTGTTAAGAATGTACAATGCGTAGCTCACGAGATGGCAAACGGAGCAACGATCGTCAAGGTGTTCGCGACCTCAGGCACCAGCACCCTGGGCGGACAGGTCGAGTCGGAATTGCGCCATCGCATTGGCAATTCGACAGACGAATATCGAGTCGAGCACGGCAGCCACATCGTCAGCTGGTTCTCTAACGAGAACATCGAAGTGCAGGTCGACAATGTCCGCGACCATATCGCCTTGGTCTTGCACACGCAGACTCCCCCGGTGAACGATGGCGTGATCGAACTGCTCGCGATGCTCGACGCCATCAACAACGCCCACCCGCGCCGCACGTTCGTTGCTTTCCCCTACATGCCCTACAGCCGATCGGACCGGAAAAACAAGCCGCGCATCTCCGTTATGGGTCAACGCCTGCCCGAGATCCTGAACGAGGTCCTCGGTGTACGCCGCGTGCTCTTGTTCGAACCCCACAACGGCCACATCAAGCAGTACTATGTCCCGACCGCCGACGAAGTGCCGGTCGTGCCGCTGCTGGTCAAGCACATCCAGGACGTGTACTTGACCAAGTACTCGCCTGCCGACTGCACGCTCGTCTTCGCCGACGCCGGCGCGGCCAAGCGGTTCGAAGACATCCCGGCCACCCTCGGCATCGATCCGACCTATATCTACAAGACCAGGGCCGACAATTCGGAGTCGCCTTCTATCAAAGCCATCGCCGGACAAGTCAAGGACCGACACTGCTTTATCCTGGATGACGAGATCCTGACCGGCAACACCGTTATCAAAGACGCTGACCTGCTCAAGGCGCACGGCGCCGCATCGGTGCGGGTCTTTGCCGTCCATGGCATCCTGGCCGACCAAAAGCTGAGCACCGAGGCATTGATGGCCAAGTTGGACGCCTCGCCGATCGACGAGTTCATCCTGACCGACTCGATCCCCCTGGCCGACAAGGTCTGCTTCGCACCGCGCAAGTTCACGATCCTGCCCATCGCCCCGCTCGTCGGCGAGGCCTGCATGCGGCTGATCCTGGGAGAGTCGTTGAGCGAACTGCACAGACTGCCCAGCTAAGCCCAACCATCAGAACCAGGTCGCCCAGCTCGCGCGTCATAATCCTTGACAGCTTTTCGTTGCCCGTAACGACCGTATTTGTCCCGGCCTGCCGAGGATGAAATTGGGGCGTGCAACTGCAAGGACACAACGATGAGCACCGACACATTTCCCATCCGCAAGGTCGACCACATCCGGCACTTTGTCAACAACGCCCGGCAGTCGGCCTTCTTCTATCAGCACACCTTTGGCTTCAGCGTCGAGGCGTTCCGCGGCCTGGAGACCGGCCACCGCGACCAGGTCGACTACATGCTGCGGCAGAACGACCTCAAGCTCGTCTTCTCTGCCCCGCTGCGCCCAGGCCACCCGATGGCCGACAAGATCGCCCGGCACGGCGACTTTGTCCAGAACATCGCCTTTGAAGTCGATGACGTCGACTGGTCGTTCAAAACCGCCGTCGCCCGCGGCGCCGAGGTGAGCATCGAGCCCGAGACCCTGGAAGATGACTTCGGCAAAGTCCGCCATGCCGCCATCAAGACCTATGGCGACACCGTCCACAGCTTCCTCAACCGCGACGCCTACACCGGCCCGTTCCTCCCTGGCTTCCGCCCGGAGAACCAACCTGGTGAGCCGATCGGCCTCATCGAAGTCGACCACTGCGTCGGCAACGTCGAGCTTGGCAAGATGAACTACTGGGTGAAGTGGTACGAAGACGTCCTCGGCTTCAAGAACCTCATCAGCTTCGACGACAAGGACATCTCGACCGACTACACGTCGTTGATGAGCAAGGTGATGTCGAACGGCAACGGCCGGGTCAAGTTCCCTATCAACGAACCAGCCCCCGGCAAGAAGAAGAGCCAAATCGACGAGTACCTGGAGTTCTTCGGTGGCCCCGGCTGCCAGCACGTCGCCATGCGGACCGACGACATCGTCCACACGGTCTCGCGGCTCATGGCCCGTGGGGTGCAGTTCCTTTCTGTGCCGCGATCCTACTACGACATGCTCCCCGACAGGGTCGGCAATATCGACGAGGACATTGAGGAGCTTGCCTCGCTCGGCGTCCTAGTGGACCGCGACGACGAGGGCTATTTGCTCCAGATCTTCACCAAGCCGGTCACCGACCGGCCGACCCTGTTCTACGAGATCATCCACCGCAAAGGTGCGACCAGCTTCGGCAAGGGCAACTTCAAGGCGCTCTTCGAGTCAATCGAGCGTGAGCAAGCCCTGCGCGGAACCCTCTGACCCGACACAGAAGTGGGCCGCCGGATCTCCCTTGCGGGAGATGCGGCGGCCACTTAGGAATAGGGCAAGGAAGATTGTTGCAGCGGGCTAAAATTCCCGCCCCATCATCTTCCGCCACATTTGTCAGCAAGCCAAGACGGCGCTTACAAAACCCGTAAAATTACCAGGTCAATGACTGATGAGAAGACCGCCGCACCTCCCCTCGGGAGATACGGCGGCCTCATGAGGTCACGTTGGAGAAAAGCTCAGGCCTTGCGGCGTGCTTTGCGCACAAGCCCGACCAGGCCGAGGCCGAGGGCGGCCATCGACGTCGGCTCCGGCACCGACTCGGTCACAACACGGAACTGGTCAAACTTGGTGTTGGCGACGCAGCGGTACCGGATCGATTTCAGGTCATTACTGATCACGAAGTATTCGGCGGTACCCAGTTCGAATTCGCGGGAATCATCAAATGGAGATCCAGTCGGATAGATGGTCCCGCCGTTACCAAGGATAGGGTCGCTATCGTTCAAATGCCCGCGAGTGGCAATGACGCCGAGAATCTTCTCGTCAAATGTCATGCTTCCTTCCCATGTTTTGGTGAGGTCAGCAACTGGGTCGGCGTGCAGCATGTAGCTGGCCACATGGGTCCCGGCCAGAATCTGGCTCGTGGAAAGTAATCCAGCACTGTTGTAGGTGCCCGCAGCCACGGCGTCCACGTTCAAGTTGGCGCCCAAAGCGACATCGCCCTTTTCCAGGAAGAGAAAAGCTTGGGTGTTGCTTTCGGTCTGGTCGTCGCGGACGCTGGCGGGTGGACTGACGATGGTGGTGGCTCCGGCGACTGAGCTGATGCCAGCGTGAGCCATGGCCCCAACGGCGATGAGGGCCATGAGGAAAAGAGACTTGTTCATTTGAGCACTCCAGCAGGATGCTGTGGACTCAACCATACAAACAAACGTTGAACCGAAACAGCCTCCGGCCAATCAACCTGGAACGATTACGGATGCAATCCAGCAAGAATGCGAACCGTCCGCTGGGTCTTGGCGCTCTCGATAGCCGCCAGCCCCCCTAGTTACAATCTAGCAGGCACGAAACCAGTTATGAAAAGCAGAAGACCGCCGCACCTCCCCTCGGGAGATACGGCGGCCTCATGAGGTCAGGTTGAAGAAAAGCTCAGGCCTTGCGGCGGGCTTTGCGCACAAGACCGACCAGGCCGAGGCCGAGGGCGGCCATCGACGTCGGCTCCGGCACCGACTCGGTCACAACACGGAAAGTGTCCATGCGCGAACTGGTCACCGCGCGGAAGCGGATCGACTTCGAATCCGGGCTGATCACGAAGTACTCAGCCTCGGAGAGTTCGAACTCACGAGCGTCGTCAAGCGAGCCGCCAGTCGGGTAGAGGGTGCCGCCGTTGCCCAGGATCGGGTCGCTGTCGTTCAGGTGGCCGCGAGTGGCGATGACACCGAGGATCTTCTGCTCGAACGTCATGCTGCCTTCATAGACTTTCTGCGTCTGGCCGACCGGGTCGGTGTGCAGGAAATAGCTGGCGACTTTCGTGCCGGCAAGGATCGTGTTGACGCTGAGGTCGCCGGCACCGTTGTAGGTGCCAGGAGCGACGGCATCGACCTTGAGGTTCGCGGCGAGCACATTGACTCCCTGCTCAAGGAACAAGATGGCCTCAGTGTTGCTCTCGCGCTGGTCGTCGCGGACATTGGCAGGCGGGGCCACGACGGTGGTGGCACCAGAGACACTGGCGATCTGGGCGTGGGCAAGCGTGCCGACGGCGACCAGGGCCAGAAGGGAAAGGGATTTGTTCATTTGGCTCTCCAGCAATGGCTGTCAGCCCAATGGACGAACATTTTTTGGTCCCAGCCAACCGGCTGGCGGCAATCCCAGTTGTTCTGCTGACCCAAATCAGGCAGAAATGCTAACGGTCTTGTTTGATTTCGCGCTTTCGATCGCTGCCAAGGCAACCCTCAATGCCGCGATTCCATCATCGATACCGACCGGCGCTGGCTGGCCAACTTCGACCGCGTCGTGGAAGGCCTGCAGCTGCCGTAAATACGGGTCCATCCCTGGCCCGTTCGGGGCCTCCAGGCGAGTCCCGTCCGACGTCGCCGTCCGCACCGTCGGATAGGTCCGGGAATCATATTCGATCAGACCAGCGCTGCCCGCGACCTCGACCGTCGTTCGCCCACCGGCCGGATCCATCCAAGTGGCCTCGACATGCGCGACGGCCCCGCTGGCGAGTTGTAGTGTCGCCAGAGCATAATCGCCCCGGAACTCCGCACCCTCCACCGTCTGCCCGAGGCTGACGGAACGGGCGTATACACTCGTCACCGGGCCGAGAGCCCACAGAATCCAATCAAAGTCGTGCACGGCCAGGTCGAGCAGCACACCGCCCGATTTCTCCTGGTCCCCAAACCAGCCGTCGAAATTCCGCGGCAGCCCGCCACCCCGTCGGAGGCGGACGGCGGCAGGGGTGCCCACCGCACCGTTTGCCACCGCGTTCTTGATGCTTTCGTACTCGGGGAAGTAGCGCACCACGTGTCCAACGCCCAACTGCGCTCCACTGGCTTTGGCCGCCGCCGCCATCTTCTCGGCGTCTTCCAGCGTCCGAGCCAGAGGCTTCTCGACCAAAGTCGCTTTCCCTTTCGAGAGAGCCAAGCAGGCGACCTTCACATGGTGGTCGGTCGGAACGCAGACGTCCACGATATCAGCATCGTCAACCAGTGCTTCCAGGTCAGCGGCGACACAAGCTCCGTTGGCCCTCGCCAAAGCGTCGCGCTTTTCCCGGTCGACATCAAAAACGACCAGCGACACCCCGGGCACCGCCGACCAATGCCGACAGTGGACGGCCCCCATCCCACCAGCGCCGACCACTCCGACTCTCATGTGGCACATGTTACCGGCTCGGGTCGGCGCGTCCTTGTGCTCAACCAGACCCCGACGAGGACCACCCCGACGCCGACCACCTGCGTCCAGACCGGCAGCCGCCAGTGGACGCACGACTCAATGACCATCGCCGTCGGCGGCACCAAGAACTGGGCGATCCCAGCCCTCGCCGGGCCGAGGTCTTCGATGGTCTTGTAGTACGCGACAAACGCCAGCGAACCTGCCACGAGAACCAAGTAAGCCATACACGCCCAGCCGAGGGGAGTGACGTGCACCCAGTCCACCCGGAGTACTCCGGCCATGCCGTAGGGCACCACCGCTAACCCAGCCGCAGGCAACGACACCGTCATCACCTTGAGCGCAGGCTGCTCCTTCAGGATCGGCCGCAGATAAACCACGCTGGCCGCCCAGATAACGGCGGACAGCAAACACAGGGCCGTCCCCTGGATCGTCCCCTGCCCCGGCCCTGCCTTGCTGATGACCAAAACGACGCCAGAAAACGCCACAAGTGGTCCGAATACCGCCGACCACCGGAACGCCTCCTGGCGCAGCCCCATGGCAAACCAGGTGATCCAAATCGGCGCCGTCGCCAACGCAATCGAGCCCTGGGTCGCGCTGGTGTTGGCCATCCCGGCCACAAAGACGGCCATGTAGACCCCACTCGAGAGGAACCCGGCGAACCAGACCTTCCACTTCGTCGCCTTGTCCATGGAGAGGTCTTGCTTGGCCAACTTGGCCAAGAAGTACATCCACGGCACCATGCCCGCCCAGCGCAACACAGCGACCGCCTCGGGCGAAAACGACTTGTACGACTCCCGGATGACGCTGAAGTTCAGCCCCCAAGCCAGGACGACGAAGACCAGTCCAGGATGGGGCCATCGTCGGGGCCAAGTCACCCGAGGATTCTAGCCCCAGTACACTGGGAGCCCGTGGTCCTCACCGTCGGCAACGTCAGCAAGCTCTACGGCGTGGACATCGTCTTGGAGGGTGTCAACTTGCGCGTCGATAGGCGCGAAAAGGTCGCCCTCGTCGGACGGAACGGCACCGGCAAGACCACCCTGGTCAAGATCATCGCCGGCCTCGAAGAGCCCGACTCCGGCACTGTCCTCATCGCCCGTGGCGCCAAGGTCGGCTACCTCAGGCAGGAAACCCAGGTCGACCCAAACACGACCCTTCTCGAAGAAGCCCAGCGCGGCCAACAAGACAAGCGCGTGATGCAGGCCCGGCTCGACGAGCTCGAGGCCAAACTGCAAAACAACCCCAGCGACGACGACCTCGAGGAATACGCCATCCTCCACGAGCACTTCCTGGAGTCCGAAGGCTACGCCGTCGAGTCCGACGTGCGTTCTGTCCTCAAACGGATGGGCTTCACCGAAGACGAGTTCGACCGCCCGACCTCGGCCCTCAGCGGCGGCGAGCGCACGCGCCTCGCCCTCGCCCGCCTCCTGCTCGAAGAGCCTGACCTCCTCATCCTCGACGAGCCGACCAACCACCTCGACCTCCAAGCCACCGAGTGGCTCGAAGGCTGGGTGCGCGGCTACCACGGGGCTGTCCTGCTCATCAGCCACGACCGGACGTTCCTCGAAAACACCGCCCAGCGCGTCGTCGAGCTCCGCGAGCGGAAGCTCAAGTCGTACCCTGGTGACTTCCGCCAGTTCCTGAAGCTCCGCGAAGAGGAGGACGCCCGCCTGGCCCGTGTGGCCGAGAAGCAGGCCGAGCAAATCGCCAAGCTCGACGAGTTCGTCCGCCGGTTCATGAACAGCCAGCGCACCGCCCAGGCGCGCGGCCGCCTCAAGCTCATGAACCGCCTGGTCTCCACCAAGGTCGACGCCCCCAAGAACGACAAGGGGATGAAGGCTGGGTTCAAGAAGGCTGACCGCAGCGGCGACGTCGTCTTGGCGACTGAAGGCCTGCAGGTCGGCTATCCCGGCCTCAAGCTGATCAACGGGCTCGACTGGACCGTCCGCTACGGCGAGCGCTGGGGCGTGATCGGCGAGAACGGAGCCGGCAAGTCGTCGCTCGTCAAGACGATCTTCGGCGAGATCCCGTCGCAAGGCGGCAAGTCACGTGTCGGCTCAGGCGTGGAGCCAGGCTTCTTCAGCCAAGACGCTGCCGAAGTCGACCCCGACGTCTCCCCACTGGAGTTCATCGTCGACGAGACTAACCTGGAGGCCGCCAAAGCCCGCGACCTCCTCGGCCGGTTTCTTATCGGCGGCGACGACGTCTACCGCCCCGTCGGCACCCTCAGCGGTGGCGAAAAGAACAAGCTCGTCTTGGCCCTGCTGACCTACCTCTCGCCCAACCTGCTGGTGCTCGACGAACCCACCAACCACCTCGACATGGCCTCTCGTGACGCCCTGGCCCAGGTGCTCAAGGAGTACACCGGCACTCTTGTCCTCGTCTCCCACGACCGCTGGCTCCTGGGACAGGTGACCGACCACATCATCGACGTCCGCCGCGCTGGCCCCGTCCAGTATCCCGGCTCCTACGACGAATACCGCGACTGGCAGCGTCGCCAGGAATCAGGAGCGGGCCCAGTCAAGACAAAGGTCGAAGCCGCTCCGACCGAACCTGCTCTCTCACCTCGAGAACTCAGCAAGGAGATCGGCCGGCTCACCAAGCTCGTCGACGACTTGCTCGAACAGGTCTCCGCCAGCGAGGACGAGCTAGCCAGCGTCGAAGCCCAGCTGGCTTCCCTACCCGCCAACGCCGACATCCTCACACTCACCCGCCGCCACGGCCAAGTCCAAGAGGAACTCGCTGGCCGCATGTCCGCTTGGGAGGAGCAGACTCAGCGGCTCGAGCAACTCAGCGCCATGCAGGGCCCAAGAAGCTAAATGCCAGCCATTCGGCACAAATGGTCGTAGAATCACGACATGGGAGCGAACCTGGTCCGCGAAGTCCGCGACTTTCTGGTCGAAAACTATGACCAGCCGGTCGAGTTGCACCGTTTGCGCGACCAGTGGCACTACTCGGAGACGGCGATTCTCCGCCAGTTCCGCCTGGCCTGGGGCCTGACACCACGCGAGTTCGTGGAAGCAATGCGGCTCAATGAGGCACGTCGGCTCCTCGTACACACCGACATGCCCGTCCAAGATGTCTGCTTGGCGGTCGGCTATGGCAGCGTGCCTAGCTTCATCCACCTGTTCAGAGCCAAGTACGGCGCGACCCCTTTGGCCTACCGCGAAGCTCAGCAGCGCTTCTGGTTGGGATGGAAACCGAGCGACCTGGCGCGCATCCCCGCCTGTTTCCTGCGATTTGGCAATCTTCGATAACCGGAAGCTGACCAGCCAGGGAGATAATCGGGCCTATGATCACGCGCATGTCGCACACGCCGATCTGGGTCACTGATATGGAGCTTGCCTACGACTTTTACGTTAACAAGCTCGGGTTCAAAGTGAACACCGACGTGACGATGGACAACGGCTTCCGTTGGCTGACCATCAACCCTCCCCAGCAGCCCGACCTGGAGATCAACCTGATGAAGATCGAAGCCGGCATGGCCCTGACCGAGGAACAGGCGACGGCGCTACGAGGGCTGGTCTCCTCAGGCGCCATGGGCGCGGGCGTCTTCCACACCGACGACTGCAGGGCCACCTACGCCGAGCTCAAGGCGAAGGGAGTCACGTTCAAAGGCGAGCCCGAAGACCAGTTCTACGGCACCGAGGCAATACTGCAGGATCCGTTCGGCAACTGGTTCAGCATGACCACTCCCAAGGAGCACTGAGTCAGTTTTTTGGCTATCCGTCAGCTGTTTGGCTCGACTACTTCGCCGAGCCAACCAGTTGTCCAATAGCGCATCGTGACGAAGCCGTCTACTTGATGTTCTTCGAATAGATGAGTAAGGGCCGCCCTCGCCTCGGCTGAGCCGATCTGGAATCCCGAATTGGACTCGGCCCTGCCGATCAAGCCCTCGAGGTTGAGGAGCTGGTCGTAGACGCCTTGGAACTCCACAATGCTCCCGGGGCGCAAGATGGAGGGATAGCTCTGCTCGTCGCGATGCGTCTGCGACACCGTGTCCGCCTGGAACTGGCGGCAAATCGCACTGAACCCAGCACCGAAAGGACTGTTATTCTCCCGCTCGTTCCAAATTGCGAAGAACAAGTGCGGTGGCCGCACGACCCTACGGATCTCGCGGGCCACGGCCGTCTCGTCAAACCAGTGGTAGGCCTGCGCTGCTGTGGCCAGGTCGCAGCTGGCTTCTGGCAGTCCTGTCGATTCGGCTCGGGCGGCTATCGCCTGAAACCGCGGCTCGCTACCCAGTCTTCTCTCAGACTCGCCCCGCATCTCGTCGTTCGGCTCGACCCCGACAACCTCGGCCCCAGATGGCAAGACCAGTTGGGCAAAGATCCCGGTGCCACATCCGAGGTCCAGCACCTTGCTCGCAAGGCCAAGACCGGCGTGCTCCACCAGAAAACCGACGACCGCAGCAGGATAGCTGGGCCGATGGGCGTGATAGACGGCGGCCCTCCCTAGAAACCGGGTCGCAGGGTCGAAATCGTTGGCGGACACGCAGCCGGTTTACCTGATGCCGCCGGTCAAGCCCGGAACAGCCCAAGTCGCTTCGAATCCAGTGCGGGAAACACGTCCGGCACCGCACCGCTCCCCAGACGCTTCTCCAGTATCTCGGCCAACACGGTGCGGTAGTCGGTCGTGATCCTCAGGTCGCCGGGCCCCGTGCGCTGATCTGGGCCGATGCCCGGCCAGTCACCATAGACCTTCCCTCCAGCGACACCGCCGCCCATGGCGAAAAACACGCCACCGGCCCCATGGTCCGTGCCAAGGCCGCTGTTTTCCTCCACGCGCCGGCCGAATTCGCTCTGAACGACCACGGTCACCCGTGACATCTCCCTGCCAAGGTCCTGCCTCAGCGCGGCCAAGGTCTTGGCGAGATCGCCCATCTGCTGGTCCAGGTACGCCTGGTTGACGTGGCTGTCCCAGCCACCTGAGTCCAGGCACGCCACCTCCAGTCCCACCCGCTGGCGAACTAAGAAGGCGACCTCTTTCATAGCTTGGCCGGTGGGCGTCTTGGGATAATCAGCACCGTTTTCCGGCTTGTATTCCTTGGGGTCGAGCTTCTCCAAGGTTTGGAGGACGCCGAGAGTCTGCGCCCCCGCCTCAGAGAGTTGGTCGCCGCCGGTCTGGTAGAGGTGCGCCAGTCGCTCGCGGACGTCGCCCCGGGGTGCCCGGAGACGGAAGTCGGACAAGGTCTCGACCAAAGTCGCGCTCGCTGCACCGCTCAACGACTCCGGCATCGTGTAGCCCCAAGCCACCGCACGAAGTGGCACGCTGGTGCCAGCCTGCGACTCCAGGTGCCGGGCCAGCCAGCCGCCCGACGCCAAGTCCGACTGGTTCGTCAGCCCACGCTCCATCGTCGCCATCGCCTCAAAGTGCGAGTGGGTTGAGTCCCCGGACCCGACCGCGTGGACGATTCCCAACTCGCCGTCAGCCCAGGCCGGTAGCAGCGGCGCGAGAGTCGGATGCAGGCCAAACCGTCCGTCCAGATCCACACACCTAGGGCCGCCGCGCCGGTCGCTCGGGGCTCGGGTGGCTAGGGCCGGGCGACCCCTGTAGTAGGCGTCCTCAAAGTACGGCGTCACCAAGTGCAGCCCGTCGGCCCCGCCGCGCAGAAAGACGACGACCACGACATTGCGGTCCTGTTTGTCTTGCGCGAAGGTCGCCTGGGCGAGTGCCGACCGGCTCGCCAGCCACGATACTCCCGCCGCCATCACGGCGCGCCGCGACCACACGGCCCGCTCGTCCAGCCCGCCGGTTCCGTCGCAGCGGCACCAGTCTGCCGGAACCCTCACCCCTAGCCCCTCTCCCTCGGAAGGGAGAGGGGGATTCATGTGCTTCATCTCCATTGAAACTCCGGCGCAGCCAAGGCGACTGCGACTGACTCTTCGGCTGACAATCCAGCAACTGTCTCCCTCACCCGTGCCAACGCAGGAGACCCTTTCGCCATGCCATAGACGCAACCGGCAGCATCAAGAGCTGACTCTTTCAACAAGCTGCCAATGTCCACTGCGGTCCGGTCCAGGGCACCGGATACCAGGTCAAAGGCGAAGTTCCACCGGCCCAAGAGCGATCCGGTCCACGCCCGTGTTTTGTCCGGGAACCCGTCTGGCATGGGCCATTGATACAGCGGCTGTCCCATGGCCGCGAGGTGCTTTTGCAGAGCAGCCCCGCCGTCCGTCTGGGCGTCGACCGCCCGCAGGGCAGACACCATGTAGTCGAACGGTCGCTTGACCACCGGCGGGCCCGCGACGGCGGCGGAATGCGCGGCGACGGCGCGCACCATCGAGGGGATGTCGCCGCCCGTCTCGCGATAGGCCCGCGCCACGTCCGGCTCGGCCTCCGGACCGGCGTCGCCAAGGAAGTAGCGGCAGAGCTTCTGGGCGATGAACTTTGCTGTGGCCGGATGGCTGGTGACGATCTCGATGACGCGGTCGCCGTCAGACTCGCCGCCACCAGCCGGTATCCGATGGCCGAGCACAGTCTTCTCCCCATCGTCGTGCAGTTCGGGCCTGAACACAAAAGAGCCCTTCTTGCGCAAGAAGCCGCGCTCCTCGTCCCACCCGGTCAGGCACCGCGCCACCTCCATGACGTCCTTCTGCGTATAGCCGCCATGCACGCCCAAGGTGTGAAGCTCCAGCAGTTCGCGGGCGTAGTTCTCGTTCGGGTGGGCGGCAGTGCTGTTCTGCTGGTCCAGAAAGACGAGCATCGCCGTCGAGTGTGCGCTGGCCCGGACCATGTCGGGAAACTTGCCCAGAGCGTGCTTGCGCACGACTTCCCTCTCGTCAAGCGGCTTGCGATAGGCGGCCAGCCCCTTGCCAGCATAGATATTGAAGTGGTTGGTCCAAAAATCGACCATCCGTTCGCGAAGCTGCCACGGGGAGTACGTCGCCATCAGGATGGCCTTCTGCTGCATCTGGGCGAGCACCGCCTCCCGCTTCCAGTCGCGCAGGTCCCACGGGCCAAGCTGCTCGATGTCCAGCCGGCGAACCATCATCTGCAGGTCCAGCGGCTCCTCTGGCTTGGGGGCGAGTTGCTCCTCCAGCCAAGCGCCACGGCCTTTGTCGCCGATCGCCGCCACGTCACCAGGCCGGGGGCCGAACCCAAACCGGTTCAAGAACCGAGCGTCCTGCTCCTGTCCGGGCCGAGGCGGGCGGGCTGGTCGGTGTTCCAAGCGGCGGACGCCACGGGCGACCCCGTCGCAACCGGCCAAAGCCAAAGCCGACCCGCCGAGCACGCCCAAGGCTTGCCGGCGCGAGAGGCTCATGCCTCCGCTCCAAACCTCTCGGGGGCCTTGGCTGGGAAAAACGACCGGAGCCCAGCCCCAGTCCCCATCACCAAAACGACTGGCGACAAGAAAAGCCATCCAAACAAAGGAATGGAACAAGCGCCGACCAAGAGACCCGCTCCGCGAAGAAACGCACCGAAGTTCTCGGCTGGCCCACCAGCACCCTTGATCTGCTTGCCAAGTAGCCGGGTCAGGCCCGCAGCGCCAACCACGGCAAGGCTAATGTGTCCACCCAGTAGGCAGAAGCCAAGGAACTTGACAAGGGGCAACGGCAGACTGACCAAGACGAACGCAACGCTCAGCGCGACAAAAGTCGCCACGAGCCCGACCCACCAAACCCGGCCTGCCCGGTCTTCCAGTTCCTGAGCGGCAGAAGCCGTCCGACCGGGAAACAGGAGCGCCGCGAGAACAATCGCAGCCCAAGTCGTGCCAGCCAAAGCCAGCAAGCCGCCGAAAACCATCAAGACGTCGCCGATCGTGGTCATCTTCGTCACTCTCCTTTGACAAGGCCACGGCCCGTGGCCTTTGTGGCTCTTACGGACCGTCTCAGAACGAGTTGCCAAGAAGGGCCAAATGGCTGCGCCACCCCCCGATATTGAGACATAAATATTAGTTGTGCGGGAAACAATCCTGGCGCAATTTTCGACTAACAAGCACAGCAGCTTTGCTGAGGGCATGACACTATGCCATGGGTGGAAGAAATGACAATCAAAAAGCTCATCGCGTTTGCCGCGATTCTCACCGCTCTTTTGATCGCCGGTTGCGGCGGATCGAGCGGTGGCGGGAGTGCTGGTTCACTCTCGTTGTTCCTCACCGACGACCTCTCGACGAATTACGACGGTGTTTGGGTGACCGTCTATGAAGCCGATATCGTACGGGCTGACAACTCCAAGGTGCGCCTGTTCGAGTCGGCGTCCGGCATGCCAGTGAACCTGCGCGCCCTGAACAACGGCACAGCCCAGTACCTATTTGCCGGCAGCGTGACCGCTCCCAGCGGCACCTTCACGAAGCTGGTGTTCCATGTCAGCAAAGACCTGACCCTCTACCCGACCGGTGCGACGACCGGCCAAGCCGCCACCTTCATCGACTCCCTGGACAGCTCCACAGCTGGCCAGAGCGAGCTCGTCGTCCCGTTCTCTCCGGCCGTGACTTTTGCCGCCGGTGACAAAATCGCCGCCGACTTCAAGCTCGACCAGTGGACCTTGGCCAGCGGCAAGGTGACCCCCGTGGTCGCCAAGGGCAACGGCGTCGGCCTGGAAGACCACAACCGCCATGTCGAAGGCGAGATGCGCGGCCTGGTGAGCGACCTCTCCGGCACCGCCCCGGCCCAGACGTTCAGCCTCGGCACCTTCGGCGGCACCGTCTCCGTCGTGACCGACGCCAACACCGTGTTCGTCGGCCGCGCCGCCGGCGTGTCCCCGACCCTGGCCAACGGCCAGACCGTCGAGGTCCGCGCCAGCTACAACCCGACCACCAAGAACTTCACCGCGAAGTCCGTGCACATCGAGGACGGCAACACACCCGACGACCAAGGCGCCAAGGGCCTGGCCACCAACATCAACAGTGGTGCCGGCACGTTCGACTTGACCCCGGGCCGCACGAAAGGTTTCGTCCCAGCCAAGTTGCCGGTCGGCGTACTCACATCGACCTCGACCCGGTTCATCAGCGCCAGCGGCGTCTCGATGACCCAAGGCGAGTTCTTTGTCGCCTTGACTGCCCTAGGTTCCAGTGCCGTCGCTCAAGCCGAAGGCACCTACGACTCTGGCACCGGCGTCCTGACGGCGACCAAGGTCAAGATCGACGACGAGTCCCACGAGGGCGAAGCTGAAGCCAAAGGCACGGTCGCCTCAACCGACGCGGGCGCAGGCACCCTGCACCTGACCCTCTCCGAGTGGGAAGGCTTCAACTTCGACTCGGCCAACCAACTCGTCGTCACGACCGACGGCACGACCCAGTACTCCGATGACGCTGGCGCGACCCTGACGAAGGAAGCCTTCTTCACGGCCGCTGCCGTCGGCAGCCTGGTCAAGGCAGAAGGCCACTTCTCAGCCAACGGACTGGCCGCCAAGAAGCTGCAAGTCCGCAGCAGCACGGGCGGCGGTGGCGGCGGTGGTGACCACCCGGCTGACGCCAAGGGCTATATCAGCCAGATCAACTCGGGAGCCAAGACGTTCCACATCAAACTGGTCGATTGGTTCGGCTTCGAAGGCAGCCTGAACGGCGACGTCGCGGTGACGATGGCGGGCAACGCCACCTACCGCAAGAAAGACGGCACTTCGGTCAGCGCCGCGGACTTTTTCGCCCTGCTGAGCGATAACACCGTGGTCGATGTCGAAGGCACCTATGCCGGCGGCGTCTTGACCGGCACCAAGGCCAAGATCGACGACTGACCACATAATCCGGCGGGCTCGCTAATTGCTAGAAATCAGCGACCCTGCAGGAGATGCCAGACAAAGACGGCGTCAGGGCTGGAAAACCAGTCCTGATGCCGTCCCGTTTGTGGAAACGACCATTGTTTGTTGCTGCCGCCGCTATGGTGGTGCTCTCGCTGTCTCTGGCCGGATGTGGAGGCGGAGGTGCCTCGGGGCTTGCCTCGGGATCCTCAAACCTCAACGTCTTCGTCACCGACAACCTCTCTGACACCTACTCCTCTGTCTGGGTGAACCTGCACAAGGTGACCCTGGTCAAGATGGACGACACGACCGTCGACGTCTTTGTCTCGGCGGATGGTGTGCAAACAGACCTCAGGTCGCTCAACGACGGGCAGGCCAAATACCAGTTCCTGAGCAACGCCGACATACCGGCGGGCCCTTATAAGGGCGTCAGGATCGACATGGACAAAGACCTCGTCCTCGTGGCCAATGGCTCGTCGACGGGTCAGAAAGTCCAGTTCGCCGACGCGTACGACTCTTCCACTGCCGGCCAGTCGACGGTCAACGTCACTTTCCCGCAGCCCAAGAGCTTTGCCAATGGCGAGAACCTGCCTCTTGACTTTGTCCTCGACCAGTGGACGGTGGTGTCCGGTAAGGTCACCCCTGTCGTCCACAAGAGCGAGGGCCAAGGTCTCGACTCGTCCGACCGGCACGTCGACTGTGGCGTGCACGGCACTGTGGCCGGTTTGACCGGCGAAGCCCCGACCCAGACGTTCAAGCTCAGCCTCTACGGCGGGCCTGGCGTGACGGTCAACACCGACGCCAACACTGTCGTCATCGCACCGGAAGGTTCGACGGCGACGACCCTGGCCAACGGCGAGAACGTCTCGATGAAGGGCAAATGGAATCCTGCGACAAGGGCGTTCGACGCTTCATGGATCAAGATTGAGAACCCTGAAGAAAGCCGTATGCCCGAAGCGCTCGGCGCATCTGCCAACGTTGTTCCCGGCAGTGGCACCTTTGACGTGATGGCGGTCGCCACGAAGGGCTTCTTGCCCTCCAGCAACCAAGTCCACTGCGTCATGGACACCGACACTGTCTACAAGAGCGACGGCGGCGTCACCCTGACGAAGGACGCGTTCTTTGCGGTCTTGCAAGGCCACTCTGGCCTCAAGGTCGATGTGCGCGGCACCTATGACGAAGCCAACAACACGATCCACCTTAAGTTCGCCAAACTTGACGGCGACGTGCACCTCGGCCTCGCCCATGCCAAAGGCTCGGTGGTGAGCTTCGACGCGGCTTCTAGCCACGTCGTCCTCCACCTCCTGGAATGGGAAGGCTTCAGCTGGAACGGAGACCAAAACGTCGACCTGACGTGCGAGTCCGACACGCTGTACTGGAACACCGACAACAGCCAGATGACGAAAGACCAGTTCTTCGCCGCGTTGTCTGCCGGTGCGAAGGTCTTCTTCGAGACCAAACTCCAGGACGACGGGCTCCACACCCGCTCCCTGCACCTCATGCCGCCCGACAACGGCTGACCTCAGGTCTGATTGGATCGACACCTTCATCCCCGGCGGTTTCTTCCCGCCGGGGATAATGTGTTTTGGCAGCCTGGGTGCCCCTGGTTTCCGTCCAGTGCGACTGGTTCCGAGGGAACTAGCCGCGAGCTCGCTTCGGATGCGCTAGAAGCAAGACCATCCGACAACTTTTGCCCTGACTGAAATGGCCAGGCCACTCGCCAGCATTACCCCGGACGGGTCACATAAGGTAGCTGGTGCATATGCCCTGAATCAGATATCCCTGGCACTCGCCAGCCTTACCCAGGAGGGGTCACATAAGGTAGCCGGTGCGTCGCTCCGGCGACCACCGGATCCACCAACCCCCAATCTTCCCGCACCCCGGAGGAGTGCCAGAATCCAACACAGGCTCGACAGGTCAAACAACTCGACTTGCCAAGAACGTCTCCCTGGGGAGAGGCTGTACTTGTCCTCCGATGCTTTGGCGCAGGCGGAAGCTCCGGCGAACAGGGAGAGGGGCTTTCCGGCGCGTGCCGCTCGGCGATCGAACTGGTTAGCACCAGTGGTACTCGTCCGGATTCAATGACGGTCGGACCACCCGGCCCATTGAGCCGCTCGTGGCACATCGACAAACTTCTGTCTTACATGGCCGATGTCATCAAATAGTGGCTACCTAGGCAAGCCTACCATGGTAGACACCTACACAGACATGACTCTGGCTGTAGACAATTGTGGGGCATTGAGGATTCGGATGGTTGCTGATCGGTTCTGTATTCTCAAGGTGTCGCGATGGACTGCGCAATTGCCACAGGATGTAGCCGGGCAGTATGGAGCGTCAACGTGGATTCGTCGCGAGTACCAATAATCTATCGCCTGAGCAAGGACCGTATTGACAGAGAGTTGCTTGCACTATCAATGCTTTTGGCGCACTTGCCGGAGGAGGAACAAGGACGCACAGCCAACCGGTACATCCTCGCGAGGCTCATTGTCATGCCTGTCATAAAGGTAATCCTCTGGGCTCTAGTGCTCATCGCCTTGAAGTATAGGCTGCTTTGACACATTGGATGGCTATGACTGGCCAAGTGCCGCTTGCCAGTAGACCCGACCTCCAGCACCAGTGGAACTCGTCCCGGAAAGACGGTCGGGCCACCCGGCCCCAGACTCTCGTCGGGCAGGGTCGTCGCGGTGCCTGGTACGTGGGTTCTCAATCGCCCTCATCCCCACCCCAGGCCCGCGGTGAACCCCGCCTCGCGGCGCCCGGTGTGTACAAACGGTCTCAGTCATCGCTCACCTCCTCCGTCCGAGCCCGCGAGTCGGGGCGATTTACTCCGGAGCACCAGGGCTTTGTCGCGCGCCTGGCGTCGCCGCTCTGAGATCGCGCTGGTTAACACCCGTGGTACCCAATCCGAAACGGTCGGGCCACACGGCTGGTACCATAGTTTCGCTATGGATGCATACCTTGAACAAATGCAGGCAAACGTACAGATATCAAGATTTGATAGAATAGCGGTCCAAGTCATATGTGCCCTGATTTCTAACCAGGGACTGCCAGAGGATCTCGAGGAGCAGCGCAAGATGATCAATACAGGTAAGCGATTTACAGAGGGGTTGATTGTCATCTTGGACGAGGACTAATGGATTAATGCTGAAATGTGCTAACAATGGCGATGTAACTTCTTTTGACAAAGGTAGATTGAATTGGAATGGACCGGGCTCACTGAGCCCTAGCCAGTTCATCTTTCCGATCCATAAGGTTCCTCTGTGATCGTACTGGTTAGCACCAGTGGCACCCATTCGAAAGGTCGGTCAGCCCATCTGTCCCCTACCGCCGAAATCTCGTTGAAAGCCGACCCAGAACAAAGCCGGACAGGATTGCTCCTAGTATAGAAATCAAGCCGATCTTGTGCCCCGAGAGGGGTCGCACTTTTCTTTTGCGGTTACGAGAAGTACTGTGACTGGTTGCAAGATTCAGCCACGGCACATCATCGGGCCCTGACGACTTCATGCAAGATTTATATTTTCCTTTGTAGCCTACACTATACAAGATGGCCAATTCGAGATACTCTAGCAGCACCTGCCAACAATGGTAGAGTGCGATTTCGTCTTGAGATGCTAACCATGCACGGTTGGCACGAGTCGGATGAGTGATAGCATTTCGCATGTCTACAACGGCATCGACAAGATCTCCTTTCAACTTCATCGGTTTACATTTGGCCCAAGTTGGTAGCTTTGTGTCCACGCCAAGATGTTCTAGCAATTCCCGTAATTGGCCTGCAGTATGCAGGGCATTATATTGACCAAAGGACATCATGTGATCAAGTTCGATTAGTATTAATGAGGACATCATATCAAGCCCAGACTGCGCAATGGATATGCGAACATCCCATGGTATATCCTCTCGAGAGGCTTCGACATAGATGGGTATGATACGACTTAGCCATTCTTGTGAGTCTAAAGATTTCCACTTTGTCCATAATGGCTCGAGGATTGACAAGCAGCCGGAGTAGCTATGATGAACTGACCAATTTGAGCGTCTTTTTGTCGAATAGGGTAGTCGCGGGCCGGGCCATACCCAAACAAATGGATCGGTTTTCCGCCGGCCGGCGGCGAGGCTCGGCCCAACATAACAGCCTTCAATCAGGGCAAATGCAAGTCCCAGAAAATGGCAAACTTCAGAGGCTTGTTCGCCGCCGAAAAGTTTGTGATTCTGTCTTTCGAGATATGCAATGTGGCTAAGAATATGGCGATCTCCGTTCATCGCCTCCTCAAGGGAGCTTCCCAGCCAGAAAGAATCGAGTTGCATGAGCCAGGGGCCGAACTGCCAAGTTGATCTTGTCGCGGAACCGTGACCATTCTGGTATGGAACTGTCAGTTCGCCTCCGAGGTTTTGGCTGAAATTGTACAGATGGCCAACAACGTGTCCGATTCTTGGCTTGTCGCTGACCTCGGGATCCGCTAGGTAGCCGTCAACATGCCAATGCGTTGAAGGTCTTCCATGCCAGTATCCACGTCGGACTCCATGTGTTCCAAGGACGTGATTGTCTGGGCCACCTAGGTTTGGATCATGGTGACCGAAATGCAGTCTTGCTACGACCGCCTGCGTATCAGGAGCCGCTCTTCCACTTGCAACCAGCTTCAAGCGCGGGTACGGCCTGAACTCAACTCTAAGTGTTGCCCGACCAAGCCCGCAGCCTTCGGCGAGGCTCCTGGCGGGCATTACTGCGATATTTGCACCCTTGAAATTGTCGTGAAGGAATGGTGAATAGAATGGATTCTGCGCGATATGTCGCCTCCCGCGTACCAGACCGATCACTGTGTAGCAAACTGAGCGCCCATTTTGCTCGCTATCACCACAAAGTGCTCTTGTTGAAAGGATAGCCGCTGCAAGGTTGGCATTGCGACGCAATTTAATAGCTGGTTTGTTCGGAATTCGGCGGTTTGGTCTGTGTGGCTGGTTCGCGCACAGGGCCAAGCTCACATGAGGGCCGGGTGGCCTGACCCTCCTTGACTCCGATGGGGTGCCACTGGTGAAACCAGTGCGGGCACCGAGCGGTCTCGCCAAAGACCTTCGGCCCCGGTTGACAAGTCTCCTCTCCCGCACCTAGTTCAAGAGAAAGACAAAGCACTCGCGACAACTGGCAAGTAACCGATCGGGAAGACGGGAAAACCAGACTCAAACAGGTTCATCGGTTCACCCGATTCCGAGAACGTCCCAAAAAAACTGTTGTGAAAACAGTGAAAACCAAATCAGAGACGACGCCCTACGGACCCGTCCCGGCCCCCGCCGCTTCGTGGATCTCGAACACCGACTCCACCGGCGGGCTCTCCCGCAGAGTCGCGATGCAAGAGCAGTACTTCTCGTCGCTCAACCGCACCGCCTGCGCCACGGCGGCTTCGTCCAAACCCTCGCCGACCAACACATGCCGCAGACGCAAGTTGGTGTACGGCCGCGGATAGACGCCCGACGGCCCCCGGTCGCCTTCGATCTCGACACGGTACGAAGTCACCTTTTGCCGCTTCTTAGCCATGACGACCATGACGTCATAAGCCGAACACGCCGCAATAGAAGCCGTAAACGCCTCAAACGGAGTCGGCCCCAGGCTGGTCGCGCCATCCTCGGGATATTCGTCCATGACGAACGGCGCACCGCTCGGCACATCGGCCCCGAACCTCAACCCTTCTTGCCAGTGAACTGTGACCATCTCTTCTTCCACGATGACAGAAGGGCCGAGAGACCCGGAAGGGTCCAGCGATGGGCCCTTGGGCGGTCTCCGGCAAGGATAGACTGGGGCCCTAGTCATGCCCTACATCCCCCACACGGAGGAGGACACCCGCCAGATGCTCGCGACCATCGGCGCCGGCTCCATCGACGAACTTTTCCGCGAGATCCCTGCCGATCTCCGCCTGCAGCGGGCCCTGGACGTGCCCTCCGCCCTCGACGAGTCGCAGCTCTATGCCCACCTCAAAGAGCTGAGCGAGCGCAACGTCGACCTGACGACCACGACGTGCTTCCTCGGCGCCGGGATCTACGACCGATTCGTCCCCTCGACGGTCGGTGCCGTCATCTCCCGCGGCGAGTTCCTGACCGCCTACACCCCCTACCAACCCGAGCTCAGCCAGGGCTACCTGCAGACGATCTACGAGTTCCAGTCCATGGTCGCCGAGCTCTACGGCATGGACATCGCCAACGCCAGCATGTACGACGGCCCGACCGCGATGGCCGAAGCCGCCGTCATGGCCCACAGCCTCAACAAGAAAGGCAAAATCGTGGTCAGCCAGGCTGTCCACCCGCATTATCGGCAGGTCCTGGAAACCTATTGCTGGTCGCTCGGGCTGGAGGTCGTCGAACTCGCCGCCCCTAGCGGAAAGACTGAGGCTTACCAGGGCCTCGATGCTGATTCGGCCTGCCTGGTCGTCCAATCGCCGAACTTCTTCGGCGTTATCGAAGACCTCGCCGAGGCCAGAGCCCAAGCCGACAAGGCCGGAGCGATGCTCATCGTCGTCGCCGACCCGACGGCAGCCGCCCTCCTCCCGACCCCAGGCAGCTTCGGTGCCGACATGGTCGTCGG
>JAFDWT010000117.1 GCA_018268335.1 Armatimonadota bacterium | reverse complement strand
GTGGCCGACGCGGCTGACGCCGCCAAAGCCGAACGTTTTGCCCGCCGCCTTGGCCTCCGCCGCCATCAGATCGACCAGGCCACCAGCCAGCACTTCAAAGAGGAAGTCCAGGCCGAGCGCGATGTGCAGGTCGTTCAGGCCAAAATAGACCTCGTCCAGGCCGTCGATGCGAGCGATGCTCCGCAGGCGGGCCATAGCCGCCGGGGTCTCGACCAGACCAATCGTCCGCGCCCGCCCGTCGACAGCGCAGACGAAGTTCTCGACCTCCTCCGTCGTCGTGAACATGGGCAGCATGACCATGTCAGCGCCGGCCCCAAGAACGTCTTCGACCTGGCCTGCAGACCCCTCATGCCAGGGATCGACTCGGACAAGCAACTGGCCATCCCCGACCACGCGCCGCACCGACTCGACATCGGCCAGCGTATGGCGGCTGATGACCGTGTCCAGATGCCCCTGTCGCTCCGTCTTGCCCAGGAACTCCAGGTCGACAAAAACGCGGTCGACCCCGGCTTCGCTCGCCGCGGCAGCCAAGCCAGGGTCGGCCGTGATCATCATCAACCGCATTTCTTGATCCTGTGTCATCTGCTACCCCTCAGTTTGGCCTTGATGATCCCCAAAAGCTTGTCCCTTGTGTCGGTGTCCGTACTCAATCCGACTGCCCCGGCAACGAGGCCGGAGACAACAGAACCGACGACCCCTACTGCCGCAGGCAAATGCATGGCCCGCAGGGGCCACGCCAATGCCAGAAACGCCACACATGTCACCGCGGCTTGCACAAGTGGCACCGGGCCGAAGACTGGTC
Organism: Armatimonadota bacterium; assembly: GCA_018268335.1. Taxonomy (GTDB): domain Bacteria; phylum Armatimonadota; class Fimbriimonadia; order Fimbriimonadales; family Fimbriimonadaceae; genus JAHBTB01. The sequence goes on along the minus strand of JAFDWT010000117.1, from coordinate 17,672 downwards.
GCAGGAGATCCACACCATGCTTGCGTTTGGCGACCAAGAGCAAGGTGACCAGTATCGCCCAATGGGCACCAGCAGTCGCCCATGCCAGGCCAGGCAGGTTGCCCTGTGCGGCGGCCGCGGCGGAAGCGACCGACATGGCACCAAGGCCCAAGCCAGTAATGAAGAACGGCGTCGCCATGTCGCGTAGCGAGTCGAAGACGGTCAAAACAAGCGTGTTGAGGGCTTGGGGCAACAAGCCGACCATGAGCACGGCAGCGAACATGCCGATCTGCACCGTGGCCTCAGGATCCATCTTGCCGTGGCCATAGAGCATCCGCGCCCAATCCAACGCGAAGAAACCCATGCCCAGGCTGATCGGCAGCCCCAACGCGAAGACAACGCGCAAGCCCTGTGACGCTAGGGCAACCCCCTGTTCCCGAGTCTGGGTAAGGGCCAACTTTTCCGCCACTGCTGGGAAAAGCGCGACGCTGACCGACGTCAGCGCCACGCCAAGCGGTAAGTCCACCAGCTTGCTGGCCAGGTGGGCTTGGGCCAAACCGCCTTCACCAAACCGCGATGCGAACGCGCGCAGTACCACCGGCATCGTCAGCAGCATTACCCCCGCTCCCAGTGCTTGCACAAAGCGGTTGACCAGGCTCCTGCCGACCAACCAACCCTCGCCAGCCTCCGGCTCTCGCCGTCGCCAGGTGTCTCGAATCTGCACCGCGAGCCCCAGACCAGCACCCAACACCGCCGCGACCGCGACAGCCTGCAACCGAAAAACCCCGGCAAATCCTAGTGCGATGACGAGCGACAAGTTGTAAAGAAACGCCGACAATGCCGGCGACCCAAACCGGTCATGGCTCTGGAGAAACGCTCGGTTGACCGCCGCCACCGCCGTCAGCGGCACGGCCCATAGGCACACCGCGACAAGGGGCCGCGCGGTGTCCATTGCGCTCGACGCCACCCCCGGAGCGACCAGGCGGACAACCCAACCAGCCCCAAGCGACAAAGCCACGGTCAATACGACCGCGACCGCCAAGACAAGCTGCGACGCCTGGACAAAGAGCCGCCATCCCTCCGCCGGTGACCGGCGCTTGAACTCGGGGATCAGCGCCGCCCCCATCGCGCCGCCCACAAGGATGTTGAGCAGGGCGTCCGGAACGGTCATCACCAGGACGGCGACGTCGGCCTGAACCGAGCGACCGAACATCGCAGAGACCAGGAGGTCGCGGACAAAGCCGACCAAACGACCGGCGAGGACGCCGCCGAAAACGACGAGCCCAGTCCGCAGATGCCGGCTCATCTTGCCTGCTGGAGCAAGAGCGAGTCGGCCAGGTCGACGACGCTTTCCGCCGCACGACCAAGCGGAGCGAACGGCATGTCTCCCGAGGCGTGCCGACCCATATGGGTGACGAGCACTTCCATGCAGTGCTCCATGTCCCGGGCGGCGTAGCCGGCCCCGACCGACGGATAGTCGATGGGCTCGGCGGAGACTGGCAGGTCGACCTGGACGACCAGCTTGCCCATCAAAGCTGCTTGGAGCCCGACGGTCGAGGACACTACCACGACGGCGTCGACCGCCTTGAGTAGGGCCGAAAGGTCGTCGTCCCTTCCGCTGGTCTCGATATGGTCCACCTCGCCGAGGCAACCCGGCCTCTCGTTTGGATGGGGACGGAAGACCAGCCGCCATCCCGACTGCGAACTGACCAATGCCGCCAACTCGGCGGCGACTTTTGCCCCCCATTCCGAATCCGTCGGTTCGGGCTGCGAGGCCCAGAGCACGATCTTCTCGTCGCCCCAGCCCTTTTGACGGCGCAACTCAGCTGCCGCCTCCACGACGCTCGTCGCACCTAGCTCGTCAAATGCAGGATTTCCAGTCACGACGACTTCGCCGGGACTCCGACCCAGTTCGATCAGTCGCCTGCGGACGAGTTCGGCGATCACACAAATCTTCGTGCCGTATCCAGGCTTGTGCAGCCGGGGCCGGTCGCCGCCCACCATTAGGTCCACGACGACCACCGAAGGAAGCCCCATCTCGGCCGCCACTTCCACCGCCGCCTGCTCGGAACGCGGACTATTGGTGGTCAAGACCAAATCCGGTCTAATCTGCTCGACCACGCGGCGGATGAACCGCTTGGGCAGAAAAGCCTGCCTTCCGGCCTCGGCGTACATCCGGGCCGCCGCCTCTTCACCGTGGTCGGCGACCAATTCGGAATAACTGATGCCCAAATAGGCCTCCGTCTCACCTGGTCGCACGTCAGGGTGCTCCGCACTGTCCCTTGCCAGTTCCCTGCCCAACTCCAAAGATGCCTGGTCTTCTGGTCCAATGAAATCAATGTAGCCAACACTGGGAATCCCCTTGCGGGCAAGCTGTCCGGCCGCAGTCGTCAGAGCGAAGACAATGACCTCGTGCCCTCGGGCGACGAGCTGCGGGTACAGGCTCGCGATGATCTGAGCGTGACCTGCCCCATACGTCACGCAGAGGATCTTGCTCATTTCTTTGCCTTCCTGAGGGCAAAGACGGACCCAAGGAATCCTCCCACCACAAGGCCCGCCGCCATGTTCAGCCCGAACTTCTTGTTGACCGGAATCTCGACCAGATAGGGCTTGTCGAGCACGGACCACTGAAGCTTCTCGACTTTGTTGCGGATCAACTCCTGGCGGAAGTTTGCCAAGGCAGACTCATAGCTGGACTGAGCTACCCTGACATCACTGAGCAATTCGCGATACTGCTTCGCTTCCTCGGGAGCGGCCTTGGCTTTCGTGGCGGCTTCTTCGGCAAGCCACCTGGTCGTCAATTCGGCGGCGAACAGCCTGCCCGTCTCATCGTCGATCCCACGTTCGACAGAAACCACCCTTGACTGGACCTCCGCCTTGATCGCGTTCTGTGTGAAGGCCAAGGTGTCCTCGGCCTCCTTGACCTGCGGCGTCCCAGGTTGGTAGCGCGCCCGTGCTGCGTCGAGCTTGATTCGGGCGTCCAATAACGACTTGCGCCAGTCCGTGATCTGCGGGTCGCCGGTAGGGAGGTTCAGGTCAAGGGCTTGGCCGACCTTGGCCTGCTGGGTGATACGCGCTTGCAACCGACGGCGCGCCGCTTCATGGTCGATCCTCGCTCCTTCCGCCTGGACCAAGTACTCCGACCCGGAATAGTCTTCCTTGGAGCCTGGAACTGTCCTGGCGGACTTTTGGAATTCGGCTAGGCGCGACTGCGCGTTGTCCAGTTGGCGCTTCGTCTTGTCGACCTCTTTTGAAAGGTCACCGCTGATCCGGTCGCTTAAGCTGAACAAGAGTTGCTCGTCAAGCTTGCGAAGACGGTTCAGAACCGAAGTGACTGCGTCGAGAGCCAGTTGCGACTTCCCAGACCGTATGGCGACCTCCAGTTGCCGCCTCTCGGGCTCTTCGTTGACGTCCAGAATGTTCTCGACGTCCTTGACCTTGACGTCAGCCTTTTCGGCGATCAGTGTGCGCATCTCGTGGCTCTTGACCACGCCTCCCAGATACTGCACGTCGCTGGAACTGCTGGCCGCCAGTTGGATGATGTTGCCACCCGCGGAGTTTTGTGCTCGTGGGAAAAGGACGAGGAACTTGGCTTCGTAAATCGGAGGCACAATCCAGGTGACCAATCCGGCCAGGGCCGTCGCCGCGCCAGCAAAGACCAAAACCGTCCGCCACGACCGAAACAGAACCTTTATCGTGTCGCTGACGTCGATCACGTCCTCAGTCGGCGTCGCGGCCATGAGCCCGTATTTTAGCCTGAAGCAAACATGCGCAGGTAGGATTTCCTGCATGTCTCCGGCCAAAGCTCTCGGCCTCTACACCGTCGTTGCCATGTCGCTTGTCTCGCAGGCCCAGTTCGGTGGCCCAGGGGAGTTCCCCAGTTTCCGGAACACTTCGGCCTTGCCTGGCTCGGGCTTCGGCGTCACGCCCTCGGGAATGGCGGGTTTCAGGGGAGCGATGGCCTACTCTACGCCGGTCGCCTATGCGTTGGCACCCTGGGAGGTGGTTGCCGGAATGTCCATCGTCTCGCACGACTGGCGGCTGGCATTCCAGGACACTTCCAGCGGCGACTCGAAGACGGGCAACGGTTCAGTCCAGCTTCAATTTGGCCTGCCGGTCGGCAAATTCGGTGCTTTGTCCTATGGCGTGCTGGTCAAGAGCTCACACGGGGACAACTCCGGCACTGTCCAGTGGACTCCGCCCGGGCAGTCCGGCCCCGTCCGCTTTGCCCTGGGCGTCCAGGACTGGCGAGGACGAGGCGGCTCCGCCGGTTTCGGCCTCCCCGAGGACCGCGACTGGGCCCGGTCGGTCTACGTCGTCGGAACCTGGCAGGCCCTCGACGACACCTATGTCTCCGTCGGCTACGGCGACCAGCACCGCTACCGAGGTGCCTTTGGCAACGCCAGCCACGCCATCACGCCCCGACTCAAGGCGGTCGGCGAATATGACACGTTCAACTGGAACTGGATCCTGGCTTACGACTTAGGCAAGGTCGCCGGCCCCGTTCTCAAAGACCGCCGTCCCGTCCAAGTCGTCGCGTTCGTCGGCCAAGAAGCCGGCAAGTTCGGGCTTTGGGGTTTTAACGTCCGGTTTTAGATTAAATTGCGATGAAATCTTCAGATATCGAGTTGACAAAGCTCTAAGAAGCCGCTAAGTTGGAGCAGTGAGAGTTCGTCAACTCCTCCCCTTTGTTCTACTGGCGCTATTTGTCGCACTTGCATTCTCATTTCCCTCCTTTGGCAATCCCCAAGTGCCTGTCGGCGGGTCGGCGACTTTCATCCAGTACGGAGGCTTTGTCGAAGAGCAGAACCTACCTTCACAGTGGATCATCAACAACTCATCCGGTAGCCAAATAGCTACGGCATCTAGTCCTGTTGGCTGGACTGTGAGCTATTCTCAGTCAAATCTGCAGTTCACTGTTGGTGCGCCATGGAACGCAGCAGTCGGCCCAAACTACACAGTTCGATTCCAAAGGTCGCCGGGATTCATCGCTGGCTCGTACTTTGATGTCGTCACCAACGCTAACCCTCCCCAGCCGCCGACGAACCTGTTGGCCACGGCAGGAGACACCAAGGTCACATTGGCTTGGTCCCCGAGTGGAGGTGCATCTACCTACAACATCAAGCGAGCGACAACTCACAACGGCCCGTACGCGACAATTGCCACACAACTCGTCGCGCCCACATATGTAGACACGGGCCGGACTAATGGCACGACCTACTACTACGTCGTCTCCGCTAGCAACTCATTTGGAACCAGCGCGGACTCGTCTGAGGTCTCCGCTACGCCACAGCATGTCCGGGTTGTTTTCGACATCCTGCCCGACCCGCCGCTCGGTTTCCTTCCCGACGCCTATGCCCTTCCCGGATGGATGGACCACACCGTCCCGATGGACAGTTCTGACGCCCCCGGCGGAGGACCCTCCTCGGCAATCTCAGTCAGCCTGCCGTTCGGGGTCGCGCAAATCGACACCGGACCAGACTTAGTTGTTGACAACCCATTTGGCGGCGCCATAGCGTTTGAACGGCAATATAGAACAGCGTTGGCCGTAGGGAATATCTCGTCTCCAGGACTGCCCGCGGGCTGGACTCACAACTGGGACTACCGGATCGTGCCGCTCCAACCAAGCGCTTGGGGCCCTGTCCAGTTGGTCTATCCCAACGGGGCCTCGGAAACACTGACACCTAACATGAGCGGTGGCACACCGACTGGAACCTTCCAGACTCCGATAGGTGCGCCATATATCGTCGCAGGCGTCCCGTCCACGACGGTCGGCAAGTGGGACTTCATCTCGCTCAAGCAGAACGGCGCCTCACAACAGATATTCCAGATTGACCCAGGCGATAGCTGCTACAGGTTGCACCTCGTCGTCTTACCTAACACCTCGCAGATGACCCTGGCCTACTCAAGCGGCAAGCTGACCGGCATCACGAGCTCCATGACCGGCTTTGGCTCGACCGCCAGCATGACATTAGGCTACGGCGGGCCCAGTTCGATGCTAAACAACATCCAGGGCACAGGCGCAGCCCCAGTCTGGCTCCACTACACAGGAAACCTCCTCACCGGCGTCTCCTGCCTCGACGGTGCTTTCGACCAATGGACGTACAACTACTCGACCGTCTCGGGCCGGACCCTGATCACCAGTGTCGACACTGCCGACTCTCCTTCGTCCCATCAGACCGCCGCTGTCAACTACGACACGACGACCGGAGGAGTGGCCAACCAGGTCGATGCGAACGGCACGGCGAGGACATACAGCTACGGATATGGTTCGACCACGTCCCAGACGGTGCAGTCCGGCGTGGTCAAGGACCAGTACTCGGTAAATTTCGACTCGTTGGGCCGTTGTACGCGGTGCACGAACGCGGCCGGAGTCTCGGCCTCGGTCCAATACTCTGGTATCGACCCTTCGGCCGTCGATGTCGTGCAAGCCCCGGGCAGCAATTCGATGACCGTCGCCCGCGATGCGCACGGTAACCCCACGCAATACGGCTACCCTTTCGGCAACAAAACAGTCATCACTTGGGAATATCCCTCGAACGCGCTACTGGGACGCGTGACCAGCGTCCAAGACGTCGCAGCAGATGGAACCGTCAAGTCAACGGCCGGCTACACCTACTACTCGGTGACAAACCCGGCCACGGGCAGCTTTGCCGGAGCAGTCGCGACCGCCACCTCCCCAGCGAGCGGCACCACGACCTACACCTACACGGCCATGGGCAACGTGAAGACGGCCACGGGCCCGACTCCCGACGGCTTGACCGGGACCCTAGTTTACGACTATGTCGCCCCAGTGGTCGGCTCTGTTGAGAAGTTTGGTAAGCCAGTCAAGATCACCGATCCGTTGGGGCGCTTCTCAACCATCAGCTACGACTCATCAGGACGCATCAGCACCCAGACGGACCCTCTGAACCGCCAGACGACATATCACTACAACAGTTACGACCAAACCACCAGCGTCGACCTGCCGATGGCCCGTGGCGTGAAGATGTCGTATGCCGTACCGGGCAAAGCACCCAGTTCTGTCGGCTGGCGCTACAACACGTCTCTCATCAGCGACCCGACTAGGACAATGTCCACCACGACATACGATAAGGAATACGGCGTCAAAGGCGTCACCGACATCGTTGGACACAACATCCAAACGGGACTGGACCAAGGCTACGACCTCAAGTCGTATAAACACTACAACTCAAGCACAGCGATCCACTCGTTCACCTACAACCCGTTCAACATGCTGGGGACGGCGACCAACGGCACAGGGTCAGGCGGTGTCAAGACAAATACCTCATGTGTCGCCACGGGCCAGCTCACTGACTGGACGAAGACCAACGCATACACTGGTGCGGAGTACACCTACGGCACCATCAGCTACCTCGCTGAGGACGGCGGAATGGTATCGCAAGCCCAGTTCAACAAGTCGGGCATGGTGACTGATCCGGGCCTCAGCGCCAACAACCAGTTGTCCACCGGCGGGCCATCGTTCGAGCAATACACCTACACCTACGACAAGTTCGGACGTGTTGCCACGGCCTGGACGACAACGACAGGCCACGCCTACACATACGACGGTGCCGACCGCGTCCTCACCGACCAAGTCACGGCCGGAGGTGACACCCGGACGCTGACCTATACCTACAACCAGGCCGGTGCGCGCTCCACGATGCAGGTGGCCTGGACTGGCGCACAGTCAGTCACGTACACCTACTCCTACAACAAAGTCGGCGATTTGACGCAAATAACTGTCAATGCCGCCAACTTCCTCAACCCACAGGTCTTCAACTACGACTACGACGCTGCCGACCGGGTCATTGCCTGCCGAACCGGCCAGGCGACCGTCCTCTACACCTACGACGACCTGGACCACATCATCAAGGTCCTCAACCTCTCGGCGGACGACAAGCCGCTGGATCCCAACGTGCCGGCCCAGTACCGGTACCAAGAGCCCGGCAACGGCAAGTGGCACACGCTCTACTCGGTGTTCGACCCCGTCACCTACGACGACGAGGGCAAGCGCACCGGCTTCACGTTCACCTATCTGGCCGGCGCGGGGGCTACTTACGCCTGGAAGACCGGCACAGCGGCGTTCGCCTACACCAACGAGCGGCTGACCAGCGAGACCTACACCCAGACCGGCAGCCCGAACGTCACCCTCAACCACGCCTACGACTACGCCGACAACCTGACGACCATCCGCAACGCCACGAACTTCATCGACACCGCCTCGGACCAGATGACAGGGACGAACGCGCCTGGCTATGGCGCCATGGCCTTCGACACCAACGGCAACCAGCTCACAGGACGCGGGCAGACCTACACCTACGGACCGGACGACCGGCTTTCCTCTGCCCCGTTCATGTCCTTCGCCGCCTATGACACCGCTGGCTGGCGCTCCTCCAACGGAGGCACCAACGCCACCGGCTACACGTACGACGGCGACGCCGTCGTCTCCCAGCGCGACCGTGACGGGGCCGGGGCTTACGACACCTACTACGTCTGGGGCCCCACCGGGCTCGTGGGCAAGGTCTACGGAGGCGCCTCCACCACCTACCTCTTCGACCCGAACGGCAGCGTCTTTGGCCTCGCCGGAGGCGGAGCCACCGTCGCCACACCACTCCTCGACGGCTACGGCCTGGCCGTCTGGGGAGGCACCCAGGCCGGCACCCCCTTCCGCTACAAAGGCCAGGCCGGCTACTACACCGACCAGAGCGGACTCGTCTACTGCCACAACCGCTTCTACGACCCCTACACCGGAAGATGGCTCAGCCGGGACCCAATCGGCCTGGAGGGCGGGGCCAACACCTACTGCTACTGCTCGGGAGACCCCATCAACGGCATCGACCCGAGCGGCTTGGACTTTCAGATCGGCGACATGCTCTTCACTGGGGAGGGATTCCTCTCCGGCATCAAAACCGGAGGCTGCGCCCTCTTGCACGCCTTCTCCTTCGGCCACTTCAACGACAAATGGGCCCAACAGCAACCGGGATATCAGGTATCCGTCGTTTGCGGAGAGGTCGCCAAGGAGGCGCTCCTCCAGATCGCCGGTGAATACGTCTTCGTCAAAGCCGGGCAGGTCATTGCAAAGGGCGCAGAGGCGTACCGGGCTTGGAAAAGCGCCAAGGCCATGGCGAAGGTCCGGCAGGTCGGTGCCGCTGGCGAGAGGGCAGTTCAAAGAATTGCGAACATTGGAGCTAAGGAGAGACTTTACACAACGGCTCAAAATGGCATGAGGAAATGGCGAGTACCCGACGGAATCGACCACGATCTCCATACAGTCAACGAGATCAAGAACGTCAAGACTCTCGACTTCACAGGCCAGATTCGAGACATGTTGAACCATCGACCGGACGGATACTCTTTCAACTTATACGTCAGGAGGGGGACAATACTCTCAAAGAAGCTTCTTGATATGGAGAAGGATGGGCTCCTATTCATCCATAGAGTACTATGAAGTTCAATTTTGTAATCGATCTTTCGAAGGTCACAGGACAGGATGCAAAGACCTTTTACAGCGCTCTAGCTAAGGCGTCCAAAGAAGCCTCAGAAGCATTCACGGCGTATGTAAGGGACTTCTATACAGTCAATAAGAGATTGGATTATGAAGAACGAGAGAGCGACCCCGTTTGGGTGAAGCTGCACCAAGAAAAGGAGGATAGACGCCACGAACTAGTCGGGTTTAACATGTTATGCTTTGACGCCCTTGCAAAAGACATCATCGCCAGCGGCGTCCCCATTCGCAAGTTTTCTGACTTATATCATGACAAGCAAGCGCGGATCAAGTCCTTGCCAGTCATCGCAAAACACGTCCGCTTAGACTATCCAGACCAAGTCAAGGGCGGCATGGCGGCAACCATGAACATCCGCGAAGCAGACAAGTTTGTGCCGGAACTCATAGAGGAGTTCAAATTGTGTGCGAAAAAGAACGAACTCCTCGCACTACCTGGTCTGGCTGAAGCGATCTCAAGTGCCGCGTCGTCAAAGCACCTTCCCGCACTGGCTGAACTATCATTGGACAGCACTTTGGGTGACGAGAGAGTCCGTTTCATCCACAGGTTAAAGAGATCGAGAAGCACCTTGTTTCAAAGCGTGATAGACCAATTGGAACGAGCTAACGACCCCCTCGCCAAAGGTTGGTAATTTTTATCAGCAGGCGACCGCGGCCCAGGCCCTGAACACAAACCTACACCTACGGCCCGGACGACCGGCTCTCCTCTGCGCCTTTCATGTCGTTCGCCGCCTACGACACCGCCGGTTGGCGCTCTTCCAACGGAGGCACCAACGCCACCAGCTTCACCTACGATGGCGACGCCGTCGTCTCCTAGCGCGACCGTGACGGGGCCGGGGCTTACGACACCTACTACGTCTGGGGCCGACAGGGCTCGTCGCCAAAATATACGGCGGGGCCTCCACCACCTACCTCTTCGACCCCAACGGCAGCGTCTTCGGACTGGCCGGCGGCGGAGCCACCGTCGCCACACCACTCCTCGACGGCTACGGCCTGGCCGTATGGGGAGGCACCCAGGCCGGCACCCCCTTCCGCTACAAAGGCCAGGCCGGCAACGCTCTTACTCGTAAGGATTTGGTTGCAGCCGGAACCATGTTTCCGCTCCCAGAGTCGGAAAACCGGGGGCGACTGCCTCTATTGGAGGGCGACAGCTTTGGGGCTGCTATCCCCATACCTATGGCTAAGGGCCAGCCTGCCTCGACCTTTCATTGGATCTTCGCATTTGGAGAAAGAAATGGATCTTTGCAATTCAAATTCAGCATACATAGCCACCCAGGGAGCCAAGCCTTGACAACGATCATCGCCGCTGCGTCCCTCGCCACCTTGGCTGCGTTCGACATCGACTCTATCGTCGTCAACGCGACAGGAGTGGCCACGCTCGACCGGGCCAACCTCACCCTAGCGATCCAGCAGTGCGTTTCATCGGGCAAAACACTGATAATGATGCGGGACGCGGCGACCATCTTTCGTCTCGACCAGCCTCTGGTCATCCAGCCGACTGCACCAGAGACCAGCGTCAAGCTCAATGTCAAAGGCGTCAGCCCCGGACTGATGCCCCTTGTGGCCTACCTAGGGCCAGACAACACGAACTGCTTTGTGACCAGAGGACTGAAGTTCTCCACTTGGACCGACGTCTCAGTCCAAACAGGCGCAAAGAACTCCAACGGGTTCGCTGTGAACACCTATGGCGCGTTTCAAAGCTCAAGCTACGTGACCTTTGACCATTGTCGGGTCGTAATTCAGGCGGCTGGTGCCGGAGGTTGGTCCATAGGCCCGGACGGATCTGGAGCGGCTGACATCAGCGGCATATCGTGGAGGTCGTGCTCAGTCAGCGGCGGCAACCTGGGCCGGTATGGCTGGAGCATGACGGGTGGGAACACCCTCAACTTGTCCTGGTACGACTGCTTCGCCGACCACCTGACCGACTATGGCTGGCAGTTTTGGCCCCTCGGTGGCGTCTTGTCCACCAGCGGCGGGGGCTCGGCAAGCTCGCTATACAACTGCGGCGCTGGATGGGGCCTGGGGTTCGTCAAGATGCAGGGCGGATTCGAACTGGGCGTCTACTCTGGGCGATCTGAACAACTGACTGGGCCGGTCTTTTGGGCTGGAAGCGGCGGAGGCGTCGGCTTCCTGAATGTCTTCGGACACAAGACAGGAGCATGCCCTACCTTCTCACGGGCCGACGGCCCGACCCCCATCAACATCTACCCATAGCCGGGTCGCGGCTTCGAGTCTGGCACCCAGTTGTGCTAGACTCGAACCGGAGTCGCGGGCGTAGCTTAATGGTAAAGCTCCAGCCTTCCAAGCTGATCACGTGGGTTCGATTCCCATCGCCCGCTCCATTCCAAACCTCTCGCAAGCGGGTGTAGTTCAACGGTAGAGCGTCAGCTTCCCAAGCTGAATGTTGCGGGTTCGAGTCCCGTCACCCGCTCCATCCCACTCCAATGAGGATGCGATGAAGCAACTTCTGGTTCTTGGCGGCGGCGGGCACGCACGGGTCGTATTGGACGCCGCCCGGTCCTCAGGCCGGATCGTCGCCGGCGTGTTTGACGACCGACCAGGACGCACTGGGCAGACCATCGACGGCTTCGCCATCGTCGGCGACTATGCCGGGTTCTTAGGCAAGCTCCACACCGGCATCGAGGCGTTCGTCGCCGTCGGCGCCAACGACGTCCGCCTGCGCCTAGCCTCCGAGGCCCCGGCCCAGTGGGCGACCCTGGTCCATGCCTCAGCCTATGTGGCTCCGTCGGCGGTGTTGGGGGTCGGGACGGTTGTCATGGCAGGCGCCGTCGTGCAGCCAGGCGCCGTCGTCGGCGACCATGTCGTCGTCAACACCTGCTCCAGCGTGGACCACGACTGTGTGGTCGCCGACGGCGTCCACATAGCCCCAGGGGCCCGGCTGTGCGGCGGCGTCCACGTAGGTGACGGTGCCTTGGTCGGCGCTGGGTCGGTGGTGCTCCCCAACATTCGCGTCGGTGCCTGGGCTGTCGTCGGCGCAGGGGCAATGGTGCGAGACGACATCCCTCCCGCCGAAACCTGGGTCGGGATGCCAGCTAAGCGGCGGCAAGTCTCAACTTAACCGACCAGTTCGGCCACCGGCTCGCTGGCCAGCAAAGAACCAAGCGTCGCGCGGTTCGCGTCGACGGCCTGCTGCAACGACTGGCGTGAGTCGGGGATCCCATGCTTCAGGTGCACACCGTGGGCATGGCAAGCCGCCTGGATCTTGTCCGCAGCCGATGCAGGATCAGCGAACAGCGACTCGAGCCATGCCAACCCCTCGACACGCAACTCCTGCCCGTTGATCGCCAAGAACCCGACAGTGGCCGCCAGTGCCGTGGCGTTGTTCCCCGAGGCAAACGGCCGTAACCGGGCGAATCCAGTCAGCAGTCGGGCCGCCTGGGCAAAGACGTCTGTCGAGCTGCCGTAGGCGTACTGGTAGAAAACGCCCTCCTCCAGGGTCGCGTAGTTGTACTTCTGCGGCGAACCCGTGAGCTGCAGGTTCAGCCAAACCAGGTCAGGAACGGTCAGGTAGTGCACCAAATGAGCTTATACCTCGCTGTCTGATTCGGGTGGGGGCTCGTCAAAGGCACCTGCACCACGCCGCCGTAAGCTTTCCCGCAAAAGCAACTCGATCTGAGCGTTGACGCTACGCAGATCGGCAGAGGCCGACCGTTGGATTTGTTCCCAAAGGTCGGCCGGCAGCCGTAACAGGTAGCTCTTGCGCTCCGCCATTCGTCGTCAGTTATAGAGTGTCCCCGCATTGACCACGGGCTGGGCCGCGTGCTCGCTGCAGAGGACGACCATCAAGTTCTGCACCATTGTTGCCTTCCGTTCCTCATCGAGCTTGATGACACCCTCGGCCTCCATGCGGTTCAGCGCCATCTCCACCATACCGACCGCGCCATCGACGATACGCGTCCGAGCGGCGATCACGGCCGCCGCCTGCTGTCGGCGGAGCATGGCGCCAGCGATCTCGGGTGAATAGGCCAGGTGCGACAGCCGCGCCTCGATCACCTCGACGCCCGCCACTGCCAGCTTTTCCCGCAATTCAGCCAACAAGTGGTCACTGACCTCGCTGGCGTTCTTGCGCAGAGAGGGCTGGTCGTCGTCGGCATCGTAGGGATAGGTGCTGGCCGAGTGGCGCAGCGCGGTCTCGCTCTGCAACTGGACGAAGTATTCGAAGTTGTCGACATCAAAGCTCGCCTTGTAGGTGTCGCTCACTTGCCAAACGACGATGGTCGCGATCTCAATGGGGTTGCCGCTCAAATCGTTCACCTTCAGCTTCTCGCCGTTCAGAGTGCGCACGCGCAGCGACATGTTCCGTTTGGTCTGGAACGGGTTCGTCCAGTGGAACCCTGGCGTCCGCACCGTGCCGACGTACTTGCCGAAAAGCAACAGCACCTTGGCTCCGTTGGGCTCCACCACAAAGAAGCCGCCAAGGCCGACCGACCACAAAATGATGCCAACGAGAGCGGGCCAGACCATGGAGGCGTTGTCCACCTTCACGGCTTGGACAAACGACCAGACACAGCCGCCGAACAGGGCCAGAGCGACCACAAGCATGAGGGCGCCAGGCAGGACACTGATTTGTTTCTCTTTCACCGATGTACCTCGATATCAATATGATATCACATCGATATCACGCAGGCGGGCCTATGGGGTTGCGGCAGTCTCAGGACCGCGCGTTGCGCACGGCCGCGGCAAGTTCGTCCAGCAGCGGCACCGTATCGTCCAAACCTAAGCACGCATCGGTCACGCTTTGCCCATATCGGGCCTGCCCCGCGACATAGTCCTGCCGTCCGCCCACCAGGTGGCTCTCCAGCATCACCCCCATGATGTGCTTGGAACCCTTGGCGATTTGAGCGGCCAGGTGGGCAGCCACGACCTTTTGCTTCTCAGGGTCTTTGCCACTGTTGCCGTGACTGCAGTCCACCATCAATCTGTCCGGCAACCCTTCTTGGGCAAGCTTCGCGGCAGTCTCCGCAACGGTCGGGGCATCATAGTTCGGCCCAGAGGCTCCGCCCCTGAGCACGACATGCCCGCAGTCGTTGCCGGTCGAGTAGCTCAACGCCGCGACACCGTCTTTAGTCGTGCTTGGAAACCAGTGCGCCATACGGGCCGACTGCACAGCGTCGATGGCCGGCTGGATGCGTCCGTCTGTGGCATTCTTGAACCCGACCGGCATCGATAGGCCGCTGGCAAGCTCTCGATGGGTCTGGCTCTCCACCGTCCGGGCCCCGATGGCGCCCCAGCAGACAAAGTCGGCGATGTACTGGGGCACCGTCATGTCCAGGAACTCGGTGGCGCAGGGCAGGCCGATGTCACAGATGTCGCGCAACAGGTGCCGCGCCAGCCGCACACCCTTGTTGATCTTGAACGTCTCGTCCAGGTCGGGGTCGTTGATCAGCCCCTTCCAGCCGCCTACTGTCCGCGGCTTCTCAAAGTAGGTGCGCATGACCACGAACAAGTCCTCAGCCAAGCGCTCGGCGTGCGGCTTCAGACGTTCGCCGTATTCGCGCGCCGCATCGACGTCGTGGACACTGCACGGCCCGACGACGACAAGAAGTCGGTCGTCCTGCCCATAGAGGATCTGCCGGACCGTCTCCCGCGCACTGGCGACAAGATCGGCGGCAGCATCACTCTGTGGCACCTCCTCGATCAATATCGCAGGAGGCAGCAACGGCCGGGTGGCCTGGATGCGCAGGTCGTCGACGGGTCGGTGCATCGAGACCTCTACTTAACCCGATTCGGCCGTCTTTGCGTCTGAGCGCCCCTTATGACGGGCCTTTGGGTCAAAATCGGGGAATGGCAAGAGCGCAGTCGCTAGTCTTTGTCACTGCTATGGCCCTCCTGGGTTTTTCCGTCGCGACAACCCAGCCGGGGCAAGCAGACAAGAAAGCCGAAGAGGTCTACAAGAACATCAAGAGCTTCAAAGGCCAAAAGGCCGCCGACATCATGCCGGCGATGCATGCCATGAGCCAAGCGCTCGGCACCGATTGCGCCCACTGCCACGAAGGCCAAGATTTCGCCAACGACAATCTCCGACCGAAGGAGACTACGCGGGAAATGATCGAGCTGACGAAGGAGCTCAACGACAAGTACTTCAACGGCCGGCCGGAAGTGACCTGCTTCACATGCCACCACGGCCAGGGCCACCCCGATCCCATTGCCAGTGCATTTCCTGTCCAACCACGCCTGCGCTCGGGCAGTTCGGCGAGCGCCGATCCCGTGTTGGCGGCGTTCGCCGCCGCCACAAAGGCACCCGCAGCCGCGACGCACATCAAGCTGACTGGCACGGTCGACGACAAGGGCGAGTCGCATGACCTGACGACATACCAATCGTCCACCGGCAAGTTTTATGAGGCCGAGAAGGGCAAGTACACCATTGGCTGGGACCTCAAAGACGCCTGGGTCGACGCGGGTGGCGGCAAAAACGTCGTCCCGCCGCCAGACAACGAAGCACTCATCCGTTACGGCCGGACTTTTTGGTCCGGTGTTCCCAAACTGACGCAGGCGGCATCGGGAACCGAGCCAGTCGATGGCAAACCCATGAAGGTCGTCCGTGGCACCCTTGGCGCCACGGCAGTCAAGCTCTACTTTGATGCGACCACCGGCCTGCTGGCCCGCGCGGTGTACTTCGACCGGTCCATTGTCGGCCCAATGAACGACATCTACGACTACGCGGACTACAAGTCAGTCGGCGGGACGATGCTACCAATGACGGTGGTCCACTACGAGTCGGCGACAAAGAAGATTGTCAGACACTACACCTCCGCGACTGTCGAGAGTGCTGCCGACGAAAAGGTCTACTCACCCAAGTGATGGCCCTGAGCGGTCGGCCCCCCGCCGACCGCTCACTTGAGGTCAGCTTCGAGGAACTTAAACTGGCCGTTGGCGCCGACGAATTCTCCGCCCTGGAACACATTGCCCCAGACCAGTCCTGGCTGCGGCTCCACGAGTTGGACATAGCCGATGCCGCTTCCGCCGACCGTCCGATCCGGTTGCGGATGCTTCAGCAATAGACGAGGTTCAGACCACGTCTTGGCGTCATCGTCTGACCAGCGGAGATAAATCTCCCCTCTGTACCAAGAGCTCGGGCGCTTGGAACCTGGATAAGTGAATTTCCGAATAGTGCCGGGGTCAGTGCCGGATGGGCAAATGGGGTTGTAGGCCAAGACAAGACGCCCGCTCCTCAGGCGCAGCACTGTTCCTGGTGACGAACTCGCAGCGATTCCGGTGGTCGTAGGCGCCGACCATGTGGATCCGTTGTTCGCGCTCTTCGACTGGTACAAGGTGCCGCGGCACGTCCTGAGGACAATGAGCACGCCATCACCCTTCAAAGGGGTTAAGGAGCCTTCGACGAATCCGTCATGGTCACCCCTCGCCTCTTGGTCGTCGAGGGTGGCGACGAGCTTCCAACCACTCCCTTCGTCGGTGGAGCGATAGATGTACTGCATGCACCGGCTCACGGAAGGGATGAGTCCAGTGGTCGCCACTAACAGGCTGCCGTCGTTGGCCTGCACCATACTACGGATGGCTCCGCAGTACTGGTTTTGGATCATGTGTGGCTTAGACCAAGTTTTGCCTTTGTCGTCGCTGGTGCTCGTGTAGGTCTTTGAAGCCAGATCTTTCGGCATACCTTCGGCATCACTCACCCAGCTTTTGTGGGCTCCAAGTGACTTGCCGTCCACAAACCCGGCGACCAGGCGCCCCTTCTTGGTCAGCACCAGAGCCATGTCGCCTGGGACGGTGTAGTCACCGCTGGGGAACATGAAGGTGTTCGGCCAGATTTTCAGATCATTGGTCCAGGCAAATCGACCGCGGTCCAGCAGACCAGCCCAGTGGCCGTCTCCGGCGGCGACGATCGCACCGCCAGCTCTGTGGGTCGCCTGCGCGTAGCCGAAGCCGTTCCATCCGTCTTGTCCAGCGAGGACGACAGGCAGCTGCTGAGGATCCTCACGTATCAGGCTGCCAAGGACTACTGTGCAGAGGAGGCTCATGGTTATAAGACGGTTTGATCCGCTCATCGGTTAGGTTGGACATGCAAAAAGCCCCCAGCCTTGCGGCTGGGGGCTTTTCACACTTTGAAAGCTCCACGCGTTCAGTGACAAAGCGTCGACCTGAGTATGTTGGAAATCCCCAGTGGGGCTCCAAGTTCTTACTCTTAAGGAGGTGATCCACCCACACC
>JAFDWT010000116.1 GCA_018268335.1 Armatimonadota bacterium | reverse complement strand
CAACTTCGACAAGGCCGCCATCAGTGGCACGGTTACGCACACTCTGAAGACTACCAAGGCCAACGCCTACCTGGTCTTTGACTGTCCTAAGCTGAAAATCGACGGCGTCACCATCGACGGCAACAAAGCCAAGATGGAATCAGACGGCAAGGTGCTGGCCATCCCGACCAAAGGTAAGGCAGGGAAGACCCTCAAGGTCCGCATCAAATACCACGGCCTGCCCGAAGCCGGGATCTACTTTGTGCCAGCCAAGTACGCTTACCCAGCCAAGACCCCGGTCGTCTACACCCAAGGCGAAATGGTCGACAACCGTTACTGGATGCCGATTTATGACTGGCCCAACGACAAGGCGACCAGCCAAGGGACGATCCACCTGCCCAAAGGCTGGAAGGCCCTCAGCAACGGCCAACTGGTCGGTGTGACCAAGGGCAAGAAGGAGGACGTGTGGAAGTGGAAGATCAGCAAGCCACATGCCACTTATCTGATTTCTCTCGTCGCCGGTTTGTACGACGTCGTTCCCGACGGCAAAGCGAACGTGCCAGTGAGCATCTGGGTGCCGCAAGGATTGTCCTCCTGGGGCAAAGCGGCGTTTGGCGGCACGGACAAGGTTGTCGCGTTCTATAGCAAACAGACCGGCTTCCCTTACCCGTGGGAGAAGTACAGCCAATCGGCGGTGCCCGATTTCATGTTCGGCGGCATGGAGAACGTGACCTGTACGACACAGACGATCGGCGCGCTTTTCCCGCCCGAGCGTTCCGCGTACAACGACCAGACCGGCCTCGTCGCCCACGAGCTCGCCCACCAGTGGTTCGGCGACACGGTGACCGCCCCCGACTGGCCGCACATCTGGATCAACGAGGGCTGGGCCTCGTTCCTGCCGGCGTTCTGGACGCGCGAGAAAGAAGGGCAGGAAGCCTACGACATGCAGCGGCAAGGCACGATCGACGGGGCCTTGTACGCCTCAATTGGCCAGCCAGACCGGGCCATGGTCCATAGCGAATACAAGGATCCTCTTGACCTCTTCGACGGCTTCGCCTACGGCGGCGGCGCGGCTCGGATGTTCATGCTGATGCACGAGGTAGGGGAAGATGCCTTCTGGAAAGGCATCAAGACGTACCTGCAGACTCGCGGCTTCCAGAACGTGACGACCGAACAGTTCTTTGCCACAATGTCCAAGTCAACCGGTAAAGATTTGGATGCTTTCCGTCGCCAGTGGTTCTATATCAAGAGTGCACCGCAACTGACTCTAGTCCGGGACGGCGAACATACCATCGTCAAACAGGCCAAGTATCCACTTGCCTATCCCGTGCCACTCGACTTCTGGCTGGTGGACAGCGATGGGAAGATCGAGAAGCGCAGCGTCCATCTATCCGAAGACGCCGAAGTTGAGATCAAGGGTGCCGCAGGGCGGGCTGTCCTCTTCGACCCGGATTGCTGGCTGATGGCTGAGTTCAAGTATGAGGCTGGCTACACGCCAGAAGAGTGGGCGCGGCTCTATGCGGTGGCTCCCAACTCGGGTTGCAAGGCTAGGCTCATCCAGGCCATGGGCGGCTCGCTGCCGGTGGCGCTTGCCGAGAAAGAGAAATCCGAGCGCATCCTCGAGGGCTACGTTTCGTCAGTCCGCGACTTGCCGTTCTTGCTAAAAATGACCAAGAGCGCGAACAAACGGATCGGAATCAATGCCCTGAGTGCTCTGGCCGGCTTCCCGCAAGAGGCAGCCGCCACTGACAGACTTCAATCGGTCTGGTCGTCTTCGGCATCGGACGAGGTCCAAAAGCTTCGAGCTCTGCAAGGGTTGTTCCGAGCCAAACCCTCCGACGAACTGGCCGAGGCCGCGTGGAATTTCAAGACCTCCGACCCTGAGTTCAAAGTCGAAGCGCTGCGGTATTGGGTGGGCAAAGACGTCGAACGAGCACGGGCATTGTGCTTGCGGTTGGTGCGCACTGACGCCACCTTGCAGCCGTTGCGCATGGAGGCACTCCGCTCTTTGGGCCGTTTGAAAGACGCTCCCGGCAAGAGGGAAGTCTACGAGACGCTGGTCGGGTACCTAAAGGAGCGAAGCAACTCGCCGCTAAGGACGGCCATCGGCGCTCTAGCGGAATATGGCGACAAGGCGGTGATCCCGCTCATCGAGGCCCATCGTGACCACAGTCTGGTGTTTGTGCGCCGCGACGTGGAGAATGCCTTGAACCGGCTGTCCAAATAGTGCTTGATAAGTCATATAGGACATATCAGACTTATATGTCCTATATGACTTATCGAACCAACAAGACCTATTCGATTTCCAGAGAGCCGAAGCGCTTTTCTGCTGGGGACATCTCTGCAGTGAGGACGGTATACGCCCACTGAACGCGAGCGCGCAGTGACGAGGCGCTCCGCGCCTCGTCACTGCCAGTCGGGAAGTTGTCTGGCTGTGTCCGCTTGTTCAACTTCTGAAAAGCCAAGTGGATCGCGTTGAAGTCCGCCCCGTCGGCGACGCCGAGGATTTGGCGGGCCTGTGATTTCAAGTCGGCTTCTGTCGGAATCGGCCGGGCCGTCGGCTCGGCGGGACTGGACACCGACTCGACTGCTGAGAGTTCCGACTCGGCCAGGTCGCTGTCGTCGGGCTTCCGGGTGGCGGCGTTGAGTTCACGCCAGGCGTCGTCTAGCTCAATGCCCTTGATCCGGTCCCATTCGCGGTTGACATAGCCGCGCAGCAGGTCGTAGGCGCGTTTAACTTCGCTCATGGCCTGGCCTCATTGGGCAGGGTCGCTTGGACTTCGTCCATCGTCGTGTTAAGGCTGCGCAGCCGACCGAGCGTGTCGCGTAGTTCGTCTTCGCTGACCCGTGCACCCATGGCCGTCATGGTCGCAATGCGGCTGTGCAACTCGCTCAAGGTCGCCTCCGCCTCAAGCACTTGCTGCTGAAAGTCGCCCAATTGGTTGTCGGCATCCTCCAAATGGTCCTTGGCGCGCCGGTAATTGGCCAGCGTCCGTTCGATTGATTCGCGCTCAGCAATTGATGTGGACTGCGCTAGTTTCAGCTCTAATTGGGCCTCCTCAGTCTCCGAGATGCTGGCGTGCTGATGGGCTCGGCGGAGGCTTTCGCGCTGGGTGGCCAGGTAAGTGATTTTGCGAATCAAATCAGCCGAGGCTTCGAGCGCCTCCTTGCCGACGACCTGGACCTCGGGGATGTCACGATGCCCTTTGATCGTGCGCTCCATGTCCTCGCGCAAGCGTCGCAGCTTGGCAGTCTGGTGTCGGACGTCAGCCGGGAGCTCGCTGGGATGCGGGACGCCAGTGATGGCCTGGTGCCGGGCCACCGACAGTTTGAGGCTGACGATGAACCCGATGAACACCAAAATGAACAAGAGGAAGAGGGTGCCGACGATCTCCATACTGTCTGTCTCTCAGAGCCTGACGTGGCTGACGAGTCCGAAGTCCTTCACCTTTGTACCTTCGAACCGGACAAAAGGATGCCAAGTCAGGGCCCGGCTGACCGGCACGTCGCCCGTGAACCGGTAGTAGTCGCGCTGGTCTGTCCAGTCGCGCGCCCATTCGCCGGTCAGCTTGAGGCGTGTCGGCAAGAGCGGGGCGGTGATGCGCAGGACGCTCAAGTCCAAGTCTTTGTCGTCCGGGCTCTCCCCATTGCGGAGGACGACATACTCGCCGACCACGGTGACGCCGCGCCAAAAGAGGGTGGTGTCGGCGCCCAGCGCCAGTTGGTATCCACGGTCGCGGCCGAGTGCTTCCTTGGGCAGTTGAAAGGCCGTCAAGTCCGTCGCTTCGATGCCCCAGCTGTCGCCGTAAGCGAAACTCAGGCCGAAGTTACCTCCGATCCGACCGGCGACACCACGCGAACGGCCCTTGCCGTTGTCGGCCAGGGCGATCTTGATCGGGGCGTCTTCGTAGAGCAGGTTGGTGTCGACACGAGCCGCTAGGGCGCTGGGGCGCAGAATCGTGCCGGCGCCGAACGGCAAATACTGCTTGCCGAGCCGCCAAAATCCCCGACTTTCTATGAAGTACTCGTCCAGCGCTTCGGTGTCCGCGTCGGTGTCGACCCGGCGAATGCGCTGGGAGACGGTCACTCGGTTGCCGCTCTCCAGGATCAAGCGGAACCCCACGACGCTCGGTCTGCCGTCGAGGTCGTACCATCGGTAGACCACGCGACGGTCGTTTTCACGCGCCAAGGTCGGGCGCAGGTCGGCGAAAAATGCGAAATCAGGTGTCTGGGCCTGTGCCACGACGCCCAAAAGTGAAAATGCAAGGACTTCTCCGACTCTAGCCCCTAGCCACCAGCCCCTAGCCCCTGTCTCAATCATCGGCGATCCTCAGAAAGACATGGCGCGGCAGAGTCTTTTGCTCTCCAGTCACTAGATCTTTGACGGACACCGTCTCGTTGGCGAGTTCGTCGTCGCCCAAGACGGCGGTCATGGAGGCTCCGTTCCGGTCGGCCTGCTTGAACTGGGCCTTGACGGAGCGGCCGTCCAGGTCAAGAGTACATCCGACTCCCATGGACCGCAGTTCAATGGCTAGCGTCCGAGCGGCGGCGCGGGCCGACTCGGTGGCGGCGACCACATACCAGCGTGACGGAGCCTCGGCTCGAGGTGCCTTGCCCGCCATGTCTGCGACCAGCAAAGCCCTTTCGACGCCGATGCCGACTCCAACGCTGGGAGTCGAGGGACCGCCGAGCTGTTCGACCAGTCCGTCGTAGCGTCCTCCGCCGCAGAGGGCGCCATATTCGGTGCTGACGACCTCGAAGACTGTGTCTGTGTAGTAGTCCAGACCTCGAACGATGGAATCGTCAACCTCGTAAGCCACTCCGGACTCGGCCAGGTGCTCCTGCAATGCTGCGAAGTTGGCCTTGCTGTCGTCGCCAAGGAAACCCAGGATCGAGGGCAGGCCGTCTAGCTCAGCGCGCAGGTCGGGGTCTTTGGTGTCCAGAAGGCGTAGAGGATTTTTTCTGGCCTTCGCCTGTTGCTCCTCGTCCTGGCCATCCAGCCATTTGTCGACGTGTGAAAGGATGGCCAGCTCGTACGCACCTCGGGTCTCGGCTCGGCCAATAGAGTTGACTTTGACGACGAGGTTGTCCAGACCAATTTCTTTGAAGTACCGGACGGTGGCGGTGATGATTTCCGCATCGGCGAGCGGCGAGGGGCTGCCGATCAGCTCATATCCTGCTTGGTGGAACTGGCGGTACCGACCCTTCTGCGGGCGGTTGTAGCGAAAGACCGGGCCGAAGTAGCAGAGCCGGCTGACGACGCCCTGCCCGCCCATCGAGCTGTCGATGTAGGCGCGCATAGCCGGGGCGGTGCCTTCGGGCCGCAAGGCGACATGGCGGTCACCTTTGTCTTTGAAATCGTACATCTCCTTCGAGACCACGTCGCTCGTCTCACCGCTTGATCGCAGGAACAGCTCTATATCCTCAAAGATCGGAGTCCGAACTTCTTGGTAGCCGAACAATCCAGCTACCTTTCGGTAACTTGATTCGGCCGCATGCCAGCGATGCGCCTCGAAAACCGGCTCTTTGGCGTAGGGAGCCGGTAGCACGTCGAACGTGCCTCTTGGAGCCTGATATTTTCCAGCCACTATGCCAGTCTCCCGTTCAGAGCGACGGACAAGAGGTGCTGAAACGCCGCGTTGGTCAGCGGCTTGGGCACGCCGATGGCACGGGCGTTAGCGATCACTTGGCAGACCCTTTCTAAGGTTTCCATACGGTTATATGCGTCGGCCAGGCTATTGCCCAGGACAACGGCGCCGTGGTGGGCCAACAAGAACGTCTTGTGGTCTTCTAGAAACGGCTTCAGAGCATCCGGCAGCTCGTCAGTTCCAGGCATGCCAAATGGAACGCTGGCGACGCTCCCGAGGACGTAGGCGGCCTCAGGCAGCCAGTTGTCCGGCACTTCTTCACCTGCCAGCGCGAAAGCTGTGGCCATCGCCGGATGCGCGTGGACGACGGCCTGGCAATCGGGCCGCGCGGCATAGGCGGCCAAGTGCATCCGCACTTCACTGCTGGGAGAGCCTCCCTTAAGAACCGCACCATGCAAGTCGATGACGACGATGTCGTCCGGCTTCAAGTGGCCCTTGCTGGCTCCGGAAGGGGTGCAAAGCAGCCGCTCGGCGTCGAGGCGCACGCTGATATTGCCCTCGGCGGCGCCGACGAGACCGTGCTGCCACAAACGGCGGCCAGTTTCGCAGACAGAGGCGCGGAGTTCCAATTCGGTCATGGGACTGGCCCATTATGCGTGACCGTCAGGCTGGATTTAGGCCGCTGCGGCGACAGCCGACACCTGGCCGACGAACTCCACCTCGGCTTGGGCGGAGACTTCGTTGTAGGCCATAATCGACACTCCGACGCCTGCCCGCTCGAGCATCTTGCGCAGTCCCAAACGAATCTGCGTGCCACACAAGACGACCGCGTGATGGCCCTGGGCTGTCGAAGCCTCAACCTGATGTTGCAGCTCTTGGATCAACTTCTGCTGCAAAGTCGGTTCGACAGAGAGAATCACGCCTCCCGCGGTCTGCTGCAATGCTTCTTGCAGCATCCTTTCGGTGGCGGTGTCCAGAGTCAGGCACCACAGCTTGCCTTCGTCGTCCAGATACTGGCGTGTAATAGTCCGGGCAATCGCTGCGCGGACCAGCTCGCCCATCTGCTCATTGTCCTTGACGCGGCCCGCGAAGTCGGCCATCGTCTCCAGGATCGTCACCACGTCGCGGATCGGCACCTTTTCGCGTAGCAAGTGCTGGAACACCTTCTGCACGTCGCCGACACCGACTCCGGCCGGTTGCAGTTCGTTGACGACGGTGTCGTTGTTCGTCTTCGTCGTGTCGAGCAACTGCTGGACTTCCTGGCGCGAGAGGAGTTCGGCCGAGTAGGTCTTGACGACCTCAGCCAGGTGGGTGGCCAGCATGGCGGTCGGCTCGACGACGGTGTAGCCACACCGCTCGGCCTGCTCGCGCATCTGGGGCTCGACCCAGACGGCGTCGAGCTTGAAGACCGGTTCTTTGGTCGGCGACCCGATGACGGGCTGGATCACGTTGCCACTGTCGATGGCCAGCAACAGGTCGGGCTGCGCCTCGCCCTTGGCCACGTCTTCGCCGCGGACTTTGATCACGTACTCGTAGGGTGCCAGCATGGCGTTGTCGCGGATCCGGACGCTGGGCATCACATAGCCGATCTCTAGCGCGATCTGTCGCCTTGTCGCAGTGACTCGGTCTGGCAGGTCGCCACCGACCCGGGTGTCGGCGAGTTTGGTGAGACCGTAGCCGATCTCAATCTCTAAGGCGTCGACATTGACTAGGGGCAAGACAGCCTCAGGCCCAACTGGGACGGCCGGCTGGACAGGCTTGGCAGCTTGCTCCTTGACCGGTGTGAGCAGTCCTTTGGAAATGCCGGGGTTGCTGGTCGCCAGGCGACTGACGGCAAACATCAGCCCGCCGATGGTCAAGAAGATAAGGCTGGGGAAACCGGGGACCAGAGCAAAGGCGCCGATGGCGATGCCCGCCGTCGCCAGCGCGCGAGGTTGGCCGAGGACCTGACCGAACATCGTGCCTGCCATGCCAGTCTCCTGCCCGGCCCTAGTGACCAAAAGGCCACTGGCGGTGGAGATGAGCAATGCCGGGATTTGGCTGACCAGACCCTCACCGACCGATAGCATCGCGTAGGTGCTGAGAATGGCCATCGGGTCGCCCTCACCGCGCATAAAGCCGGTAGCAAAGCCGCCTAGGATGTTGATGGCAATGATCAGCAGGCTGGCGACGGCGTCGCCTTTGACGAACTTGCTCGCACCGTCCATCGCGCCGTAAAAGTCGGCCTCTTGCTTGACTTGCTTGCGGCGGGCGCGGGCGCCCTCTTCGTCGATCAAGCCAGCGGCCAGGTCGGCGTCGATCGCCATCTGCTTACCAGGCATGGCGTCCAATGTGAACCTGGCGACGACTTCGGAGACGCGGGTCGAACCGTTCGTGATGACGATGAACTGGACGACCATCAAGATGAGGAAGCTGACGAATCCGACGACAAAGTTGCCACCGAGGACGAACTGGCCGAACGTGCCGATGACGTTGCCAGCGTGGCCGTTGCCGAGGATCAATTTGGTCGCCGCGACGCTGAGGGCCAGGCGCAACAACGTTGTGACCAGCAGCATCGATGGGAAGACGCTGAACTGTAGCGGGTCTTTGACGTTGACGCTGGTGAGTAGGACGACGACGGATGAGGCCAGCGCGATGACCAGGCCCGTGTCGAGCACGAAGTCGGGCAGCGGCATGATGAGCATGGCCACCACGACAAGCACGCCCATACCGAGCAGAAGGTCGGTGTGCTTCAGGACCTGTTGAAGTTGGCGCATGACTCCGCGGGCGCATGTCCGGCCCATTGGAAGTCTCGGTGTTTTTGCCGGGATTTGGAGGGCGTGTTGGCCTGGTCGCTCAATGGGCCATATTTGACGTATAGGTCTTATATGTCCCACGGAAAGTCGTTGGTGATCAGCCTCGCCCTGCCTGTGCTCACTGGGACGCTGCTCGGCCTGGGTTACCACCTGCTGATGGCGGTGGTGCCAGGGCAATGCATCTGGTGCAAGGGGCCTGCCTTTCCTGAGGCGTTCGGCGCGCTGTTCGGCCTCTTTGTCGGGTTGACTTCGCGCGAATGACGCCGGTCGCGGTCTACGTCCACACCCCGTTTTGCCCGTCTAAGTGCGGCTATTGCGACTTCAATAGCTACGCCATGTCGGGCGACGTGGTCGACCGGACGGTGGCGGCGATGCTTGAGGAGATTGAGCGCTCGCCGTGGAAGGGACGGCCGGCGAAGACGGTCTTCTTCGGCGGCGGGACGCCCACTTTCTTGAGTGAGAGTCAGATTTGCGGACTGCTGGAGGCCGTGCTGGAAGCTCATCCTCCCGTCGAGGCCTGCGAGATCACCAGCGAGGCGAACCCGGGGACGGTGGACATGCCCAAGTTCGCCGCGATGCGGGCGGCGGGGTTCAACCGGATCAGCCTCGGGGCGCAGAGCTTTGACTCGGGCGACTTGATGCGTCTGGGGCGTGTGCATGACGCCGACCACATCGCCCGTGCGGTTGGTTCGGCGCGGGCGGCAGGGTTTGAGAACCTGAACCTCGACCTGATGTTCGGGCTGCCTGGTCAGTCCATGCGGGGTTGGCGTCGTAACCTGGCCACAGCCTTGGCGCTCCGGCCTGACCACTTGAGCTTGTATGGGCTGACGATCGAACCCAACACGCGCTACTACCGCCTGCACTTGCGCGGAATGCTCGACTTGCCTGACGACGACTTGGTGGTCGAGATGTACGACGAGGCGTGCTCTCAGTGTGCTGCAGCGGGTTTAGAGCAGTACGAGATTTCGAACTTTGGACGCGAGTGCCAGCACAACCTCTGCTACTGGCGCGGCGAGGAGTACTTGGCGTATGGCCCGGGGGCGGTGGGTTGCTTCGTGGACGGCGAGGTGCGGCAGCGCTACACAAACATGAAGCACCCGGAGCGGTATGTCGAGG
Source organism: Armatimonadota bacterium (assembly GCA_018268335.1). GTDB lineage: Bacteria > Armatimonadota > Fimbriimonadia > Fimbriimonadales > Fimbriimonadaceae > JAHBTB01. The sequence goes on along the minus strand of JAFDWT010000116.1, from coordinate 9,476 downwards.
CGGTCGAGAGTGGCGGGTCGCTATGGTGTGACAGTGAGGTTGTGGACACGCCGACACACGAGTTTGAGAAGTTGATGCTCGGCTTACGGCTTAACGCTGGAGTGTCGGCTGACGTCGCACATGATGCTGCTGGCAGAGCCAAGATGGTCGCCTCGGGGTGGTTGGAGGAGGTACCGGGCTTGCTGAGGTTGACGCCTGAAGGACGGCACTGGTGTTCGACGGTGACTTCAGAATTGGCTCCTGGCTAGGGCTTGGCAAAACCCCAAACCCCAAACCCCAGCCCCCAGCCCCCAGACCCGGTACCCTCCCACACCATGCCCATCCGCATGTGGATGCTCGACCTGGCGCGCGAGCAGGCGCCGACACGCGACCATCTCTACCAATACGCCAGCATCGCGCAAGAGGCCGGGTTTACGCATTTGGGGCTCTATCTCGAGCACCGGTTCGCCTATCCTTCGACCCCATGGGCGCATGGAAAGGGTGCAGTCACGCCTGCGATGGTGCGTGATGTGGCTAGCGAGTTTCCCAGCCTGGAGATCGTGCCGTTCATCAACCTGCTCGGGCACGTCGAGGGGTTGATCTACACCGAGGAAGGGAAGCAGTACCGCGAGGAGCTGTTCAAGGGGTTGCAGGCATGTCCGTCCTGCCCAGAGTTTGTCGATCTGTGCGGGAAGATCTTGGATGACACTCTCCAAGCATTTTCGAGCCAGATCGTCCACATTGGCGGCGATGAGACGGCGCAGCTGAACGTGTGTCCACGGTGCCAGGAGGCGAGCGAGGGGCAGGCCGACCCGAAAGGGTGGCTCTACGCACGGCACTTTGGTGCTTTGGCCCAGAAGGTGGTGGAGGCGGGGCGAACACCTGCGGTTTGGGGAGACATCTTCCTGGAGCATCCGGAGGCCCTGGCCACTTTGCCTCAGTCGACGATCCTCTTTGACTGGCAATACTTTAGTGGCGTGGCCGATACAGCCAAAAAGCTGGGTTTTCATGGGCACCAGGTCGTCGGATGTCCGACGATCCACACCTATAACGCAGTCTGGTGCCACCTCAAGGAGACCGAGCAGAACATCCGCCAGGTCGCGGCGGACAGCAAAGACCTTTCTGGAACCTGTCTGACGATGTGGGAGGGCGGTCTCTTCGGTACTTACGACACGCTATTCCCCATCGTCGACTGGGCGGGGAAGTTGCTGCAAGGGCACGACACGGGCGACCTGTTCCGAGCCTACGACGAGGCGGGGCAGGGGAAATGGGCGCGGCTAATGGCCGACGAAATCCCCGCCCTCGGCGGCCCGTTTGCGTTCTCCAAGATCCGCAACGGCCTCAAGTGCCGGATGCTCCTCTACTCCAACCCGTTCCTCGCCTGGATGCACCATGGCGAGGAACTGAACGGCCCGGCAGGAGACGAAGCGTTCGCCATCGCCAACAAGGCGCTCCAAGCCACCGACGACGAGGCCTACAAGCTCCCGGCGGTCTTCTTGCGGAGCGCGGTCGAGTTTGTGCGCATGGCGGAGCTCGCCCACAAGGAGTACGCCCTGTGCCAGCCCGACGCGGCGATCGGTCATATCGCGCCGGCGCGCTACCTTTTCGAGACGCTCGAGCGCACTGCCAAGAGCGCACATACGCGTATAGGTGGCAGTCTCGCCGATATCGAGAGGTGCAAGGCGGCCCGCCTGCACGTCGAAAAGGTAATGGACCGGTTGCGCAAGTACGGGAGGAGGGAGCTGGGCTACCTGCCCGCCTTCGAAGTCATCACGAACCCGCGCTTCATGCCGCACGACCAAGGGTGCTGGTGGTTGGTGAACCAATGGGCGAATCAGTAGGCAACTGCGAGGTCGATGTCCACGTCCTGGAGTCCGGCAAGATCCGACAGGCCCAGTACGGCGAGTATCTGGCCCGGCGCAAGGAGGACGGCTTGCTCTGGTGGGTCGATGTCTTGGTCAGTGACCAGGAAGACGGCCAAAAGTTTCTGTCGCAAAGCCTTGGGTTTGACCCGTTTGTCGTCGAAGACGTCGTCCAGGGACACATGCGGGCCGGGCTCTTCGAGCACGACGACCACGCCGCCTTCATGGTGCCAGTGATCGAAGGCGAATGCAAGAGCCCCCAATACAAGTACATCGGAGTCTTTATTTGTCGCACCGAGTTCGTCACCGCCAGCACGAGTCCGAGCGAGACGCTAGCGAACCTCTCCAAGCACTGGAGAAACGAAGTCAACGAACTGGGCCGCACACCGGCGCAGGTCGCCTATTACTTGGTCGACGCGGCGGTCGACAGGTACTTCTCAGTGCTCGATGACATTCATGAGCTCATTGAGGATTTGGAGGACGAAGTCTATGCGTCGTCGAGGCTCGACAACTCGGTGGCGCTCAGCATCAAGCGCAAGCTGCTGGTGATGCGCAAGCAGATCTCGCCGCTGCGCGACACGATCGACGCGATCATGCGGCACGGGCCCCCCCTTGTTCCGCGCGAGATGCAACGGCACTTCCAAGACGTTTACAACCACGTCCTCCGGGTCAGCGACAACATCGACCTGGGACGAGACATCTTGACGTCGATCATGGACGCCCAGTTGGCGGTCGTCAGCAACCGGCTGAACGAGGTCATGCGGGTCTTGACTGTCGTTTCGACCCTGTTGATGATCTGTTCGCTGGTGGCTGGCATCTACGGCATGAACTTCACCCACATGCCCGAGCTCGACAAGGCGTGGGGATATCCGGCTTCTCTTGGCTTGATGGCGGTGCTGTCTCTGTTCGCTTGGTGGCTGTTTAAGCGAAAGGGCTTCATTTAGGCGTCACAATTCCGGCATGGAAGAGTTGCTGGAGCCGTTTAAGGCGTCGTGGTGTGGGCCGGACGTCGTGGCGAGCGAGTCGTTCGGCGTGTTCGTCTTCCGCCTCAAGGTCGACTGGCAACAAGCGCCCAAGTCAACGGTCGTCAGAGTCTCGGCTGACCAGCGGTTCCGCTTCTACGTCAACGGCCAAATGGTCGCCTGGGGGCCGCAGCGAGGCGACCGCGACCACTGGCATTACGACACTGTCGACCTCGCCCCCTATCTGCGGCCCGGACAGAACACACTGCACGCCGTCGTCTGGAACTGGGGCGACGACGCGCCGATGGCGCAGATCTCGGCGAGGACAGGCTTCTTCTGCGACGGCGAGGGTGTAGCCACCCCAGGGGCCTGGGAATGGACGCGGGTCACCGGCCACAAGGGCAGGCCGAAGCATCCGGACATGAACCGGTTCTACTGGGTCGTCGGCCCGGCGGAGGAGACCGACGCGGCCACGATGCACGGCTTCGACAAGCTAGACACCCTGCCGGGCCCGTGGCACAAGCCGCGCTGGAACGGCAGCGCCGTCCACGAAGGGACGACCGACGGCGGCAGCGGCTGGTGGCTCACCCCGCGCAGCCTGCCCGCCATGCTCTATGAAAAGAGCAAGGGCGACTTCTTTGTCGTGGGGCAGGACGACAGTCGCACGAGGCTCCAGGACGGGCTGACCTTGAAGGCCGGCCAGAAAGTTCTGCTGGACACCCAAGAACTACTCTGCGCATTTCCTCGGCTCCGCGTGCGGGCGGAGGGTGAAGGCACCTTGGAGATCGGCTACGCCGAAGCGCTCTACGACGCCAAAGACCACAAGGGCAACCGGAGCGAGACCAAGGGCAAGCACTTTGTCGGCACCCGTGACCTCCTGGTCTTCCACAAAGGCGAAAGCTCCTTCGAGCCGCTCTGGTGGCGGACGTATCGCTACGTGCAGCTAGAAGCCAGCCAGGCGTGCACCGTAGAGTCCATCGAATCCTATGAGACCGGCTATCCCTATAAGGTGGAGAGCTCCTTCACCTCGCACACTGCGGGCGTCTGCGAAATCTGGGACGTGGGCATCCGGACGGCCAAGCGGTGCGCGGGCGAGACGTACTTCGACTGCCCGTACTATGAGCAGCTGCAGTACACCGGCGACACGCGCATCCAGGTGATGGTCCACATGCTGATGGGCCGGGACCGGGCGATGACGCGCAACGCGGTCGAGCAGTTCACTTGGGACCAGACCGACGGCGGGCTGACGGTCAGCCGCTACCCGTGTCGCGAGAAGCAGATCATCCCACCGTTCTCGCTGTGGTGGATCCACATGGTGGCTGACCAGCACCTGTACGACCGGGTGCCCCTTTCCGATCGGTACAAACGGATCGGCGACAACATCCTGAGGGAGTGGCGGGAAAACCTGCTGGTCCATCCCGAGTCTTCGTATTGGTGTTTCCTCGATTGGCTCGACTGGGGCTGGGGGCAGCCGCCGGGAGGAGCGTTGGCGACGCCGCACCAGGCGTTGCTGGTCTGGACCGAGGCGGTATGGGCCAAGCTACTGGGCCGCCCGCTGGGGCCGGTGAAGGCTCGGTTGAAGGAGTTCATGGTGGACTCCCACGGCCTGGTCAAGCACCCCCGCGACCCGGGCGTGCCGACCGAGCACGGCGAGGCGATGTACCGGATGGCGCAGCGCGAGCTCGGGATGGCGATGTCGCCCTGGCCCTATGCTGGCGTGGCCGCGGCCAAGGCGCCCCAGACCACGTACTACTTCAGCTACTACCGGCACCAGGCGCAGCCAGAAGAGGATTATTGGAAGCTGATCGAGCCCTGGAAAGACCAGATCGGCAGGGGGCTGACGACGTTTGTGGAGATGAACGAGCCGTCGCGGTCGGACTGCCACGCTTGGTCGGCGCACCCGCTGCTCGGGTTCCTGCAGCGGATGGCGGGTGTGACGAGCACCTCGCCGGGCTGGACGACGGCGCGGATCGCGCCGAACCCGGGATCACTGACCGAGTTCGAGGCGAAGGTGGCGCACCCGGACGGGGATTTGGTCGTAGCGCTGCAGAGCGGACGGCTGGAGGTGCGGAGCCCGGTGCCGTTCGAGACGATGTGGGGCGGTAAGTTGGCGAAGCACGCGGCGGGGAACGTTGTCTTGCCTAGCTAATCTGATGCACCCAGTTGTTTTAGTCTCTCAAGCCTTGCGGCCTCGTTCTTCTTCATCCAGTCGTCCTGAGAAAGCAGTTCGTATGCCCGTTTGAAGTGGGGCTTGGCTTCGTCTTTTTTGCCGATGGCGAGGAGGTTTTCGCCGAGTTCTTCGGAGACGTAGCCGTCTTCAGGGCCCTTGATCAGGTCTTCCAGGATTTCAAGTGCCTCCGTGTGCCGTTTCATCGAGCGGTAGCACCTAGCGACGGCGTAACGGGCGATGCGCTCGCGCTTGCGGTCGCCGGCCTCCTCGCGGAACTTCTGTGCGGCGACGAACTTCTCCAGGGCCTTGTCGAAGTCACCGGCGTCGTGGTAGGTCCAGCCGAGGTTGTTGAGCAGCGATCCCTTCCACCGCTGCGCCCGCTTGTCTGCGCTGGAAGCGGCCATGGCGAGGGCCTTTTCGTTCCAGTCGACTGAGGTCTGGCCGCTGGTGGCGATGCCCAGCATGTGGGCGGCGTCGACGGCATAGAAGTCGAAGCCCTTGGCTGCCGCCAGGTCCAGCGCCGCTTGGAAGTGCGGGACGGCGGCCTTGGGGTCGCCGGAGGAGTTCCTCAGCCGCCCCGCTTCGAGCATTGTGCGGATCCGGACAATGTCGGTCGGGTGGTCTGAGACCTTCGCTAATTCGGCCCAGCCTTCGGCGAACTTGTCCTGCAGCCCCAGGCTGCGGCAGATTTGCGTATGGATCTCGTCGGCCGAGCCGGGGTGCTCGGCGAGGGCCTTTTGCAAGGCTTGGAAGCCGGCCTTGGGGTCGTCGATGTCCCAGAGCTGGTCAATCTGTTCGCTAGTCATGTTATCTTGCCGTCCTCCCTGCATCCTTGCCGAGCCGACTTCTGTCGATGCATCGAAAGACCCCAGAAGGATGACGAAGGGCATGATGAAAAGGGTCAAAACGATGGTCATCTGGCTTCAATTCTACTCGTGCCCCTTCCGCAGCGATCACAGCTGGAGTCAATAGGACGTTGCCCAGAGCACAGCCAGCAAACATACCAATACTGTCAAAACTACGGTGTTGCGTTGGGAACATCGTCAAGTACAGTGGTGACTTGTACCCGTAGTTGTACAGAGGGGAACCTTTATGAAGCTCACATTGATTGGTCTGGCCCTGGTCGTCGCTGCTTCGGCAGGTGCCACACAGTTTTTTAATTCTGCAGCGCCTGCCAACAACGCAGCGACTCGGACATCGTTTTTGGCTGCTGCCGGAGTGGCCAACGGTCAGTACTTCGAAGACTTCGAATCATACGCTCTCAACACGAACATGGAGGGTGTTGTCCTCGGCGGCGGGCTGACCCTGCACAACTCGGGGTCAGGCTCTTTGTTGATCAAGGGCGCTGGTGGATTCGGCGGTTCCAACCCGATCGATGCCAGAGGACTTCAGCACAACGAGTCACAGTATTTGGAAATAATCCTGCCGACCCCGGCGGTCTACTTCGCCGCCTACGACATCGACCAAACGACCACTACGATCATAGTCACCTATTCAGACAGCACGAAGCAGAACTTCAATTTGGAATCCACTGGTGGCTCGGGCAACTCTGCCGAGTTTTTTGGGTTGGTGACCGAGAACGGACTCCACATTGCCAAGTTGCAATTCGACGCCTCCGGCGACGGCTCGTGGGGCCTAGACAATTTCGAGTATGGTGTGGAGCCTGTTCCGGAGCCCGCGACTCTGTCACTGGTCGGGGTGGCTGCGGTGGCCGCTTTCCGTCGCCGCAAGAAGTAGAGCCCGTTCATTCATCGTCTCCCATTGCGACCGTCAATGCCAGTTTTTTGGCCGGGGTGATGCCTTGTGCACCCCGGACGCGTCCGCGTCTCCGAGAGCAACGGCCTTCGGCGCCTAGTCAGTATCCCGACAAGGGTGCACGGGCATCAGCTCCGCCACATGTCCGGAGCCTGATCAGCCCGAACCGATACAATCACTCCCGATGTCCGTCCGCGTCCGATTTGCTCCTTCTCCCACCGGCCTCCTCCATGTCGGGGCACTGAGAACGGCGCTTTATGACCATCTGTTCAGCCAGCACCACGGCGGGCAGAACATCTTGCGGATCGAGGACACCGACCGGACGCGCTACAACCCGGAGTCGGAGGAGGAGTTTGTCTCCACGCTTGCATGGGTAGGGATCGAGTTCGACGAGGGGCCGCATGTCGGCGGGCCATATGCGCCCTACCGGCAGAGTGAGCGGCAGGCGGCTGGGCTCTACCAGCCGTGGATCGACCAGCTCCTCGAATCGGGCCACGCCTACCGGGCCTTTGACACGCCGGAAGAGCTGGACGAGATGCGCACGTTCCAGCAGGTGAACAAGATGCCGACCGGCTACTTCGGCGGCGACTGGCGCGACGCTTTGCCGGAGAAAGTCGCGCAAGCGGAGGCAGAGGGCAAGCGCAGCGTCATCCGCCTGAAGGTGCCGCGCGGGCAGACGATCACGATTGAAGACGCCATTCGAGGACGCCTCGAATGGGACAGCGACGTCGTCGACGACCCCGTGCTGATCAAGGCCGACGGGATGCCGACCTACCACTTTGCAGCTATCGTGGACGACCATATGATGGGCATCACCCACGTCTTCCGCGGCGAGGAGTGGATCCCCAGCGCGCCCAAGCACGCGGCCCTGATCGCTGCCTTTGGGTGGGAGCAACCGGTCTGGGTGCACTGCTCGGTGATCACCGGCGCGGACGGCAAGAAGCTGAGCAAGCGCCACGGCGCGACGCGTGTGCTGGACTATGCCGCCATGGGCATTCTGCCCGAGCCGCTCAAGAACTTCGTCGCCCTCATCGGCTGGGCGCCGGGGGGCGATAGGGAAGTGATGTCTCGCGCCGATATGGTCGAAGCCTTCGATATCAAAGGGTTGCAGGCATCGCCGGGGCGGTTCGACAAGGAGAAGCTGACCTGGATGAACGGCGTCGCCATCCGCGCGATGTCGCCACCGGAACTGCTAGACGCGGTGGTCTCGCTCACCGAGTCGGCGCACGCTCAGGCGTACTGGAGCGAGGCGGACGAGGAATTGGGCAAGCTGGCCCCTGAGAAGACCTGGGAGGCCCTCCTGGCCCTGGCCGAGAGGGCGCGCACCGACCGCGACTACGCTTTGGCGGCAATCGTCTTGGAGCAAGAACGCGTGACGACCCTGGCTGACTTCGGCCTGGCGTGTGAGTTCTTTATGGTAGACGAAGTTGAAATCAACGTGAAGGCAAAGGATAAATGGTTTACCAAAGACTACGTCCCAGAAATGTTTGATTACTTTATTCATGAATTGGAAAGCGGGTTCAACGTAAGTACAAACTCCGATTGTGAGGAACTTGTAAGAAATTACGCCATACAAAGGGGCTGGGTAGATAATGCCGCACCTGCCGTTCACCCAACACGTGTGGCACTTACCGGTAAGACGGCAGGGCCAGCCCTCTTTGACTTGATGGCGGTGCTCGGTCGAGAAAGAATGCTTGCAAGGCTTCAGCGAGCGAGGGGGATGCTGCGATGAGCCTTCTGCCAGTCGTCCAATACGGGCACCCCGAGATGGCGCGGTTCCTGGACCGGGCGCCGACTTTTGACCCTGGGTTGGTGACGACGGTGGCCGGGATTGTCGCCGACGTGCGGGCCCGTGGGGCTGAGGCGGTTTTGTCTTCGGCAGTGGCTTTTGATTCGCCATCGATCACCAGCTTGTACGTGACTGACGAAGAACTCGCCGACGCCGTCGTCGATCCCGAGGTGCACTTGGCGATCAAGACGGCCATCCAGCGCGTGCGCGATTTTCACGAGTTGCAACTGCAGGTGCTGACCGAGGACATGGAAGACCTGGAGCCCGGCTGGGGCTGGCGCACCGACGCCACGGACGCCGAGGACACCGGCTTCGAGGGGCAGCGGTATCTGCCACTGGCCCGGGTGGGCGTCTATGTGCCGGGTGGCCTGGCTTCGTATCCGAGCTCGGTGGTGATGAACGTCGTCCCGGCCCAGGTGGCGGGGGTGCCGTATGTCGTGGTTTCGACCCCGGTGAGGAAGGACGGGACGGTGTGCCCCGAGGTGCTGGTGGCCTGCCGCGAGTTGGGAGTGGATCTGATTTTGAAGGCGGGGGGGGCCTCGGCGATGGCTGCGATGGCGTTCGGTATTGAAGGGATGGCCCGAGTCGACAAGATCGTCGGGCCGGGCAACGCCTATGTCAACGAGGCCAAGAAGCAGGTGTGGGGGACGGTCGGTCTGGATGGGTACGCGGGTCCGAGCGAGGTGGCGGTGTATGCCGATTCGTCTGTGGATCCCGCCTGGGCGGCGGCGAGTCTGCTATGCCAACTGGAGCACGCGCCGGATAACGTGGGCATGTTTATCGCTAGTTCTGATGAGGTATTGGATGCAATCATGGACGCAGTCGATGAGCACGTGGCCTCGTCGCCGAGGGGTGACGTTTTGCGACGGTCGCTCGGTGAGCGGTCATGCGCCGTCGTTGCCAGCAGCGAGGACGAGGCGGTGGAGATCCTCAAGCACTTTGCCCCCGAACATTGCTCG
>JAFDWT010000115.1 GCA_018268335.1 Armatimonadota bacterium | reverse complement strand
TCGTATGTCGCCGCCGACTTTGTCGCCGCGCGTGACGCATGGTTGGACGAGTGCCTGGACTCGAGTTCGGTGATCGAGCCGGGGAACGAAGACGAGGCGTGGGTGGATTTGCGCGGCCACCCCGACCCACGCGACGTCGCCGAACGGCTGGCTCTGCGGGTCGGCGAGGCGACTGGGCTGCCGGTGGTGTGTGGGATGGCGCCCTCCAAGTGGGTGGCCAAGCTGGCGGCCCGGCCGGTCGACTTGGCGGCGCTTCGTCTCGGCGTGCCTGTTATCGAACCTGTCTTTGACCCGGTGGCCTTTGTCGGCGAGTTTCCGACTACATATCTTGTGCCGGTGGAGCCTGAGCATCGGGAGCGGCTAGCGCGGCTGGGTTACCGCCGGGTCCGGCATGTGCAGCAGGCTCCCTTTGATGTTCTGCGGGCGCAGTTCGGACAGTCGGCCTCGGTGGTCGCGATGGCGGCCAGGGGAGCGTCGGTGGAGCCGGTCCGGGCGGTGTACCCGGTCGCCTCATTGAGCATGGCCGAGCGTTGCGAGGAGGGCGTCGCGGATTCCCTTGCTCTTCAGGATTGGGTGAGCCGTCTATTCGCCCAGGCGTCCGCCGCCCTCGTCGCCCGCGACAACCTGTGCACCAATGTGAGGTTGGCCTTCGAGTTCGAGGGCGGCACGACGGCCTCCTGGTCGCGGACATTGGCGAAGCCGGTGCAGTCGCACCAGGCACTGGTGGGATTGGGGTCGTACGCAGCCCAGTCGCTGCAGGTGCAGGAGCCGGTCGTCGGTTTGCGGCTGCTCCTGCACGGGCTGGTCGCCGCACCGCGGGTGCAGATGTCGTTCGGTGCCGCCGGTGCGGCCCGTGAGAGGCGGTCGGCCATGGACGCCGCGATGCGACGGGTGAAGACCGTGTATGGCGACACTGCCGTGCGCCAGGCGGGCGACATCAAGTTGCCCCGGCGCGAAGAACTGTTGAAGGTGTGGCGGGATGCGCTCGGATGGCGTTGAGATCCTCGCGAAGTGGCGCGAGACTGGCGCCTGGTGGTCCGGCGAGACGCCACTGGAGTGGGTCGAATACCGCGACAAGCGCGGGGTGCGGCGGCAGAAGAGCCGGCCGCTGGGCACTGTGTCTTCCCGGCCGCTTGGCCGAGAGTACAAGGACGACTCGACCGAGGAGGTGACGATCATTCCCCGCAAGCTGCGGGATGAGAAGGTGAGCCGGGCTTGCGGCTATGTCGACCCCGCGCCTGTGGTGCACCGGCCCGGGGCTGGGGCCACATACGCGCCTCTGCACGTGTTGTCGGGTTACTCGTTTGGTCGTAGCCTGCTCTTTGCTCGCGAGCTGGCCCGACGGGCGGCGGACATGGGGCTGCCGGCGCTGGCGTTGACCGATCGGTTCAGCCTTGCCGGAGCGGTGGAGCACTGTCGAGAGTCGCGGGACTGTGGTGTCAAGCCCATCGTCGGGACAACAGTCGAGATGGAGTGCGGGGGCGAGCTTGTCCTCTTGGCCCGGGACAAAAGGGGCTATGCCTCGTTGTCACGCTTGATCACCGAGTGCCACTTGGGGCAGCCCAGACTCTTCCCATTGTGTGATTGGCATCTGTTGGAAAAGCACTCTCAGGGTCTGATCTGTCTCACAGGTGGGCATCGCGGCGTTGTCAACCATCTGGTGGCTTCTCGGCAGTTCGACGATGCCAGTGCTGTGGTCGATAGACTAGCGGGTGTGTATGGGCGTGAGAGCCTGGTGGTGGAGATCGAGCGTTCGTTTGTGCCTTGGGAGAGAATGGTCAACGGCTATCTCATCGAGGCGGCTGCAGAGTACGGGATCACTGCTTGCGCTGGAGGACAGGTCACGCATGCCACCGCCGACCAGTTTCCAGCCCAAGACGTGTTGGTTTGTGCGGAGACGCTGTGCCGGGTCGAGGAGTTGGTGGGACGCAAGCCCACAAGGCACGAAAGCCAGCCCCAGGGGAAACAATTGCCACTAAGGGCGATGAATGCTGAGTCGATGCTTCGCTCACCTGCAGCGGCCAGTGCACTGTTCCACGACGCACCAGAGCTGCTGGCCAACACACTTCTTGTTGCCGACCGGATCGACGACGACGTGTTGCCAGGCCGTACACGCATGCCGTCTGTGAAAGGGCATCCCTCGAGTGAGTTTGCTACCATCGTCCAGTCCGAGGCGCGACTTGTCCACGGAACGATGGACAAGCAGTTGACCAAAAGGTTGAAGTGGGAGACCGAGAGAATTATGCGCTTGGGGTATGCCGACCACTTCTTGGTAATGTGGGACGCCTGTCGTTGGGCACGGGAGAACGGCGTCTTGCACAGCGGACGGGGGTCTGTCGTCGACTCGGCCGTCGCCTATTGCCTCGGGCTGAGCCGCATCGACGCCTATGAACATGACCTGCATTTCGACAGGTTTTTGCCAGAGGACGGCAGCAAACGGCCGGATATTGACATCGACTTTGAAGCTCGTCGTCGCGACGACATCCGGAACTACTTGGTCGAACAGTACGGCAAAGACCATGTCGCGACGGTGGCCGCCTTTGGCGCCTATTGCACTCGCGGCATTGTTCGCGAGGTCGGCAAGGCGCTAGGCATCGACAACGAGACTATTGGCTTTCTCTCCAAACGCATCCACCGCAGCGTGCAGCCTGACCAAATGGCGAGTGCATTGGACAAACGCCCAGAATTACGCAAGTCGGGGCTCGATCGCCAGCGGTTGGAGTGGCTCTTCAAGTTGGCCGCCCACCTGATGGACGTGCCCCGCAACGCCCGGGCTCACTCGTCGGGGGTGGTGGTCTCAGCGGAACCCATTTGCGAGACGGTACCGGTGATGTGGTCGGGGTCCGAGCAGTCGGACGGCTGGGAGACGACGCACTTGCGCATCATGCAATGGGACAAGCGGAGTGCGAAGTACTACTTCGACAAGTTCGACATCCTGTGCCTGCGCGGGCAAGACGTGCTGTCGGGGACACAGCGGCGGGTTCGTCAGTCTTCGCCGGAGTTTGACGTCCGTGACATCTCGCTCAAGGATCCGGAGACGTACCGTGTCTTTCGGTCTGGTGAGCTGATCGGCGTTCCGCAATCTGCGTCGCCAGCGATGCGGCAAGCGCATATCCGCGTTCGGACACAGAACCTGCACGATGCGAGCCTGGTGCAGGCGGGAATCCGTCCTGGTGTCGGCGGCGCGGTCAAGATCAACGAACTCATTGCCCGGCGGCGGGGGCTGAAACCGTTCACTTATGAGCACCCCGACTTCGAACCCATCCTGGGAATGACCTACGGCATCATCGTTTTTCAGGAGCAGGTCGACCAGCTGTTGCAGACGTTCTGCGGCTACACAAGCGGAGAGGCCGAGGACATTCGTGACGCCATCCACAAGCGGCGCAAGGAAGACTATGGCCAGGTGATCCGCGACGAACTGCTGGCCAAGTGCCTCGCCCGTGGCTATGGAGAGACAGTTGCCCAGCACGTCTTTGAACTCGTAGCGGCCTTTAAGGGTTATGGCTTCGCCCACGGGCACGCACTGGCGTTCGGCGAGATTTCCGTGCGGTCAGTGTTTTGCCAGCAGAACTTTCCCGCCGAGTATTTTGCGTCTCTGCTCGACGCCCAACCAGCTGGTTACTATGGTCCATGCACATTGGTGAACGAGGCGCGGTCGAGAGGTGTCGCAGTGTTGCCCGTCTGCGCGCAGAAGAGCGACGCCTGCTATCTGGTCGAGGACGTCAAGTCCTTGCAAGACCCCCAGGTCGTGTTGCCGAACGCAGGAATCCGGGTCGGATTGAACCAAATCAAGGGGCTCTCGAATAATCTAGTCAACCGTATGGTCACATCTCGGCGCGATGGCTTTGAAGACCTATTGGACTTTGTCAAGAGAACAAAACCCAACCAGGACGAACTGGAAAGGCTCGTCCTCTGTGGCGCGCTCGACCGACTGGAGCCGAACCGGCGGGCGGCCATGTGCTCTGTCCCACAGCTCCTGTCGGCGGCAGCCGACAAAGAGCAGCGCTTGGGCAAGGAATGGAAAGTCGACCAAGTGGTCAAAGACTTCAATCAAGCAGAGAAGGCGGTCTTTGAAAGACAGGTGTTAGAACTGGACATAGAAAGACACTTGATGACATACGAGCGCGAGAAGGCGCGGTCCAAGGGGGCGATCACTGTCGCCGAGGTCAAGGCGTTGCGCGAGGGGGAGCGGGCGGTCGTCGTCGGCAATCCCATCAGGCTGCGGTTTCCGCCGACACCAAGTGGCAAGCGGGTCGTGTTTTTCGACCTGGAGGATGAAACTGGCCTTCTCAACGTGACCTGTTTTGACCGGGTGTACCAAATGGACGGACAGAACCTGGTGTGCTCACCCTACATCACGGTGGTCGGTACCACCCAAGACCGCGACGGCCACATGGCGTTCCTGGCCCGGCGCATATTCGTTTATCAGCCCGCGATCAGCCAGATGGTGGACTCGGTGGACGAGTGCCCGGTCAAGTTTGCCGACTACCTGGTGAGCTAATCAGACCCCAATGCGAAGCCGACAATCAACATCAGATGGCGGCCGCCCCCAACCCAGCCGAGCACGGACTGTGGGACCTCTTTGACCTGACCACGCTCTTCAGTCGTGGATTGCAGGACTATTTGAACGAGACCCTCAGGAGGAGCACAGCCTGGTTCAGAGCCACCGGCGGGTCGATCTTTCTTTTTGACGAACGCACAGGCGAGCACACCCTGCGGGCGGTGACCGGCCATCAAAATACGCTCCCCAAAAACGCCACGATCAAGACGGGCCATGGAATCGCCGGACTGGTCTTGCAGACAGGCGAAGCCAGGATCATCGACGACCCGATGCATGACCCGCTGTTCGCCAATGCTGACATCAACAGAGCAGATTCCCTGCAGAGTGCGATGGTCGTCCCACTCATGGACTCCAACAGGAGTGCAATCGGCGTCATGAACCTCTCGCGTCAAGCAGGCGAGCCGCCCTTCCGGATGCCCGATCTGGCACTGGCGCATACTCTCGGCGCCCAGGTCGTCCTGGCTGTCACCAACGCCCAAATGGTCGAGGACATGCGAGGGAAGACGCACGCCCTGGCGGCGATGAACGAGAAGCTGACCGCCGTGCTGGACAGCGTCGCCGGAGCAGTCGTTGTCGTCGGTGAAGACGGCACGATTGTCAACCACAACCAAGCAGCGGCGCAAGATTCGTTCCTCACCGGAGGCAGCGAAGCCGACCTGAGCGAAGTACAGACAGCTCTCAGGCGGGCGACAAAGGAGACTCTAGGCACCAGGCTCCGGACAAACCAACACGCCCACGACCGGTCGGCCGACCGGACCTGGCTGGTGGAGGGTGTGCCGCTCAGCAGCGGTGGAGCCGTCGTCACGGTCAAAGAGACGACCCAGATCGAGCGGCAAAACCGCGAAGTGGCAAGAGTCAAACGACTCGCAGAGATCGGCCAGATGACGGCGGCGATCGCCCACGAGATCCGTAACCCGCTCACAGGCATCCGGTCGGCCGCGGCCATGATTGGGCAAAACCCGGACATGTCGGCCGAGTTGGTGGCGATGATCGAAGAGGAGGTGTTGCGCCTCAACGCCCTATGCGAAGACTTCCTCGAATTCGCCCGTCCGATGCAGCTTGACAAACAGCCGACTGACGTCGCCGACCTGTGCCGCAAAGCAGCCCAATTGGCCGGCGAAGATTTTCAGCAGTTTGGCGTCCAATTGCATGTAGTTGCACCCCGTGGTCTCCCGATGATTGATGTTGACCCACGTCGGATCAGGCAGGTTGTCGTCAACCTTCTGCGCAACGCTATGCAGGCGTCGCACAAAGGAGGCGAAGTCCGCTTGTCCGTCTGGGAGACAGGATTGGCGGTCGAGGATGATGGCGTGGGCATGAGCGAGGAACAAGTCTCCAAGCTCTTTTCGCCGTTCTTCACCACCAAGGCTGACGGCACGGGGCTGGGGCTCAGCACTGTCCACAAAATCGTCGATGCCCATGGGGGATTCCTCCGGGTCACATCGCAGCCAGGTAAGGGAAGCCGGTTTGAACTGACATGGGAAGCGCCAAAGGAATGAGCGGAAAGAAGACGGTACTGGTCGTCGACGACGAACAGAACATCAGGCGCATCCTACAGGCCGCGTTCGACAAGAACGGCTGGCACGCCCTGACAGCTGAGGACGGCCACCAGGCACTGGAAATCCTAGAGAACGAGAGTGTCGACTGCCTGCTCACCGATGTGACGATGCCGGGCATGAGCGGCTACGACTTGCAGCGCCGGGTCGCAGAGACGCACCCAGAACTGCCGGTTGTCATCATGACCGCGTTCGGCACGATCCCGCAGGCGGTCGACGCGATCCGCCGCGGCGCCTATGAGTACATCACCAAACCGTTCGACCTGGAGTCGCTCAAGCGGGTGATCACCGCGGCCCTGGACGGCCGGGGCGTCGGTGCCGTCGCCAAGCCCAAGAGGGCCAGTAAAGACGTCGGCCGCGCCTTTATCGCAGAGTCTGCGACGATGAAGGCGGTCTTGGAGACCGTCCGCCAAGTCGCCGACTCCCGGGCCACCGTCCTTATCACCGGTGAGAGCGGGACCGGCAAAGAGGTCGTATCGCGGCTGCTGCACACCCTTTCACCACGGGCCGACAAGGCGTTTGTCGCTGTTTCATGCGCGGCATTGCCGGAGACCTTGCTCGAGTCCGAGCTTTTTGGCCACGAGAAGGGTGCCTTTACTGGCGCAGACGCCAGCAAACCTGGGCGTTTTGAACTCGCGGACCATGGCACGCTGTTCCTAGACGAGATCGGCGACATCCCCATGGCCACCCAAGTCAAGCTGTTGCGGGTGCTGCAAGAGCGGGAGATCGAGCGCCTTGGGGCGACAAAAGCGACGCAGATCGACGTCCGTCTGGTGACCGCCACCAACCAGGAACTCCAGCACTTGGTCGACGAGGGCACTTTTAGGCTCGATCTGCTCTATCGACTGCAAGTCGTCGAAATCCAACTGCCACCGTTGCGCCACCGCAAGGAGGACATTGTGCCTTTGAGCCTGCACTTTTTGGCCAAGTACGGGCAAGAGAACGGGCGGTCGCTGGCATCGATTAGCCAAGAGGCCGAGCGCCAGCTTTGGGACTACTCTTGGCCTGGCAACGTCCGTGAGTTGGAGAACACGATGGAGAGGGCCACTGTCATGGCCTCGCCCGATGAGAGCGTGTTGCAGCCCAAACATCTGCCATCGAAGATGCTCCACGCAGCTTAGAACCGGGACCTGTCCGGGCCTTGTGGCTTAGGCCGCCCTCCAGTCGGGCAGTGGATTGCCGTCATCATAACCAAGTCGCTGACGACTCAAGGCATGTGGACAAGGACAGTCCATGCATCAGGCCACAGTTGAGCCTGGCCTTACCACGGGTAGACGTGGGTTCGCATAACAAGGAGAAAGCACATGGTTGTATCCACCACACGGCGTCTGCCGTGGACGGGATGGCTCAGTCAGTTCCAACGCAAGGCGGAACCGAAGGCCGAACCAGTGAAGGAGAACCGAGAGGGCCTGGTCACCCAGGTTGAAAAACTCTTCTCGCACGTCTTCGCGCTGTCGTTCGACGAGAGCTAACTTCGTCCAAACCAATCAACAAGCCCCCGACCCATCGCCGGTTCGGGGGCTGTATATTTGTGGGCATGACTGCCTTGATCGCCGCCGCCTTGCTGGGAGGGCAGACGCTGGCCGAACGACTAGATCAGGTGGCCGAGAAGTTCCACGGTCGGATCGGCTACTACTTCAAGCGCTTAGACACCGGCCAAACCGTCGGGAGAGACCAAGACGACCTTTTCCCTTCGGCTTCGACGATCAAGACCGCCGTTATGGTCGAGGTCTTCCGACAGGTCGACGCTGGCAAACTGAGCTACACCGAGCTGCTTCCCGTGCCCCCTGTCGGGAAGCGGAACATGAGCATGTGGACGGCCCACCTCGTTGAAGGGACGAAGGTCAACATCGAGGGCCTGACCCAGCTGATGATGTCGGTCAGCGACAACACGGCGACCATCATGCTGGCCGACCGCGTGGGGGTCGAGAACATCCAGAAGACGATGGAAGGATTGGGTCTGCCCGACACCTTGTGCCTGATCAAGCCTCCGGCATCGAACCGTCGCCTGACAAGGCTGCATGGACAGTTCGCGAACTTCGGCGTGACGACTCCACGGCAAATGGCGACGCTCCTTGAGCTTGTCTATCGCCGCAAGGCCGCGAGCCCGGCTGCCTGCGACCGCATGGTCCGCATCATGGGCCAGCAGTATTGGGACGACTACCTGATGTCCACCGTGCCGCCTGGGGTGTTCGCCATGAGCAAGGTCGGCGCGCTGAGCCGGAGCCGGAGTGACGTCCTCCTGGTCCCTGGCGACAAGCCGTACGTGCTGGCTGTCTACACGGACAATCAGAAGGACCGGTCGTGGGACGTGGACAACGAGGGTCACGAGGCGATCCGCCAAATTGGAACCCTGGTTTGGAACTCCCTCCATCCGGAAAGGCCGTATCGGCCAAGCAAAGCCGATAAGAAGCTGTTTCCGACCGGCGCCGGCGTCGAGGGCGAATAGCCCAGCCTTGGAACTCCCCGGACTCCTGTTCATTCCCAGGAGTAGTGCCGGTCAAGCGTCCCGTTTGGGATAGGACCCGGGAACGAACGGATCGCCAGTTGCTTTCTTATCTATGTCCGAGTCAATATTGGACTAGAACCATAGAACAATGGCACAATCACTCGCTATCGGCACCGATTCCCGGTTCAACGACCTGATGCAGGGGAGCTACAAGAAGGTCTTTAACCTGGCCTATCGTCTCTCCGGCGACCGCAGCGACGCGGAAGACCTGACCCAAGAGGCTTTCTACCGCGCATATCGGGGATTCGAAGCCTATGAGGGCGACCGGCCGTTTGAGAACTGGATCTTCCGCATCGTCACCCGCCTGTTCCTCGACCTGAAGCGCGCCCGCAGCCGCCGCGTCCAGGCGATGTCCTACGACGCACCTTTGCGGCCCGATGGCCGCGACGACACCGTCCACTTCGAGACCGCCGACGACCGGCCTGGCCCAGAAGACGAACTGATGGGCGGGGTGCTGTCCGAAGAGCTGGAGGCCTCGTTAAACAAGCTGACCGAGGAGCAAAGGCGGCTGATTTGGTTGGCCGATGTCGAAGGTGTCAGCTACAACGAGATCGCTGAGATGCTCGACGCTCCGGTCGGTACCGTCCGCTCGCGCCTCCACCGCGCCCATAAGCAGCTTCGGTCGGTGTTCGAGTCGATAAAGGCCAAGCCGGCAGGGACGCCCTGTATGGGTTGTTGACAGACTAGAATCAGTGAGTGGACCCGCTTCAAGAAGCCCAGCATGCCCAGGCAGCTGGGCTTCTTTGGCGCAGCAAGGAGGTCCTGCAGTCGCGCATCCGACAAAACGGCTACGACCCGGTCGAGTTCGAAAAGCTCGGTGCTGTGCTTCTCTCGATGCAGGACACTCTGCAGGCGGGGAAGTACTTGTTCTTGAGCGGTAGCGAACGTGAAGAGTACCGTGCAGCGATCGCCCTCTATATCCAGCGAAGCGGAAGCAACCTCGACACCATTCTGCCGACACTACCTAGATGTGTTCGCAAAGGCGTGTCGGACCAGTTTCCGGACGGCGTCGCGGCACACTTGATCGGTCTGGGGATACCCGTGCTGCCTCCTTCTTCACCTGAGCCGGAGCCGACTAGATTCAACCAGAGCAAGTGGATTGGCTATGGCTGCATGGTCGGAGTCCTGGCCATTCTGATGCTTGCCGCCTTGGGACTCTACTCTGTGATGAAGGCCTTTTGGAAGTGATCTTCGTTCAAAGGCTCTGAGCCGACCGCACCTGCCACAACTGGTACACCCAGACACCTGGCACCAGGACGGCCAAGGCGGGCACCACAAATGCTCCAAGCCGCTGGATCAGCAGGGCTAGGACGACGACGCAGACCACGACGACGACGGTCGTGGACAGAGCGGGCCGCACTGCCTGCTTGATCTCTTCTCGACTAGGTAAGAGCACGAGGACAATTCTATCAGGCTTTGAAGCTCAATGAGCCTCAGGATCGGTTCAATGTCCCTAGTGAAAATGCGTGTTTACTATGGCGTCGCTTGACAGGGTCAACCTGGTGAGACGTATGTCCATAGTTGAGCAATGAGCAGAAATCAACCGTTGCAGTCTTGCTGGGTCATCAGCCAATTGTCCTGAACTTTCAGAACTTTCAGAAATTAGTGAAAGTTCGTGGCAACAATGGGAGTGATGAAGCATCAACGGACACTCCCCCGCCTATCCGACCTCGGCGATGACCTGCTCGAATCGACACCTTGGCAGCGGTGGCAACCCATGTTCATGCCTCCGCTTTACGCCTTCCTGTTCATGGCAGCTTGGCACTTTCACTTGTGGCCAGTCAGTCTGGCGATGCTGGTGATGGTTTTCAGCGCATCTTCAACTTCGACTCATGACGTTCTGCATGGCTGCCTGGGCTTGAGAAAGCGTGCCAGCGAGTGGTTGATCTTCTTCCTGGGCGCGTGCATCCTCGAAAGCGGACACGCTTACCGGGCCACACACTTGCGGCACCACGCTACATTTCCTGACCATGAAGATGTCGAAGGTGAGGCTGCCCACTGGCCGTTGTGGCGCGTGCTCTTGTTCGGTCCGGCGTTCTTGCCCCGGCTCTGGCTGACAGCATGGGGACAGCGACCGGCCGATCGACTGTGGCTTTTAGTGGAGGCTATGGTCTTTCCGACCGTGCTGGCGCTCAGCCTCTTGGTCTGTCCACTGTGCAATTCCCCACTCGTCTACACCGTTGCTGTGTGGGTCAGCAGCTGGTTCTATCCCGTGTTCGCCGTTTGGCTGCCGCATCAAAACATGCTGGAGCGACCGGTGAGAATTTCACGGACGTTTCGGGGCCGGTTCTTACCCAAGCTCTTCTTGCCATTGGCCTACCACTTAGAACACCACCTCTATCCAAAGGTGCCGAGCCACAACCTGCCCGAGCTGGCTCGGCGACTGGAGCCGTTTCTCGTCCAGGCCGGCGTGGAGCCTGTGCTCGTGCCCTAGTCAACAAAAAAGCCCCCTCGTCCTTGCGGCGAGGGGGCTTTGCCAGGGCCAAGCTTATTGGCAGGCGGTCTTGAGCGGGTTCCAGATCGAGTTCTCACCCTTCTGGCGCAGATCGTAGATCAGCGACTTGGCCTGGAGGGCCTTGGCGCTGGAGTCCACGCGGACGATGTTCAGCGTGCCGCTATAGCGCGACTCGATCTTCTTGATGACCGGGACGTTGCTGGGATCGTCGGGATCGGAGTTGCCCAACGCGCTGAAGTTGAGGGTGCTGTTGCCCAGGTGCTTCCAATAGTGTGGATACGAGCCGGTCGGCGTGAAGCCGTTCAGGGTGCAGGCACCGCTGGTCGGCTGGGCCGGGAGGACGTTGTAGTACGTGGCGTCGACCAGGTAGAGCGTGTTGCTCGGCTCAGCGACGGCCGTCGCGCTGATGACGCGGGCGTTGGCGCCGACCAGGTAGTTGCTCACGCCATAGCTGTTCTGACCGCCATAGCTGTGGAAACCGGGGTCAAACGTTCCCTTGTCCTGGAATCCATACCATGCGTTTGTGTTCTCGGTGTTCTTCCAAATCTGCTCGTTCTTGATGTACGGGTCGAGCATCTGGCAGAAGAAGATGGCGTTGACGGCGTTGGCGCCGTTGGCCAGCATGGTCGCGGCGCGGGGATCGCCAGCGGCATCCAACTTCTGGTACGTCGGGTTGATCTTGGTGCCGTTCTGGCGATACGGCGGGATCGTGTCGTCGTAATCGTTGACGTAAATGTTGAGTCCGAGGCCGATCTGCTTGACGGCAGAGAGGCCACTGGTCTTCTTCGCGGCCAGCTTGGCTTGGGCAAAGACCGGGAAGAGAATGGCGGCGAGGATCGCAATGATAGCGATGA
This sequence comes from Armatimonadota bacterium, assembly GCA_018268335.1. GTDB lineage: Bacteria > Armatimonadota > Fimbriimonadia > Fimbriimonadales > Fimbriimonadaceae > JAHBTB01. The sequence continues at coordinate 9,536 of JAFDWT010000115.1, read as the reverse complement.
CCACCAGAAGTTCAATGAGGGTAAATGCTCGTTTCATATCCAACTCACAGCAAGGAATCGGACGCGAAGCGGCCCGACCCCACCGCCCGCTACATCGCGAGACGTCGTAAACATACCTTAACGTTGAGTGTGGCGACTAGCCGTTCAGGGCTTCTGCGCCGCCGACGATTTCCAAGATTTCCTTGGTGATACCGGCCTGGCGGACACGGTTCGCGGTCAGGGTCAGGCTGTCGATCATCTTGCCCGCGCTGTCCGTCGCGTTGCTCATGGCGGTCATACGCGCGCCGTGTTCGCTGGCTGCTGATTCCAGTAGAGCCTGGTAGGTCACAGTCAACAAGTACTTGGGCAACAGAAGGCCAAGAAGCTCGGCCGGAGCCGGCTCGAAATTGTATTCCTTGCTGGGGCCGTCCACGGCTTTTTCAGCTGAGGTCGGCGGCTCGATCGGCAGCAACTGCACGATCTGCGGCTCTTGGCGGATCGGCGAATAGAACTTGGAATAGACCAGGTGGACCGAGTCGTACTCGCCGGTCTCAAACGCCTTGCGCAGGTAGTTGGCCAATTCGACCGCATGCTCCAACCCTGCACCAGCCGTCGGCAGGCTCAGGTTGTAGACCACGTCGTACTTGCGCTTGCTGAAGAACTGGTGGCCTTTCTTGCCGACACACGCCAGCGCGGTCGGGACAGTGCCGTTCTTCAGATATTCGGCCGTCTTGCGGATCAAGGCGGAGTTGAACGAGCCAGCCAGGCCGCGGTCGCTCGTGACCAGAACAACGAGCGCCTTCTTGACCTCGCGGCGCTCAAGCAGGGGATGGTTCGGCAACTCGCCCGCGCCGCCGATGCTCAGGATGAACTCCCGCATCTTTTCGGCGTAAGGGCGCGCTTCTTCCACGCGCATCTTGGCGCGGTTCAGCCTCGCGGCGGCCACCAGTTTCATTGCCCTGGTGATCTGCCGGATGCTTTTCGCCGACTTGATGCGCTGCCTGATCTGCTTGAGCGTCGCCATGTCTGTCTGTTCTCTTACGAAGCGAGGAACGAGTCGGTGAACTCGCGGGTCGCCTTGCGCAGGGTCTCTTCGAGGTCCTTGTCCAACTTCTTCTCGCGAGAGAGGATTTCGTGGACTTCGGGATACTTGTCCTTCACGTAAGCCAGCAAGCCCTTCTCGTAGGCGCCGACTTTGTCCATGGGGACTTCGTCCAAGAAGCCGTTGGTACCGGCAAAGATCGCGACGATCTGGTCTTCGACATCGTACGGAGCACCGAGGCCCTGCTTGAGCAGCTCGGTGAGCCGTTGGCCGCGGAGCAGCTGGAGCTGGGTGGCGCGGTCGAGGTCGCTGGCGAACTGGGCGAAGGCTTGCACCTCGCGGAAGTTGGCCATTTCGAGCTTCATGCGGCCGGCAACCGACTTCATGCCCTTGATCTGGGCGTTGCCGCCGACGCGGCTGACCGAGATACCGACGTTGATGGCCGGGCGGACGCCGGCGAAGAACAGGTCGGGCTCTAGGTAGATCTGGCCGTCGGTGATCGAGATGACGTTGGTCGGGATGTACGCCGAGACGTCGCCGCTCTGGGTCTCGATGACTGGCAAGGCCGTTAGCGAGCCGCCGCCGCGCTCGTCGGAGAGCTTGGCCGCGCGCTCCAGCAAGCGGGAGTGCAGGTAGAAAACGTCGCCGGGATAGGCTTCGCGTCCAGGCGGTCGGCGCAGGAGCAGCGACATGGCGCGGTAGGCGACAGCGTGCTTGGAAAGGTCGTCATAGACGGCCAAGGCGTGCATGGAGTTGTCGCGGAAGTACTCGCCCATCGTGGCACCGGTGAACGGAGCCAGGTACTGCATGGCGTTCGAGTCCGACGCCGAAGCGGCGATGATGATCGTGTACTTCAGCGCGTCTTGCTGGCGCAGCGTCTCGACAACGCGGGCCACGTTGGCCATCTTCTGGCCGATAGCGACATAGATGCTGTAGACGCGGTCCTTCTCGTCGCACTTGTCGTTCAGGCGGGCCTGGTTGATGATGGCGTCGACGCAGATGCTGGTCTTGCCCGTCTGGCGGTCGCCGATGATGAGCTCGCGCTGGCCGCGGCCGATGGGGATCATGGCGTCGACGGCCTTGATACCGGTCTGCAGGGGCTCGACGACCGGCTGGCGGTCGACAACGCCGGGGGCGAGAATTTCGATCAGGCGGAACTCTTCGGCGGCGATGGGGCCCGCGTCGTCGATCGGTTGGCCCAGGGCGTTGACCACGCGGCCGAGCAGAGCTTTGCCAGCGGGGACTTCGATGATCTTGCCCGTCTGCTTGACCGGGTCGCCTTCCTTGATCTCGGTGGACTCGGTGACCAGGACGACGCCGATGGAGTCTTCTTCCAGGTTCAGGGCCAGGCCAATGACGCCGCCGGGGAACTCGAGCATTTCACCGACTTGGCAGTGGGGCAGCCCATAGACGCGGGCGATGCCGTCGCCGACCTGGAGGACGGTGCCGACGTGCTCGACGTCGACTTTGCGCTCGAAGGACGCCAGTTCCTGTTCGAGTATGGAGGTGATTTCTTCGGGTTTGATGGCCATGGTGGTCTGTCAAGTCCTCAGGCTTGTTTGAGGAGGTCGTAAAGCAGTTTCTCTTTCATCCGGTCGAGCTGGCCGCGCACGGAGCCGTCCAGGATGTAGTCGTCGTAAATGACCCGCACGCCGCCGATGAGCTTGGGGTCGATGTCAAATTCGGCTTCGACGTTGCGTCCAGTCTTTGCCGCGATCTTGTCGACAATGGCGGACTGCTGGCCCTTGTCCAGCGTCTCGGCAGAGGTGATGGTGGCGCGGGTGACGCCTTCCAGCTGTCGTCGGAGCTCGGCGAATTCTTTCTGGATCGCGAAGATCTCTTCGTCACGTCGTTTCTTGATCAGCAGCCGGAGGGCCGACATGGTCAGAGCGGTGACGCGGTCGGCGAAGACCTTCTCAAGGAGCTGCGTCTTTTGGGCGTCGTCGGTCTGCGGGCTCAGGAGAAAGACCTTGAACCCTGAGCTGTTGCGAAACGCGGCGGTGACGGCCAGCAGGTCGTCGTTGACGGAAGAAAGGATGCCGTCCCGCTTCGCCGCCTGGAACAAGGCGCGGGCATATCGTTTGGCGACGCGGGAGTCTTCCATCAGTTCTTGGCCTCGACCGTGGTGAGGAAGTCGTCGATCAGCTTGCGGTTGCGGTCGGTGTCGACGTTGGCCTGGAGGATCTTCTCGGTGGCCTGCAACGAAAGGGTGGCTACGTGGACGCGGAGCTCGGTGAGCGCCTGCTTCTTCTGGTTGGCGATCTCGACCTCAGCCTCTTTGCGCAGTTGGTCGGCCTTGGCTTGCGCGTCGGCCATCAGTTGTTTCTTCAGATCCTGCGCTTCTTTGATCTGGCTCTGGATCTGCTCGCGGGCTTCGGCTTCGGTGCGGGCCAGGCGGTCTTCATATTCCGTCTTCATGCGCGTCATTTCAGACCGCAGGTTCTCGGCTTCGGTGAAGGTGCCCTCCAACTCGGTCGTCCGGTTGGTGATCGACTCTTGCAGCGGCTTGAAGAAGAAGAGGTCCAGCAGCGGCGTGAGGATCAGGAACACGCCGATGATCGCCACGGTCTTGCCGAGGTCGAGCGGAATCCCCGACTTCTCCAGGGACTCCTGGAAAGACATAAATTCCGGCTTCTGCACGGACAGGTACATGCCGCCGAACATCAACACGAGCCCGATGACGAGCTTGAGGATGTAGGGGACGCCCTTACTGTTGTTTGCGCTGCTCATTTAAGATTGCAATGGGTGTCAGTGGACGGGGCTGGTGCCAGCCCCGTCCGAATATCGACTTCGAACTTACTTGACCATGTTGAGGCCGAGGAACAGTGTCAACAAGAACACGAGCTCGACGAAGGCGAGGGCGATCAGCATCGGCGTCTGGATTTTGCCGATGGCTTCCGGCTGGCGGGCCATGCCCGACATCGCGGCGCTGCCGATGAGACCAAGGCCGATGGCGACGCCGAGGGCGGCCAGACCGAGTGCGAAGGGAGTTCCGTTCATTTGCTTTGTTTTCCTATTGAGTGAGTGAATGACGAGAAAATCGGATCAGTGCGCGTGGGCCTCTCCGTGCGCGTCGCCGTGGTCGGCGTGGGTCACCAGGCTGAGGTAGACACAGAAGAGCAGGGTGAAGATCAGGGCCTGCACGACGCACGTCATGAGCTTCAGCGGCATCAAGAACGCGCCAAAGGGAACGTACGCGGACTTGCCAAGCTCGTTCATGGCCTCGGCCGCCTTGTGGCCGCCGTCGATGTTGCCATAGAGCCTCAGGCTCAGCGACAAGTTCTTCATCATCTCGGAGACGAGCTCGATGATGAAGATCATAGGCGTCAGGATCATCAGGGCGCCGCTGAGTTTTGGCCCGGCGAAGTGCTTGAAGTGGCCGCCGACGCCGTTGGCCCGCATGCCCTCCCACTGCACATAAAAGACGGCGATGAGCGCGAGGCCGAGGTTGAAGCTCAGGTCTGCTGTCGGCGAGGTCGCGAAGAAGAGCGCCGTCAAATTGCCGAAGAAAATCAGCAACCAGAGGGTCATCACCATCGGTATGTACTTGCGTCCGTGGGCGCCGATGATGCCGACTGCCATGTTCTCGACAAAGAGGTACAGCTGTTCGAGCCTCTGGGTGGTCCACCGCGTGAAGTAGCGGTTGTTCAGACCCTTCTTGGCGTCGGCGAGCAAGTAGACGACGACTCCGATGATGGCGACGAGGTAGACCATCAGGCCGACGAAGTTCGCCCCGTGGTGCGCGGCCCCGTGCTCAGCGCCGCCCTCGGCCAGCAGTGTCGTTCCCAAGTGAAGTAGGTCGCCCATTTGCTCAATATCGGACGGCCATCACGCGCTTGCGGCAGCCCATCCGACGACCAGGCAGTATACCAACCCGACCCCGGCGAGGAAGCAACCGGGGCCTGGGCCGCCCAGACGCCAACAGGCCCAGGCGCAGACGATGAAAACAGGCCATTTGGCCAAGAAAACGACAGTCGCCAGCCAGCCCCCCGTCTTGCCGAGGGTCATCGCCTTGGTCGCCGCCTTGAGCCCGACCATGTTGACCCCAGTGCCGACGACGCCGAGCCCAAAACCACTGGCACCGCGCCAGCCTCCAAAGACGGCACACAGAGCCAGGACAACTACAAGCGAAGCCACCCAGGCGCGCCGGTCTAGGAAGAACCGCTTCAAGGCTTGTTGTGCCGGTTGACGGCCATGATCGCGTAGGCGACGCCGGCGACCGCCCCGGCCACGGTCAGCCCCGAAGCGAACGGGCCGTTGGGTCGCCGGTCGATCAGGTAGCCGACAGCGAACCCGGCCAGCGGGACACCGATGATCGCGTAGGCAATGGAGAGGCCGACACCCAGGCCACGGCCGGTCTCCTGGGTCTCTTGCGCTTTGGCTTCTTCACGGGCGTGGGCGCGCTCCAGGCTTCGGCGCGAGCTGCGGGCTGATTCCTCCAGCTTGGTCAGCTGGTCCAGCATGTCTTGTTCGGCCTTGTCGGCCTCCGCCTTGGCGTGGGCGCGGGCCTCGGCTGTCTTGGTTTCCAAAGCCTCGGTCAGCGAGACTTCCTTCTCCTGTCCTTCTTCGTCCATTGGTATGGTGCATTAAAGCAGATGCCTCCAGACGCTACCGACCGACTGGCGACCGACGTCCAGTTCCTCAAAGGGATCGGGCCCAAGTTGGCCATGCCGCTGCACAAACTGGGGCTCAGGACGGTCGGGGACGTCCTCTGGCACTTGCCCCGCCGGTACGAGGACAGGCGCAACTTGCCGCCGATCAATAAAGCGAGAGCCGGCCAGGCGGCGACCGTCCGAGGCCGCATCGTCGGCGTCAGCTCGCGGCCGACCAAAGGCGGCAAGATGATCTTCAAGGCCCGGCTGGCTGACGCGACCGGCGAGATCGCCCTGGTCTGGTTCAACCAGCCGTATGTCGGTAAGCAGATGCAGAAGGCGTACCAAGACCAGGTCGACATCGTCGCCTTTGGCATGGTCAAGGAAGGGGCCAGGTATGAGCTGGAAATGAGCTCTCCAGAATGGGAGACGCTCGACGAAGACGACGACCCCGACGAGTTCGCCCGCCTGCATCCTGTCTATCCGCTGACCGAAGGTGTGCCGCAGTGGGTCGTCCGTCGCGCGGCCCGGGCGGCGGTCGAGTTCTACGCGCAAGACCTCGTGGACCCCCTACCTGACGACCTGCGCAAGAAACACAAGTTGCAGAAGCTCAGCTGGTGCATGCGCCAAATGCACCGGCCCGACTCGCCGGAAATGCAGCAGGAAGCGCGGCGGCGACTGGTCTTCGAGGAGTTCCTGTTCCTGCAGGTGGCCTTGCAGATGCGCCGGCAGGAAGTGCAGCAGGAGGTTGGGATCAGCTTTCCCATTTCCCAGTTGGCCGGAGTGGGCCAGACTTCAGGCAACCTGTTTGCTGCGCTGGAAGAGGCGCACCAAGGCGACCTGTGGGAGCAGGTTCACGCGATGCTGCCGTTCGACCTGACCGGTGCGCAGCGGCGCGTCGTCGGGGAAGTGTGGGCCGACATGGAGCGGCCCGTCCCGATGAACCGCCTGGTCCAAGGGGATGTCGGCAGCGGCAAGACGGCAGTGGCCGCCTGCGCGATGCTCGCCGCGGTCCGGTGCGGCTACCAGGCTGCCTTGATGGCTCCCACCGAAATCCTCGCCGAGCAGCATTTCTTCAACCTGTCCAAGCTCTTCGCGCCGGTCGGGATCAACGTCAAGCTCCTGGTCGGTAAGCAAAGTGCCAGCGACAAAAGGAAGGCCCTGCAGGCCACCGAAAGTGGCGAAGCGCAAATCTGCGTCGGCACTCACGCGGTGATCCAGGAGGCAGTCAAGTTCCACAAGCTGGGCCTCGCGGTGGTGGACGAGCAGCACCGGTTCGGTGTCGTCCAACGCATGGCGCTGCGGCAGAAGGGGTTCGGCAACCCCGACTTTCTGGTCATGACGGCCACCCCGATCCCCCGCACCCTGACGATGACGCTTTACGGCGACCTCGACCTGAGCGTGATCGACGAGCTACCGCCAGGCCGCAAGGCGATCAAGACCCACTGGCGGCAACCATATGAGAGGCCCCAAGTGTATGCGGGCGTCCGCAAGCTGGTCCAGGAAGGGAGGCAAGCGTACTTTGTCTGTCCGATGATCAACGAGAGCGAGAAAATGCAGACGCAGGCGGCTGAGGACCTGTACTACCGCCTGAAGTCGCAGGAGTACGCCGACTTGCGGGTCGGCCTGTTGCACGGCCAAATGAAGGCGGCGGAGAAGGAGGCGGTCATGGATTCCTTCCGTCGGCACGAGCTGGACATCCTGGTCTCGACGGTCGTCATCGAGGTCGGTGTCGACGTGCCGAACGCTTCGGCGATGGTGGTCGAGGACGCCAACCGGTTCGGCTTGGCCCAACTGCACCAACTGCGCGGCCGGGTCGGACGTGGGTCCACCCAGAGTTTCTGTGTTCTCGTCGCGGACGCCAAGACACCCGATGTCCAGAAACGGATGGAGGTCCTGCGCGACACCACCGACGGCTTCGTCATCGCCGAGGAAGACCTGAAGATCCGCGGCCCCGGGGACTTGGCTGGCACACGGCAGAGCGGTGAGATCGAGTTCAAGATCGCCAGCCTGGTCGATGACGGGCACATGCTGGAAGAGGCGCGCCGGGCAGCCATCGCCTTGCTGGACGCCGACTCGGCTCTGCAGCAGCCCGGCCACGCCCTGATCCTGGAGCGCGTCCGGGCGCGGCGGTCGGACGAGGCCCTGATCGTCGTCTCCTAGGCGCGGCACAATGGGTGGTGATGGAGAATGTCACCCCACTCGAACTCAAGGCCGAGATGGACGCGGGCAGGCCCTTGGTCTTCTTGGACGTGCGCGAGGCGCACGAGTTGGAGAACGGCGTGCTCCCTGGCATCGTCCACATCCGAATGGCGCAGGTGCCGCTGTCGCTGGGACAACTCGACAAGGAAGCGGATCTCGTCGTCGTCTGCCGCACCGGCAACCGCAGTGGCAAGGTGACGGACTTCCTGTCCAAACAGGGCTTCACCCGCGTCCGCAACCTCGACGGTGGCATGAACGCCTGGGCGAGGGACGTGGACCCGAGCGTCAACGAGTACTGATAGAGCCCCAGCCCCTAGCCCCTAGCCTGGTAGCCTCTACCCCCGTATGTCCTGGCGTCCGGTCGCCCTCGCTTCGTCATTGCTCCTGGGGGCCACCGCCTTCGCTCAAGACGCCCCCCGCGACCCCAACCGCGAAAACTTCTGGTTCGTCAGCGCCGGGACCGGCTTCGGCCAACCCGTGCTGGGCAGCGAAGACATCCGACGCGGCGGCATCTACACCGTCGGCCTGGCTATGCCCTGGAACGGCCTCAAACTCTTCGGCCATCCGGGCCAGTTTGTGGCGCAGGGGTACTACATGTTCACCAAGGGCGGCGGCTTCGAAGACATCCCCGTCAACGGCCTGGACACCTACGGCGTCCTCGCCAGCGCGCGCTACCACAACCACTGGTTCAAGGGCGTCGACACCTTCTTTGAGGTCGGCTGGGGGTTCTGCTACAGCAACCACTCCACCCGCGACCTCGACTCGCTCATCAATTCGACACCGACGTTCGGCATCGGCGCCAGCTGGGCCAAAGGCAACGACCTTGTCTTCGCGCAGATCCGGTGGTGGCACATGTCCAACGGCGGCACCGACGGCAACAACCAGGGTCTGAACCAGATCCAGTACATTGTCGGCGTCAAGTTCTGATGGCGGTCTCCTTTGAGCTGCTCGGTGTCTGTCCCGTCACCGGCGCGCGGCGCGGTCGGCTGACGACCCCGCACGGCACCGTCGAGACGCCCGCCTTCATGCCCGTCGGCACCCAGGGCACCGTCAAGGGCGTCAGCAGCGAAGAGCTGGAGGCCATGGGCTACCAGCAGGTGCTGTCGAACACCTACCACCTGGAGCTCCGGCCCGGGTCTGAGTTGGTCGAGAGGGTCGGCGGGCTGCACGGCCTGATGGGCTGGAGCGGGTCAATCCTAACCGACTCAGGCGGCTACCAGGTCATGTCGCTCTCCTCGATGCGGAAGATCAGCGACGAGGGCGTGCGGTTCAAATCCCACCTCGACGGAACCGAGATGTTCCTCACCCCCGAGCGGTCGATCGAGATTCAAGGGCGGCTAGGCGTGGACATCTCCATGGCCCTGGACGAATGCCCGCCCTACCCCTGCACCCGAGACGAAGCCGCCCGGGCCATGCAACGCACCCACAAGTGGGCGCCCCGCAACCTCGCCGCCCGCCGCGAGGGACAGGCCGTCTTCGGCATCGTCCAGGGCGGCGTCCACGACGACCTGCGCCGCGAATCGGCGGCGTTCATCTCGTCACAGCCTTTCGACGGCTTCGCAGTGGGCGGAGTCAGCGTCGGCGAGCCTACGGAGATGCAGTACCCGGTGGTGGCCCTGGCCGCTCCTCTTTTGCCTCCAGACAAGCCCCGCTACCTGATGGGCGTCGGCCACCCGGCCGACATCATCCACGCCGTCGCCTGCGGCATCGACCTCTTCGAC
>JAFDWT010000114.1 GCA_018268335.1 Armatimonadota bacterium | reverse complement strand
TGTCGCCAGGGCCGGTCAGATAGGCGGGGTAGACCAACACAGTGAAGTCCGGCTTGCACGAGGCTTTGTCGGCCGCGTCGACGGCAGCATACGTTCGCTTGGGCGCTGTCGAGGTCGCCGCGGAGAGATGGCCACCGGCCGAGAAGCCCATGATGCCGACCTTCTTGGGGTCGACGCCCCACTCGTCTGCCCGGGCGCGCACCATCGAGACAGCCCGCTGGGCGTCCTGGAGAGCTGGGCGGTACTTCACCAGGTCTTGGCCGCGCGGCAGGCGGTACTTGAGCACGAACGCGTTGATGCCCTGCTTGTTGAGGTACTCGGCGATCTCCAAGCCTTCATAGTCGTAAGCCAGGATGTAGTAGCCACCGCCAGGGCAGACCACCACGCCGGGCCGCTTCTCACCACCAGGCACCAGGTACGGGGTGAGCGTCGGCTTGTCAATCTCGCGGATCATCCGGATGCCGTTCTCGACGTAGTCCTTCTCCGGCTCCTGGTTGTGCCAACCGTCGGGGTTGCCGTTCGGCCACAGGGGAACGGGGCTCAGGGGGCCGAGGGCGAGCATGGCGGCGACGGTGGCGGTCATGCCGCAAGGCTTACCCGAAAATCACTCGCCGGGCAACGCTTCGACGCGGATGCCGATGGTCGAAATGACTTCGGCCACGCCCCGGCACTCGTCGCTTGAAGCCCGATAAACGACGCACTTGCCGTAGTGGTCGATCTCCCACGCCTCGATATAAGCCTCTTGCTCGTCACAGCCGGTGGCCAGCATGAGGATGACCATCACCTCCTCATACGTGTTGGTGTCGTTGTTGTAGACGACGACGATCCAATCTGGCTCGGTGGAACCAGAGTGATCCGTGTCCAACTCTGGCAGGATCGTTGGCGCGGTGTCGAGGATTTCCGGCATAGGCTTAGGCAAGCGCAACGACTATTGTACGACGTTTGGTTCAATCTGGGCGGACCAGCGTGCGGACGCCGACCCTTTCGATGACGGATGCCGCCGCATCGCATTCTTCTTGAGGGCCAGCGTGGACGACAGCCGAGCCGCATTTGTGGGCTTCCAGAGTCTCTTCGATGGCCTCTTCTGGGCCGCATGACGTCGCGACCATCAGCGTCTGCACGACCAAGTCAATCGGTGTATGGTCGTTGTTAAATATCACCAGCACATGGCTGCCCGTGCTCGGCAACATGCATTCCGGCGTGTGGATCGGGCTGATTGTTGACATATCGCCAATAACATTGTACGGTCAGACCGCCGGAAGTGGTTCAGCATTGGCCATTGCTGCAGCGCGGGGCTTGTAGAGAACGAGCAGAACTAATGCGATGCAACTGAGAAAAGTGAATGTCAATCCTCGGACGAACCCAGGCGGCGTATAGCGGAACCGAGCGATCTCCTGGCGGTTTCCGGTCAAGTTGAACGTGAGCCACCTTTCGGTGTCTGTCGGCTGTGGCAAGTTGTCGAGGCTGAGTGTCCAGCCCGGCAGGTTGAGAAACTTGACGGCTCCAATCGCAGGTCCTGTGACCGTCAGATCCAATCCGTCGGCTCGCAACTCCGTGATCTTGGCCGAACCGCTCTGCATGGTGACGACCCCTGCCGCCTGATTCAACGGCACGATTTCAGCATCGCGCCCTATGAACAAAGTGGAAACGCCAGCTTCTGCCAGTTTGGCCTGGTCCGCTCCCGGCTTGACGAACATCATGTTGCCGTTCGCCTCCGGCGCCGAGTCCTTGCCGTCGATCTCGTGCAGCAGGTCGACCGTGTCGCGGTGCATCAGCGAGTCGTAACCGCCGACGTCCATGACGCGAAGTGTGGTCGCCAAGTCGGGCGGCAGTTTGGCGCCTGGCGCGGCAAAAAGCAGCGACCAGCCGTTGTTCTCAAAGGCATACCGTTGCGACGAGTCGAAGCTGACACCTTGCCTAAGCGTCGGCACGACGCCCGAAGGAACAATGGTGGTCACTTGCGTCGAGAGGTGGGCGACAAGCAAGGCACCGGCGGCGACAGGCAGCATCTTCGCCTTATGCGCCCACAGGAAGACGCCAGCAAGCACCAAACTAAGCACAGCTGTCGGCAATAACTCGACAAGCCGGGCCGATACCAGCGGCTCAACGGTCTGCGCCGGGTTGGCCCAGAGCGGCAGGCCCTTGGCCGACAACAGCATGACGACCGTGACGACCGCCCCGGCCACGGCAGCCCCCAGCATCGGCTTCGAAGGGGCCTCTTCGCCCTCCTCGGGCCAGCCAAGCGCCGCGACGGCGCATGCAGCCATGACAAAAAGCACTCCGGCCCGCCCCGGACTGCCAGTCGCCGACCAGCCTGGGACACCAAAGTACAGGAGCGCATCAAGTGGCGTGCCCAATGCCAAGAGCATGCCGACGACGCCGACCACCGCCACTGGCCCGGCGACAAACCACGACCGCCGCTTGCGAAGGCCTGCGAGCAAGAGAAGGGCAGCCGGGCCGATCGCCAGAGCAGACTCGGCGAACGACGCCCCGATCCGCGCCGAGGCGGGCCAGTGCTGCGGATACGGCGGGCCCTCTACGCCTTCTTCCGCCCGTCCCGGATAGCCTAATGCACCGGGATAGACAATGCCGGCCAGTTCAAAAGGTTTTGGGGCACCGGCTACATAGGCCGCGTAACCCGCCTCGCCAGCCACCGACTGGCGGTGGCTGTCCTTAGAAAAGGTGAGCACCGGCACCATCTGAATGGCAGCCAGACCCATCCCCAGGGCGACGCCGAGGACACCCCAGCCGACCGTCAGCCCAGCGGGTCGCTGAGCCCGGCCAGCAGTCACCAGCCGGCCCAAGACAACGACCATTAAGGCAAGAAGCCCATAGAACGTGAATTGGACATGCCCGCCCAGCGCCATCATGCCGACACAACCGGCCAACGCGGCGGAACCCCGCGGAGTGGGCTTCTCAAAAAGCCAGAGACCACACGACAGCACCCAAGGGATCCACGAGACCGTGGTCACGACGCTGGCCAAGGGCAGCCAACCAAGCACGAAGGCCGAAAGAGCGAACAGCGCCCCACCCAAGCTCGCGCCAACTTCTTGCGCGCCACATCGCAGGGCCAAGGATCGAACGCCAAATCCTGCCCAAGCCAAGTGGAACCACGCCAACAACGTGATGGCAGTACCTGTAGGCACATGCAAGACGCCCATCAAGATGTGGAGCGGATAGAAGCCCGCCGATTGCGAGTTGGCAAGGAGCGGCGTGCCGCACAGCTGATAGGGGTTCCAGAACGGCATCTGGCCCGACCCCCAGGCCTTGAACACGAGGTCCCGCCATCCATAGAACTGGAGCGCCGAGTCGGCGTGGAGGACGTCCCAAGCGCCGCGCAGAGGCTGAGGCTCAAACGGCCAAAAGTGGCTGATTTGGTCCCATGGCCCAATCACCTCACCCAGGAAAACGCATCGCCACAGGGGAACAAGGGGAACGAGCGCCAGCAAGGCCCAAGTCCATGGGAACGGCCGCTTCATCGCCTTACGGGCAATAGACAAGCTGCTGCTTGGCCTTTTCGTGGCCTGGCTGCAGGCGCATGACTTCGCGGAACTGGGCGCAGGCGTCTTCCTGCATACCCAGCATCATCATGGTCATACCCAGGTCGAACCTGGCGTTCACATGGTTGGGATGGGCTTTCACGACCTGCTGTAGAGTCGCCAACGAGCCGTCGAAATCACCCTCGAAGCCTTGGACCAGACCGAGTTGCCAGAGCGCGTCGGCATGGCCGGGCTCCATGGACAGGGCCTGTTCCAGCTTGCCTTTGGCTTCACGGTACCTACCGTCGCAGCGAAGCTGAAACCCCTCTTGATATAGAACTTGGACGCTCATCGATCCGCAACCGCCCCCGCGCCAGCCCTTAATATACCGGACGCGAGGGAAGGCTGTCCCTAGGAATTAAGCCGGGCCTGGCTCCAATTGTTGTGGCTGGGCCGGTCGCGACTTGTCTTTGGACGAATTGGAGGTCGGCAGAGGCGGCGCAGACGGCGGAGCCGGCAGCGGAGGCAACTCTTTACCTTCCATCACCGCCAAGAACTCGTCGCGGTCCAGCGTCTCGCGCTCGAGGAGCGCCTCGGCCAGCTTGTCCATCGTCTCGCGATGCGAGGTCAGGATCTGCGTCGCGCGGCTGTGGCACTCAGAGACCATGCGGTGCACTTCTTCGTCGATCTGCCTGGCGACGTCCTCGCTGTAGTCCCGGTCCTCAGCCATTTCACGGCCCAAGAACGGGTTGCGGCTCCGACGGCCGATGGCCAACGATCCGAGCTTCTCGCTCATGCCGAACTGCATGATCATCGCCCGAGCGATGCGCGTGACCCGCTCGAGGTCGTTGCCTGCGCCCGTATATCGCTCACCAAACGCGACTTCTTCAGCCACCAGACCGCCGAGGAGCATCGTGATGTCGTCGATCAGCTCGCTCTTGCTGGTGGTGTAGCGGTCCTCGTCGGGCAGCTGCATCGTGACGCCCAACGCCATGCCGCGCGGCAGGACGGTGACCTTGTGGATCGGGTCGCAGTGCTCCAGCAGTTCGCCGATGATGGCGTGGCCAGCCTCGTGGTAGGCCGTGACCTTGCGCTCGTCGACGTTCATGACACGGCTCTTCCGGGCCGGGCCCATCATGACGCGGTCCAGAGCTTCTTCGAGCTCGGACATGCCGATTCGCTGTTTGTTGCGGCGGGCGGCCAGTAGGGCGCTCTCGTTGAGGGCGTTGGCCAGGTCGGCACCCGTGAAGCCGGGCGTCCTCTTGGCAAGGATGCCCATATCGACCTCGGTCTCGAACGGCTTGCCCTTGGCGTGGATGTTCAGGATCGCCTCGCGGCCGCGGGCGTCCGGAGCGTCGACGACGATCTGCCGGTCAAAGCGGCCAGGACGCAGCAAGGCCGGGTCCAAAACGTCGGGCCGGTTGGTCGCGGCGATCAGGATGACGCCCGTGTTGGGGTCGAAGCCGTCCATCTCGACCAACAACTGGTTCAGAGTCTGCTCACGCTCGTCGTGTCCACCACCGAGGCCAGCGCCGCGCTGGCGGCCGACGGCGTCGATTTCATCGACAAAGATGAGGCAGGGCCGGTGGGCCTTGGCGGTGTCAAAGAGGTCGCGCACACGCGCTGCGCCGACACCGACGAACATCTCGACAAAGTCCGAGCCACTGATGTGGAAGAATGGCACTCCGGCCTCGCCAGCGATGGCACGGGCCAGGTGGGTCTTACCGACGCCTGGAGGGCCGGTCAGGAGGATGCCCTTGGGGATCTTGGCGCCGAGGGCAACGTACTTCTTGGTGTTGCGCAGGAAGTCGACGACTTCGTACAGCTCTTCCTTGGCTTCCTCGATGCCGGCGACATCCTCAAAAGTCACCTTCGGCGTGTTCTCGCCTGCCCGCTTAGCGCGGCTGCGGCCAAAGTTCATCGCCTGGTTGCCGCTCGCCTGGGCCTGTCGAACCATCAGGAAATACAGCATCCCGCCGATCAGGACGACCGGCAGGATGACGCTGATGATCGACATGATCGCCTGCGTCGGCGGCGCGTCGCTCATGGTCACCGGGATGTTCTTGGAATCCAGGAGGTTGTTGAGTTCAGCACCTGCTTGCGATTCAATGGGCATGGCTCGGACGGTGTACTTTTCCTTGCCGTCTGCAGAAAGGCTTCCGGTGATCGTTTGCTGCTGCCACTTGGCGTCCTTGACCTGACCGTCGTTGATCTTTGCCTTGAACTCACTGAGTGTCAACTCTTTGGGGGCCGCCGAAGCGAAAGGCAAGCCCGCCGCTCCGCCCGTGCTCATAGTCTGCAGGAAGAAGATTGCGCTGATCACCACCAGCAACATGGTCAATATGACGCGAGCACCCTTGTTGTTCAAACTTTCTCCTGTATAGCGGCGTCGAGATACAGCCTAGACCTAGCTTACGCTATGTCGGGTCGATCCGTTCCTGCTCTTCTTGACGCCCTGCGCCTTCCAGCGGGCCAATGGTCAGTCTAAAGGCCCTAGCGCACGTATCGGTTATTTTGACCCGTTCCGCGATCCTACAACCGGGTACCCACACCGGACCGACCATGTCGCACACCACCGGCAACCTCTTTCTCGCGGCTTTCGTCAGTTTCGCCTCTGCCATGAGGTGGGTGACCTGTTTGGTGCCGTCCATCCCTAACGGGGTCATCTTAAGGGAGTGGTGGGCACTGCGGAAATAGAGTTGGCCCTGCAGAGCCTCCGCGTCAACGACGACGTCTAGGTTGTCTTTGTCTCGCACCGGCAAGTCAGGGTTCCATGGGCGGACAGTGATCTGCCAACCAAAGACCTCGCTCTCGGTGACACCCGGGGTCACCAACGAGTAGCGGAACGGCTCGTCGACCACCCGCTTCGCCATCTGGAACACGCCGCCGTCAATTTGGAGATCGACAACGCTTTCGGCAAGCGATATGGAGCCCGGTCCGCCAATTCCGATCATTTCGACGGCAAGGCTGGTAGTTTGGTACTCCATCGACGCACCGAGGACTCCCGCCGCCAACCTCAGTCCGCGCCGTTGCAGCACGGGCGGATGGCTGAGGAAGACAGATCGGTCAAACGCGCACTCGACGTCCTGGGTGAGGAACCGCAATGGACCGTTCATGTGGACTTCGCACTTCTCCATGACCGCCGCGGCCATGGCGTCGAGGAAGGCGTTCTCCTCAGACAAGATGCCAGCAGTCCGAGCGATGTTGGCCACTGCGCCAGAGTGGGCTGCCTCCAACTCAGGGATGACCCGGTGTCGCAACCGGACCCGGGAAAACGTGAGGTCCAGGTTGCCAGGGTCCTCGATTGTCTTCAAGCCTTGCTCAGAGCAATACGTCCGCGTTTGCTGCCGGGAGAAAGGCAACAGGGGTCTCACGATGCCGTCGCGGACGGCAGGTATCCCGGCGAGCCCTGCCATGCCTGTCCCCCGGGCCAAGTTGAACACGACGGTCTCGGCCAGGTCGTCGCGCGTGTGGCCGGTGGCCACCAAGTCACAGCCCATCCTGAAAGCTGCTTGCCGAAAGAAGTCGTACCGGGCGATCCGTCCAGCCTCCTCAATGCCAACGCGATAGGACGCTGCCAGCGCTGGGACATCGGCCCTGCCCGAGGCGAACGGCACGCCGATGCTCTCACAGAACGCCGCCAGTTCCATTGCCTCTTGCATGGACTCGGCCCGCTGCCCGTGGTCCAGGTGCAACGCAATCGGCTGGAGCCCCAGCCGATGCGTCAAATGGAGAAGACAAGTAGAGTCAGCCCCGCCGGAAAACGCAACAGCGAGACGCGAGCCAAAGGGAATGAGCCCAGACGACTCCAGATGCGCGGCGAACTGGTCCAGCACTTTCCACAGATTACCGATCAATTCCGCGCGGTCCGGGGCAGAACCGGTGCACACTGCATTTCGGTCAGTCCGATGAACCGCCCGGCACTATCCGGCGTCAATGGACAGTAAGAAGAGCCTAATAGACTATGGACTGGAGCCGCCCCCGATCTGCCGTCGCCTCACTTTTTTTGGCCCTCGCCGTCGCCTCGCCCTTCGCTTATGCCCAGCAAGGCAGGCCCGAAGCCAAACCCATCTCCGCCGACGACAAAGCCCAAGTGCTGCAGCGCGTCGAAGAAGTCTTGTCTCGACAAGCCTTTGTTCCTGGCATCGACTTCACCAAGTTCGACGAAGTCGTGGCCGCACAGAAAGAGGCTATCCAGAAGGCGAAGACCGAGTTTGAGTTCGCGCGGGCTGTCAACGCCGCCATGCGGCAGTACGGCTTCAGCCACATCAACCTGTTCCCGCCCGACTTTGGGACGCAACGGACGACCCAGAAGCGGGCCGGAATCGGCATCACCCTCGAGATCGAGGACAAGGGCATCCGGGTCACCAACGTCTTCGAAGACAGCCCAGCGGCGACGGCGGGCATCCAGACAGGCGACTTGATCGTCCAGAGCGACGGCAAGCCCGTCCGCGAGCGCAACGACCTGCTTGGCGACAAAGGATCGACCTCGAATCTGGTCGTCGAAAGAGGCACCAAGAAAGTCAAGGTCAAAGTGACGCGCGGCGACTACGTGCCGATCGTCCCTGAGTCGCTGACCTGGGACGGCGACGTGGCCATCCTGAAGATCCCGACCTTCGACGTCGGCTACAACGCGGCGCGCGTCGACAAGTTGATGGCCGATGCCGACAAAGCCAAGAAGCTCGTCATCGACCTGCGAAGCAACGGTGGCGGCAGGGTCTCCAACCTCCTGCACCTCGCCGCCCACTTTTTCGACCGCGACTCCGAGCCTCTGGGCACGTTTGTGACAAAAAACCTGGTCACATCCTACGAGCGCGACAATCCTCCCACGAAAGATGTGGTGGCCATCGCCACGGCCTCCAAGCCGAACGTGCGGGCCATGCTCTCCACCCAGCCAAAGTTCACCGGCAAGGTGGCGGTGTTGGTCAACGGTGGCACCGGCAGTGCCTCCGAGATGCTGGCTGCGGCCCTGAAGGAGATCAAAGGCGCCGAGCTGTTCGGCACCAAGACCGCCGGAGCGGTCTTGGCCTCAATCCTCACTGAGTTGCCCCGCGGCAAAGGATTCTGGATCCAGTATCCGCTGACCGATTATGTGACAATCCGTGGCGTGCGCATCGAAGGCAACGGCCTGGAGCCCTCGAAGACCGCGCCAGACCCACACTACGGCGAGGCCGACGAACCGTTGATCGACGCCAAGCACTGGCTGGCGTCGGTCATCCGGTCTACTTCAAGTCGCTGATCGGCCGCGGGTTGGACGAGACGCCGCTGGGTCGCAGGTCTCCTGCGCTCGCGGGCATGTAGCGGAACGAGGTCTCCGAGACCGCACCCTGTGCCGACGCGCCAAGGCTGACGACAAGCCCGTCAGAGTCGCGGACGATGATGCTGTAGTTGACCATCCCGCCCTTCGTCGACAAAATCGTGCAAGATGCGCCCTCGATCTTGGTCTTACCGGCGACAGATACCCGGTCGCCGTTGCTCAGGACGGTGCGGAAGTAGTTGCGACCCTTGAGGAATGCGCGCGCCAGCGGCTCCACACGCGACTTAGCGGCGGGCAGTCGGTCGACCGTCTCACGCAAGCTGCTCTTTCCTGCATAAGTCGTGCCTCTGGTGACAACCGTCAGCTGGCCCTGGCTGAACGACCAGTCGCTCTTGCCGTCGGATTGGCGCACCGTCCCGGGCCGATACCACAGCTTGTACTTCGAGTCGCTGTTGCTGACCTCGACACCCATCGATTTGGGACGGTCATACGCCTTGAACATCTTCTCCGCCACCGCCTTCGCCTCGCTGCTGGCGTAGCTCGGGTTGCGGAACGAGGGGTCGATCTCAGCGACCTCGAAGGCGTCGCTGGGCGGAGTGAACGCGCCGCTTTTGGCCTGCGAATAGGTGACAGTCCAATCCAGGGTCTGGCCGTCGACATTGGCATGGAGCCCGGTCAGCAGGCCGCTCTTGGCGTCCAGGTCCAGAGTCGCCGAACCGGCTTTGCTGTTCAGGACGAGCTTCCACTTGCCGCCGTCTGGCTTGTAAGTCCAATCGTCCAATTTTTGGAACTGCTTGGTGAATTCCGCCATGCCACCGCTCGTGATCAATGAGACGATGAACGGGTCGACTGTCAGCCCAGACGTGGCGATCGCGTCCTTCACCTCGGGCTGTGCGGAGAACATCCGACGAGCATATTGCTTCGTCTTCGGGTCGAACATGGTCAGCGTCTTGCCATCGAGCGCGATCACACGGACAGGGTCGGGAGAGCCGTCGACGACCTGACGCAAGGTGAACGGCCCTTGCTTGGTATAGCGCACTTCGTACCGTGTGACTTGCACGTTGCCGCCCACTGAGGTGCGTCCGACGGCAGAGAATGCCGCCGCGGGCAAGGCCTCGTGCGTGGTCACGATGCGCTGCAGCGTCTCGGCGACAGTGTTCGACTGCGCCGCCAAAAGGATGACCCCGATCACCATCAGGACTGATTATATGCCTTTGTCTTCCTGGCCAGGGGGAACGCCGCTTCAGAAACGACCCAGTCCGGCAGGGGCTTTGGTGCCACCCCACTTGGCCATGAGCGCGACCAGAGTGGCGACATAGGGCAGGCACTGCCATGCCTCGGGCGGCAATGCCGCACCCCAAAGCCCAGTGCCCTGCAGCTGGAGTTGTAGGGCGTCGGCGAACCCAAAGAGGACGCACGCGGCCAGCGTCGGCCATGGCCTCCAGCCGCCCAGAATCACGGCGGCCAGGGCGATGTAGCCCCGCCCAGACGTCATGTTATCGGTGAATCCGCCAGCGTTGCTGACCAAAAGGCTCCCTGCCAGCCCAGCCAGCAGACCGGTCGCTAACAAGGCGCGGAACCGCACCGCCACCGGCTTCAGGCCGACTTGGCGAGCTTTCTCCGGGTCATGTCCGACCGCCGACAGTCGCAAGCCACCACGAGTCTGGTTGAGCACATAGGCGACGGCAACTGTAGCCAAAACAGCGCCCACCCAGAAGAAGGGAAGCGGCAGCGCCGCCGCCCGCGTCCCTGCGAAGCGACTAAGGACACTCTTGTTCAGCATCGAAGTGGCCCCGGCGGCGATAGCGTTCAGCCCCATACCGCTGATGACGTGGTCGATGCGGAAGGCCTGCGTCAGCGCCCAGTGGGCTTGGCTGATCACCGTCGCCGCCAACACGGCGGCCAGCAAGCCGACAATCGGGTTGCCGGATGCCCAGCCTCCCAGCGCGGCCGCCCAGGCGGCAAAGAGCATCTTGCCCTCGATGCCAATGTTGATGACGCCCGACCGTTCGCTGGTCAAGGCCCCCAGCCCGCCCAAGACCAGCGGCGCGCTGAAGATTGCCGTGCTGGTCAATAGCTGCAAAGCCGGGCTAGCCATTGGCAGCCTCCTTCCGGTAGCGGACAGCGGCAAAAACGAGGACGACCAAACCCAGCAGCACCCCGTTGAGCCCTTTCGGCACGCCCATGATCGACAACGCTGAAGTACCCCTGGCCAACGCCCCAAAGAGGAGCGCACTGGGAATCACAAACCAAGCCTGTCCCGCCGCCAACAACGCCACGCCCAGGGCGTCAAAGCCATAGCCCGGGCTGAAATCGGCGTTGAACTGGTGCTTGACCGCAAAGACCTGGAGGGCACCGGCCAGCCCGGCGACAGCACCGCTGACCAGCATGGCCGCCAGAGTCGTGCGTCGAACGTCGATCCCGGCGAACAACGACGCCCGCGAGTTCGAGCCGGTAGCGGCCGTTTCAAACCCGGCGACCGTCCGCGAAAAGAACAGGGCGGTGACGACTACAGCGACGAGCCCGATGAAGAAAGCCCAGTTCAACCGAAACGCGCCGTCTTGGACGACATTGGGAAGCGTGGTCGAGGCGTCCAAGAGCGGCGTCTCGGCGTTCTGCTGGCCAGGTGCGCGCAGGACTCCGGCTGCCAGGGCCGTCGTCGCCAGCCTGCCCACATTGTTCATCATGATCGTCGTGATGACCTCGTGCCCGCCGCGATAGGCTTTGATCCAACCCGGCAAGAGCGCCCAGGCGGAACCCGCCAAGCAAGCGGCCAGTGTGCCCAACACCACACCGCCAGGGCCAGTGACCCGCAACCCGACCACCGCCGCCGCCAGGCCACCCACGACAAACTGGCCGTCCGCACCGATGTTGAACAAGCCGGCCTTCAGGGCGAGAAACACTGAAGCACCAAGCACCAGAAGCGGGGTGGACTCCTTCAGCGTCTCGCGCCAACCTTGCGGCGAACCGAAGGCACCAGAAAACATCTCGCGCAGGGCGTCTGGCGGAGGCGTCCCGGTCGAGGCGACGACTGCCCAGACCAAACCGGCGCCAGCCACGATCAGCCAAACCAGCTTCAGGTTCATGCCGTCCCCACCATCATGGCCCCGATCATGGTCCGGTCGCGCTCGTGGCCCGTCGGCGGCGAAGCCAAGTGACCCGAATGCATGACGACGATCCGGTCGCAGAACTCCAAGAGTTCGTCGAGGTCGAACGAGACGACAAGCGCCGCGCCGCCTTGGTCGGCGAACTCTCCCAGAGCCGCATAAACCCGGCGGGTCGCCTCAATGTCCAGCCCGCGTACAGGTTGGAATGCCACCAGAACTTTGGCTTCGTGGGCTAGGGCACGGGCGTTGACGAACCGCTGCTGGTTGCCTCCGCTCAGCTCCTTCATCTTCTGGCCGAGGTGCGAGTGTTTGGTCTCGAACATCGTGGCGACCTTGCCGGCCAGCGCCCGGGAAGCCGCGCGGTCCAATACTGGACCGCGCCGAAATGCTGCTAACCGCTGGTGCCCCAATGTAGCGTTGGTCACCAAGTCGTGGTCGTCGATGACGCCTTCTTCATGCCTGTCCTCCGGGATCCCCCGGAGCCCCAGAGCAATACGCTGCCTGGCCGAGGATCGGGTGATGTCCGAGCCAACGAGCCGGATGGCACCAGAAAGAACTGGCCGCACACCCAACAACGCTTGGACAAGTTCCCGTTGGCCGCTGCCGTCGACACCCGCCACGCCGACGACTTCGCCAGCCCGAAGGCCCAAGTCCACCTGCCGCACCGCGACATCCCCCCGGTCACCCCGCACGTCTAGGCGAACGGTCTCCAGAAGAACTTCGCCCGGTCGGCATGAGCGCGCCGCCGACGGGCTGAGCGCCTTGCCGACGATCAATTCGGCGGTCTCGTGCTGCGACTTGGCGCCGACCGGGAAGTCTGTGACGTTCTTGCCTTGCCGCAAGATCGTGACGTGGTCGCAATGGGCAGTGACCTCGCTCAGCCGGTGGGTGACCACGATCACCGTCCGACCCTGGTCGGCCAAACCGCGCAGGCTGGCGTAGAGGGCGTCCGCGTCCTCCGGCGACAGCATGGCGGTCGGCTCGTCCAGGATCATCACGTCCACCTCGCGCCAGAGGAGCTTGAGAATCTCCAGCTTCTGCGCTCCCGCCGGGCCGAGTTCCGCAGCGGCGGCGTCCCAGTCGAACTGGAACCCCATCGAGTCGGCGAGACTCTGCGCCCGCGCACGGGCGGCCTTGCGGTCGAGGATCGCGCCACCCTCGGCCCCGAGCATCAGGTTGTCGAGTGCAGTCAGCTCAGGGATGATCGCGTAGTGCTGGCTCACCATGCCGATGCCGTGGCGCAGAGCCTCTGCCGGCGACCGCAACGTCGTCTCCACGCCGTCCAAGAAAACCTTGCCCGACTGGGGCTGTAGCGCCCCGTAAAGCACGCGCATGAGCGTCGTCTTGCCCGCCCCGTTCTCGCCCAGGAGCGCATGGACAGTCCCCTTCTGGACCTCCAAGCCAACGCTGTCAAGCGCGCGGACTGATCCGAAGTTCTGGGTGACTGCGTCCATACGGACGCGTGGCGGCGCGCTCAATCGGCCCCTGCTTGGGCCAGCACTTCGTAGAGTGCCGCCGTCGTGTCTCCGCCACGACCTTGGGATTGGAGTCGCTGGAGCAACTCCTCGACGACGGTCATTCCCGGCAACCAGGCTCCGACCACTTCTGCCGACTCGTGGCAGTAACCGAAGTCCTTGAGCTGGTTGTCGATGCTAAACCCCGGCGACCAGTCTTGGGCAAGGATCTTCGGGCCGTAATTCTCAAAAGCCCAGGAGCCAGCCGCTCCAGTCGACAGCAGGTCGCGGGTCTGGGCCAAGTCGAGCCCCGATTTGTGGGCAAAGGCCAGGCTCTCGCACAGGGCGAGCAGGGCACCGCCGACAGCGATCTGGTTGGCCGCCTTCATCAGCTGGCCCGCACCGGGGCCGCCGACCAGTTCGTACCGCTTACTATAGGCTGGCAGGATCGCCTTGGCCCTCTCAAAGTCGTCGGCCGTTCCGCCGACAAAGACGGTCAACTGGCCCTTCTGCGCCCCCATCGAGCCGCCAGTGATAGGGGCGTCCAAAAAGCTGAAACCCTCAGCGGCGAGTTCGGAGTGGATCTGTGCCGCACCCGTCGACGAGATGGTGGAGTGGTCGATGAAGAGGGTGCCAGGTTTGGCCGCGGGCATGAGCATCGCCAGCACCTGCCGCACGTCCTCCGTCCGACCAACGCAGGTGCAAACCACCTCACAGCCAGCCGCCAATTCGGCCAAATCCCGAACCTCTGAGGCCCCGCACTCCACCGCATGCGCCGACTTGCCGGTTGAGCGGTTCCAAACGGTCACCGAGTGTCCGGCCTTGGCCAAGTGTCCGGCCATCGGGCTCCCCATGACTCCCAAGCCGACGAAACCGACACGCGCCATAGCCCGTGTTTTTACCTTGGCCGAGCCTCAGCTGATCGAGGAGAGGGGCTGAGAGCCCGTTCAGACGCCAGTTGTCACAAGAACCAAAGCGTTGGCCATCGGCTTATCCGAACGGCCTTGGCTGGGCTGTCGCCCGGAATTCGCGGAATCGTCCGCTCTGACGTGGACCACGAGTTTCGAGTCCGGACACCAGAGCATGACGCGGTTGTCACAAGCCGCCGCCATGCGCTTGAGTGTTGCTAGGGTGCCGGGTCTCGCATTTGACATAACTGTTGATCCATGGACCGTTGAAAAACCGATCCCATATGTATCAACGCGGCATATGCTCTCATCCACTACTTTACGGCATTTTCTCTGCTCTACACAAGGAAAAATAGGACAATTTAGCCGTCATTTTGATGCTACATATGACTTGTTTCGAGAAGCCTAGCGTCATGTATACTGAGAGCGACAGGCGTTGGCAGGGCTCAAGACAGTGGAACGCAAACAGCAACGAAAGAGGGCAGTCCAGCTGAATGACAAGGCACTAGAGGAACTCAAGTGTGTGCTGTTGCAACAATGGCAAGGCAAAGGAGGAGTTGGCAAATTCACTCGGGAAGCTCGAGCCGAACTGCTTGGGCTGAGCGTCGCAACGACGGAAAAGTTGCTGGCTGGAAGCGGCGTCGACCGGGCAACACTCACTTTGGCCTACAAGCGCTTAGGGCTGCGTTGGGATGAGTCCAACTGTAAGCCGAGCCAAATCGCTTCCAAAGAAACGGAGCAAGACGACCCGCCTCGCGTGGTCGATCCATCCCCTGTCCCGTCGAACTGGTCAAATCCTCGAAGGCCAAGGCGGTCAAAACTATGGGCCATATTGGGCGTCAGCGTGCCGGTCGTTGCGCTCGTTGTCTTGTTCCCTAGGTTCTCGCCAGCAGCGATGAATCCGCGCGACCGGTACCAGCCCAAGTTCTATCAAATCCTGCGAGAAGGTTCAGGGAGCTTTCACAACGGCGACTACGCCAAGGCGAAGGTACAGATCGACGAAGCGGTCGCTTTGGCGCGCAAAATCGCGCTGGCTGGCGATCTGGCGAGCGCCCTCCGCATGTCAGGCGACCTGGAGGCCGCTTCAGGTTCGTTTTCTGTCGCAATCAGCCGCTATCGTGAAGCCCTGACTCTGCGAACTGTGGTAGGCGATCGGATTTGCTACCCAGCAATCCTCGAAGCTCTAGGAGATGCCGAGACCAAAACGGGTGACCTTGCTTCCGCACAGACCGACCTCAAGAACGCATTCCGGATGTACAAGGACTTGGGAGACGCGACCGGAACGGCGATGGCCGCGCGTGACCTCGGCACGGTCGCGTATGAACTGGGCAGTTGGGTTGAAGCCAACCAGTGGTTCAGCGTCGCAATGGCCGCGCTGCCTGCGGATGAAAAGCCTGACATCGTCGCCGACATCCAGGGGCGTCAGGCCCTTCTATTGTCTGCCCATGGTGACACCGTCGGTGCCCGCACACTTCTGGCAAAGACCATGGCCCACTGGCAGTCGCGCAACCATCCCCGATGGATCGCCCAGACGCAGTTTCAATTGGCGCAGGTGGAAGCCAGAGCGGGCAACATTGGTGAAGCCAGGCGACTGTTCGACGCAAGTTGCAACGCCTTTCATGCAGTGGGTGACAAGTATGGAGAGGGCCAGTGTGTCAAGGCGTCGGCAGCACTTCCGCCCGATACGCGCAACAGAACCTCAACGCGGAAAGCACAAGGCCCGTAGAAGCAGTTGAACTACGAGTCCAGCGCCAGCTGGAGGCAAGTGCCAGTCCATAATGAAGACAAGTCCCATGTACGAGCAACGCCTTGATTCTGCCGCTCAAGAGACCGTGACCGACGAGGAGGTCAGGGCTCTGGTCGAGCGATTTGGCGAACGCCAAGCCATGGGGAAGACGCAGACCACCGTCTTGGACGTCGCCGAGGCGATGCAGGTCGAGCCTTCTACCGTCCGCCAAATGCTGGACGAAATGCGCCGGTCGAAAGACCAAGACGAGATCAAGTCTCGGCTGGACAGGCTCGAACGTGAGAACGCCGAGCTCCGCGCCCGCGCCGCCAACATGGAGACGGGACTAGGCTGGGGTACCGGCCTCGACGATTGGCAAGGCACAAAGATGGACCAACGCTCCACCCTGCGCATGCTGGCCATGGTGTGTGCGATCTCCGTGGCCATGATCATGATGGTGGTAGCCAAAAAAGGGGGAGGCGCGAGCCCCGCGATCCTATTCGCGGTGATCCCAGCCGTCATGATCGCCGTTATTGCAAAGCGGCGAAACAGCTGCCACTGGAAGTAGGGCAAAGCCGCCCTCGTCTGGACTTTCTTGATACTAGTCCAAATATGACGTCCGTCATGTTCTAGTTCGCTGGGCACGGCCAACATGTGGTCAAGAGCCTCCGCCATGGGCGGGAGGAGAACCAACATGAAAGAAAACGGCCGGATCAAGTTGATGTTGCCGACCCTCGTCGCTGCAGTGGGCGTGCTCGGCATCGCCATCACCGTTCCTCAAACTGCCAAACCGACTCTGCCTGACATCCAAGTCGAACCCCCGAAGACGCTGGGCAGCCCCGACAACACGAGCTACGCCAAGGCGTTTCCCGACGAGTACACCAGCTGGAAACGCACGGAAGAAGCCAAGGAGAACACCAAGTACGCAGGTTCTGGCTTCCGCGACTACTTGGCCGACCATCCTGAGCTTTGCGTCCTGTGGGCGGGATATCCGTTTGCCATCGAATACAACGCGCCTCGGGGCCACTACCACGCACTGGAAGACCTTTACAAAACAGGTCGGCGCAACGAGAAGACGCCGGCGACCTGCTACTCGTGCAAAAGCCCGAACGTGCCGACCGCCATGGCCCGCGACACCGTCCGCACGTTCTACGGCAACAAGTTCGACCACTACATCGGCGAAATGAAGAACCCGATCGGTTGCGCGGACTGCCACGAGCTTAAGACCATGAAGCTCCAAATCTCGCGCCCGGGCCTGATCGAAGGCTACAAAGCGATGGGCAAAGACATCACCAAGGCCACCAAGGAAGAGATGCGCTCGCTCGTGTGCGCCCAATGCCACGTGGAGTACCACTTCAAAGGCCAAGGCAAGTACCTCAAGTTCCCGTGGGACTTCGGGCTAAAAGCAGAAGACTTCGACAAGTACTACGACACCATCGGCTTCTCCGATTGGACGCACGCGATCAGCGGCGCGAAGATGGTCAAGATGCAGCACCCCGACTTCGAGGTGTTCCAACAGAGCCTGCACGGCAAGCGCGGCGTCTCGTGCGCCGACTGCCACATGCCCTCGGAGACCAAGGGCGGCAAGGACGTCACCGACCACCAGATCCAAAGTCCGCTCTACAACGTCGATAAGACTTGCGCGAACTGCCACAACTGGACGCCCGACCAAGCCCGCGAGCGGGTCTATGAGATTCAAGACCGTAACCGCGAAATGCTGAACAGGGCCCAGCGCGTCCTCACGAGTGCTCACTTGGAGATCGGCGATGCTATGAAACTCGGCGCGACCGACGAGGAACTGCTGCCGGTCCGCAAGCTCGTCTCCAAAGCCCAGATGTATTGGGACTACATCGCCGCCAGCAACGGCATGGGCTTCCATGCTCCACAAGAGTCAGCCCGGGTGCTGGGCAAAGCCCTGGACATCGCCCAGGAGTGCCGGCTGAAGACACAAGCCCTGCGTATGAAGCACGGGGCGACCGGCGACGTCGAGCAGCCGGACATTTCGTCAAAGGCCAAGGCGCAGGCGTACATCAAGCCGTTCGTTGAGGCCGCGGCCAAGGCGGCTGCGGCTGCCGCGCCCGGGAAGCCGCCACGCGGCTGAGTTGGTGGCGACACAGTCACGGGGCCGGAGGATTCCTCCGGCCCCGCTTGTCGTTCTCGAGTGTGAAACCCGGCGTCGGGCCTCCTCAGTTGGAGTCCAGGGATCTTAGTCTTTCCAACTCGCTGCCGTCTTGTCGACGTCGTTGATGATCTTTTCCAGGCAGCGCTTCATGATCGCAGCGGTGACCTCGCGGTTGTCCAGAGGCTGCGCCATCATCAAAGCACCCTTCGACGTGATGTAGAAGAAACTCGGTTGGATGTTGGCGTTTTCCTTCAGGAGTTGCTCATGCTTCTTCGTCGGCGAATTCGCTCCGAGGTGGACGGTCAGCCAAATGTAGTTCTTGCTCGGGCTGATCTCGGCCGCGACGGGCACGTTGAAGTTGGCCGTCTTGGCGGGGATCTCGAACTTCTCTTTTCCCGGCTCGGTATTGATGGCCTTGACTTCGTAGCCCAGGCCTTCGACCATGGCCTTCAGGCTGTTGGGGTCCAGGGCGCCGGGCTTCGTTTGATGAAGCGTGGCGGTGGTCCCCAAGGCAAAAGCCGCCGTCGCGACGGCACAGGTACGGATCAGTTCCATGTTTGCTATTTTGTGCTCGAGACCACGGTGTCTAAAGGTTCCCAGCCAAATAAACAGCCCTATAGGACATGATTGTCCTATAGGGCCTTCTGCGAATCGAGCTAGTTGCTTAGGCGACGACCGATTTGACCAAAGCCGCAAAGGCCTCGGGGTTCTCGATCGCCAGCTCGCTGAGGGTCTTGCGGTTGACCTCGTGGCCCTTGCTGGTGAGGCCGTGGATCAGCTGGCTGTACTTGATGCCGTTTTCGTGGCAAGCCGCGGTGATGCGGACGATCCAAAGCCGGCGGAAATCACGCTTGCGGGCGCGGCGGTCGCGGAAAGCGTACTTCCCGGCGGTCATCACCTGCTCGTGGGCGTTCTTAAAGACGTTACTTTTTCGACTGAAATAGCCGGATGCTTTTTCGATGACCTTTTTGTGGCGTTTGTGCCGCATAAGGCCACGTTTGACGCGTGCCATGTGTGTTCCTTTTCTCCTTAGTTGTGTGTCGGACCGTTTCCCAGGCTCTTAGCCGGTGGCGGTAGGTTCCCGACGGTCGTGCCGTCCCTCGTTCAGAGGCACAGCAAGCGCTTGACGCGCTTGGTCTCGGTCGAACTCAGTTCGACTTGCAGGTCGAGGCGTCGCTTTTGGCCACCGGACTTGTGAAAGAACATGTGGTTGTTGTGCGATTTGCGCCGCGTGATCTTGCCAGACCCCGTGACCTTAAACCTCTTCGCTGCTGTCTTGCTTGTCTTCAGCTTTGGCATCGTTTTCGATGTCTCCTGTCTTCGGTTCGTCAGCGTCGGGCTTTTCTGCCTTCGGCTTGGATTCCGTCTTTGGCTTGGCGACCACGCCGACGCGCGGGTTGACCACCATCACCATTTCCCGGCCTGTCAGTGCCGGATCTTTTTCACGCTTGCCGATTTCGTCCACAAACGCGGAAATGGCGTCCATTTTCTTGACGCCGAGCTCCGGGTGGGCTAGCTCGCGGGCCCGGAACCGGCAGACCACCCTGACTTTGTGGCCCTCCCCCAGGAACTGTTTGGCTTTCCTGGCTTGGACCATCAGGTCGTGCTCCGCGATGTTCGGGCTGATCTTTATACCCTTGACTTCCTGCTTCTTCGGCTTATGGTCCTTCTTTTGCTTCGCTTGCTCGTATTTCCACTTGCCGAAGTTGACGATCCGGGCTACGGGAGGCTCCGCCTGCGGCGCGACAAGGACTAGGTCTAATCCCGCGTCGATCGCTTTGTCCAAGGCGTCTCGCGTCGACACGACGCCGAACTGCTTCCCGTCTTCGCCGACCAATCGGACTTCTCGAATGCGGAGAAGCCGTTCATTGATGTCTGGCGGCGGCTCCCTACGGGGCCGTCGGTCAAATCTCGCTATGGTCGTCCACCTCAGTCAGCGCGTTCTTTATCATATTCGCAGGCACTATTATAGCTATTGACGGTCGAGCCAGCAGGATTAGTAGGTTGCGAACTCGACTTACATGCGGAAAACTGGGCTGGCCGGAGCCTCGATCGGAGCGTTGCGGGCGGCCTCGATACCTAGCCCCAACACCCGCCGGGTGTCCACCGGGTCGATGACCCCGTCGTCCCACAACCGCGCTGTCGCATAATAACAGGAGGATTCCGCCTCATACTTGACCAAAGTCGGCGACTTGAACTCCGCTTGTTCCTCCGCCGACATCGTCTTGCCTTCAGCTGCCAATTGGTCAAGCTTCACGGTCAGCAGGACATTGGCCGCCTGCTCGCCACCCATGACCGAAATCCTGGCGTTCGGCCACATCCACATCTGCCTCGGCTGGAAGGCGCGGCCGCACATCCCATAGTTGCCAGCGCCGTACGATCCGCCTACAACCACAGTGAACTTCGGCACGTTGGCGGTGCTGACCGCCGCCACCAACTTCGCCCCGTGCTTGGCGATCCCTTCATTCTCATATCGCCGCCCTACCATGAAGCCAGTGATGTTCTGAACAAACACCAACGGGACCCGCCTCTGACAGCACAACTCGATGAAGTGGGCCCCCTTCTGGGCCGACTCGCTGAAGAGGATGCCGTCGTTAGCCAACACCCCGACCTGATGGCCGAAGATTCGCCCAAAGCCACAGATGAGCGTCGATCCGAACCGTGCCTTGAACTCGTGAAACTTCGACCCGTCCAAAATCCGCGCCAGAACCTCCCGCATGTGCATCGGCGTCTTGGCGTCGGCAGGCACGAGCGAGTACAGGTCCTCAACCGCATAGGAAGGCTCTTCGGGCTCCACCGGCTCCTGTCCCCAACCGACCCCTTTGGACGGCAGCGGCAAGTTCGAAATCGCCGACCGGACAAGGTCGATGGCGTGGGCGTCATCCTCGGCCAGGTGGTCCGCCACGCCGCTCAGCCGGGTGTGGACATCGGCACCTCCCAGGTCCTCGCTCGTCACGTCCTCGCCCGTCGCCGCCTTCACCAATGGCGGGCCCCCAAGAAATATCGTTCCCTGTCCCTTGACGATCACCGACTCGTCGCTCATCGCCGGCACGTAGGCACCGCCAGCCGTACACGAGCCCATGACGGCCGCGATCTGAGCCAAGCCCTGCGCACTCAGACGGGCCTGATTGTAAAAGATCCGGCCAAAGTGGTCACGGTCAGGGAACACTTCGCTCTGCAGCGGCAAGAACGCACCTCCCGAATCGACCAGATACACGCACGGGAGCCGGTTTTCCAGGGCGATCTCCTGGGCGCGTAAGTGCTTCTTGACCGTCATCGGGAAATACGTGCCGCCCTTGACCGTCGCGTCGTTGGCCACCACCACCACCTGACGACCATGAACCTGGGCGATCCCCGTCACGACCCCCGCGCATGGCGCGTCGCCCCCGTACATGCCTTCGGCCGCCAGAGAACTAAACTCCAAAAACGGCGCGCCCGGGTCGGAAAGCGCCTCGATCCGCTCGCGCGCCAGCATCTTGCCCCTGGCCTTGTGCTTGCCAACCGCCTGCTCGCCGCCGCCGCTTCCGGCCCGGTCTAGGGCCGAACGGAATTGACGCATCAAGGCGTCCATCGCACGGCGGTTAGCCTGGTGCTCCTCGTCGTCGACTCGGATACGGCTCGTCAGGGTTTCCATGGGCTGTTCGATCTTACCGGGGGCCGGGCTCCGTGGAAGTGACAGCATTTGGCAGCAAAATTCATCAATTTGTGCCACCAATGGTGGAGGGGGAACAGTAGTGGCATATGATGGATGCCTGTGACCGCCGGCTCAAGCCAGTGGTTGCACCCTGGGTTTGGTTGGGGACATGTTTGGAGTAGCACTGTCTGTGGCCGCTTTGTCGGCATTAAGTTTGGCGGAGCCTAGTGCGCCGCGAGCAGTCGTCGTCGCCTGGGACGCCCGCAGGTCCCCAGGGATTCTCTCGCAGATCAAAGCCGGCGCCGATGTCGACGTCTTGCGCAAGACGGCCAAGGAGACTGACTACAGGATCGAATTCGTCGGCGGTGACGCCTACTGTTTTCAGTCCGGCATGATGGGCGAGCGCGAGCTTTTGGCCCAGGCTGCCCTCTACCGGCAGATCACGCGGTCCATCGAGAGTCAGCGCGGCGTCATCGACCACAAGCGTCTCGGCGAAGTCAACTGGGCGACCCTCCGCAGCAAGCTCGCGTCCATCCTGGCCAGAGAGGGCGTCACCGAAAAAGACCTCGATTCCTCGCGGTTGGTCGTCCTGGCCGACCACTTGTTCCACATGCGAGGCGCAGGTCGGGAGATCGACTTCTACCCGGCAGCCTCGTCGCAGCCGCAGGCAGGGGACTTAGCAGAAGGAGCGGTGTTCCGACAAGGAGCATGGGGCCCGCTGACCGCCAAAGCCTCCTTGGCCCAGACCACGATGAGCGTCGTCGCGAGCGACCTTGGCCCCAAGGAGCAGGCCGTCCTGTTCCGCCAGGCCGCTCAGATGCTGGAGAACCACATCGAGCAACTGGTCGACGACGTCGCCCTTGCCCAAAGCGAAGCCTACGAGGCGCTCTCCTCGAAGTCACCCGAAGACAAGGACATCGACAGCCAGGCGTCCAACTTGGGTGCATTGGGTCCTGAGTCGCAGGCCTACGTGGCCAATTCCTTTGGCAACGCCTATCGATGGCTGGGCTTCACTGACCTGAACCAGGCCCGGGCGTTTGTCAGCTTGGCGTCGTTCGACAAGATCCAGCCGGTTCTCGTGATGATCGTCACGATCCCCACCAAGGGCGGCGGGATTCGCACGGTGACAGTCGTGCTGCCGAGCATCGAAAGAGTCTGAAGGACTGGTCGGGGCGACAGGATTCGAACCTGCGGCCTCATGCTCCCAAAGCACGCGCTCTACCAAGCTGAGCTACGCCCCGACGATGGGCAGGACTGGGATTATGCCACTCGAACGCAATTGGCAGGTAGGCGTCCCTGCCCGCCGCTCGCTCGGCCGCCTCACAGCGACTTGAGAATCCTCAGATAGGTGTCATACCGCGCCCGAGAAAGGTGCCCGGCCAAGGCCGCCTCCCGCACGCCGCAGACCGGCTCATGGTCGTGGGTGCAGTCGTTGAACTTGCAGCCCTCCAAGAACTCCTCGAACTCCGGGAAGTACCACTGCAACGCCGCCGCCCCCAAATCGGCCAGGCCAAAGCTGCGGACGCCCGGCGTGTCGATGATGCGCGTCCCGCCGCCGAGGTCGTAGAGGGTCGACGACGTCGTCGTGTGCCGCCCCTTGTCCTTGACGCCGACCGCCTTCGTCGCCGCCAACCGCGAGGCGGTCAACGCGTTCAGCAGGGAAGACTTCCCAACGCCGGACTTGCCGACAAAGGCGCAGGTCTTGCCCTCCAGCCACGTGCGGACTTCCTCCATGCCGTCGCCTTGCTCCGGCGAGCAGCGAATGACGGGCATCAACGACAGGTAGGGCCGGATCTTTTCCTCCTCCTCAGCCCGGTTGGCTGCAGTCAGCAGGTCGGTCTTGGTCAGCAGGAGCATCGGCCGCGCGCCGCCGCGCTGGACGGCCACCATATAGCGGTCGATCATGCGCGGGTGCAGGGCCGGGGCGACGAAGGCGGCGACGATGCCGACCACGTCGACGTTGGCGGCGATGACTAGCTCCTTCTCGGGCAGGTGCGGGTCGGGGCGCGAGAGAACGGTCTGGCGCGGCAACACGCGGCTGACCATCATGTCGGTGCCATAGGCGCCGAACTCCACCTGGTCGCCGACGGCCACGTCGCCGCTGCGGCCCTTCTTGGGCAGCAGGCATTCGACCTCGTCGTCGCCGGTCCGGACGCGGCAGGTCAGCGGGCCGAGCCAACAGACCATGCCGCAGCCCTCGGCGGGCGCGGTCACAACCTCGCGGCACTCGGCAGCGAGAATCTCCAAGACCAAGTCCTGGACCGAAGGCTGCCGGCCCGAGTGGTCGGTGCGCGAGACGCGCGATTTGCGGATCTGGCTGGCCTTCTTCAGCAGCTTCAGTTGTTCGTTGCGAGAAAGGGCCGCATAGCGGCGCTTGAGTTCGGAAGTGTCTTCTTTGAGCATCTGGACGGTTCGTTCACGGGCACAGGGGCACGCCGGGCGTGCGGGTGGGCGGCGCAAGGTCGCGCCTGCCTGTGCAGTGGGAACCGACTTCGACCGGAAGTCAGAAAGTTGCCGTCAGGAAGGCGCGCGACAGGGCGGTGGTGGTGCTTCTCATTTCGCTTTGGCCTCCTGAAGTGATCCGGCGCTCACGCGCCATTGGTGACTGTACACCATGAATCCTGCAATGACAAGGCCCAATCACTTTGACCGCGGCGCAAAAACCCAAGTGAAATGTAAACCAAGCCCAACCGACAAGCAACTCTGCAGAAACCAAGACGAACAAATCCAAAAACGCTCGACGCCGTGCGTTGACCGTATACTGTCCTCTCGTCGTCAACGGGGATGACACCCCAAAAGCCGTGAAACGTGTCGGAATCCTCAATAGCGGTGGCGATTGCGCCGGACTCAACGCTGTCATTGCCTCGGCCGTCGTGACGGCCAACAAACTGGGATACGAGGTCATTGGGTTCGAGCAGGGGTGGGAAGGCCTCCTGGATCCGATGATGTACCGCCCGCTGACCTTGGACGCCGTCCGGGGCATCAGCCACCTCGGCGGCACGATCCTCGGCACCGTCAACCATGGCCGGTTCGGAGCTAAAAAGGGAGAAGGTCAGTCGCGGCGCATCCCCGCCGACGTCCTGCAGATGGCGGCGGACAACCTCAAGAAGCTCGACGTCGACGGCCTGATCGTCATCGGTGGCGACGGCACCCTCAGCGGTGCTGTCCAGCTGGCGGCGTTCGGTGTCAACATCGTCGGCGTCCCCAAGACCATCGACAACGACCTGATGCTGACGGCGCGGACGTTTGGGTTCAGCACGGCGTGCCAGGTCGTGGTGGACGCGCTCGACCGCATCCACACGACAGCCACCAGCCACCACCGGGTGATCTTTGTCGAGACCATGGGCCGGCACACCGGTTGGATCGCCTTTCGGGCCGGGCTTGCCGGCGGCGCGAACGCGATCCTCGCGCCCGAGTTCGAGTTCCAAGTGCCTGACCTCGTCTCGTTCTTGCGGCATCGGCAGGCGACGCGGCGCTCTAGCGTCGTGGTTGTCGCCGAGGGCGCACATATCAGTTCCAAGGGCGTCCATTGGGGTGAGAAGTCCGAGGAAGAAGTCAATTTGGGTGGCATCAGCCATTACCTGATGAGCCTAGTGGGCGGCTTGGCTCCAGACGAGTTCGAGATGCGGCACGTCGTGCTGGGGCACACGCAGCGCGGCGGCACGCCCAACGCGGCCGACCGCGTGGTGGCCAAAGCCTATGGCTGTGAGGCCATGAAAGCCTACGACCGAGGCGAGTTCGGCACCGTCGTCGCCTACATCAACCAGTCGATGATCACCGTCCCGATCGACGAGTGCACCGGCGACCTCAAGCGCGTCACCGCCGACACCCTGGAATACATCACCGCCCGCGACCTCGGCGTCTTTGTGCACTGAGTCTCAGGTGCCTTATCTGCCCTTGACTCCGGATGGGTGCACTGAGAGTCAGGGAATTTTGAGGTTTCGAGTGGTTGGGCGTTCCGACCAAATGCATTCTAGAAATCGGTGCTACCTTAATACAGGAGCCAATCCAGAAGTTGAATCAACGGTCAAGTACTGGGCCTAGATGGTGGTTGTCCGAATTGAAAGTGCGTGATCGGATGAAGCATGATCGCTGCCAACTATAGCAAGGCTGCAGATTTGTCTGAGGTGTTCGGTCAGAGTCTGACACAAAAGCGACGGCAGGAAAGGCAAAGAAGAATGACAACTGGTCGGATACAGAAAGTTGTTGGAGAAACGCTGATGTGGGTTCTTGTGACAAGTTTTATTGTAGCAATGCTATTAAATGTGGGTCAGTTTTTATGGGACAACGAATTGCGACCGACGCCAAAGAAGCCACCCCTATTTATACAATCAATTGAAAATGGTCAAGGAGACACGATCAAGGACGATAAGATCGGTACGACAGAACTGTCACTTAGGAATGATGCTGGCGA
>JAFDWT010000113.1:1402-10346 GCA_018268335.1 Armatimonadota bacterium | reverse complement strand
ACCGGACAACGGAGTTCATTTGGGTCTTGGTCGGAAGTCGAGTGGCCAAGTACAAAATGAGTGATGGCATTGGTACCCGAGGCCGAGGAACACTACGCCCTCGGTCATGAGCAGGAGCGACTCTTAAGCGGGAGTGGACGCATAGAGTTTCTTCGCACACTCTCGATCATTTCGCGTCACTTGCCGTCCACTGGTCTGCGCATAGTCGACGTCGGAGGTGGCACCGGCCCTTATGCCCTCGAATTGGCACGGCAAGGGCATGTGGTCGACCTCATTGACGCCATGCCCTTACATATCGAGCAGGCACTGGGGCATCCAGATTCCCCACTTCTTGCGAGCGCTACCGTTGGAGATGCTCGTGCACTCCCTAGTCCAGACGGCAGCGTTGACGCAGTCCTTATGCTTGGGCCTCTGTATCACTTGACTGAACTTAGTGATCGAGCTCTGGCACTGCGCGAGGCCAATCGGGTTCTCAAACCAGGCGGCTTGCTCTTCGTTGCAGCCATTTCGAAGCACGCGTCATTGTTCGACGGCTACTTCCGGGGGATGATCAGTGACCCAGTGTTCCAAGGAATCGTGGAGCAAGACTTGCTCGATGGCCAGCACCGCAACCCCACTGGTCACCCGCAGTACTTCACGACGACCAAGTTCCATACGGCTGCTGAGCTAGCGAGCGAGCTGTCTGGGGCAGGATTCGCTGACGAGAAGCTGTTCGGTGTCGAGGGCTTTAGTTGGCTCTTGCCCACACTGGACGATGTGGACTTGTCACCAAGTGGTCTCCTCATGCGGCACTTGGAGGCCGTGGAACGGGAAGAGTCGATTCTGGGCATGTCGGCCCACCTGCTTGCAGTCGCAAAGAAGGCCTAAGGCATTCTCGTACGTCGCACGTTCTGGCTGGATGTGTCAGAACTTTTGCGTCCAAGCCAGTCCGAAAGCTGGTCGCCCTTCCCGGGCAAGCAACTTGATCGAAAGCGGCTTCATCGGCCGCAGGTCGACACCCGCCGTCAACGACTTGGAATCGTGCTCGGCGACCAGACGGACCTGCTGGGACAGCGGCAACGACGCTCCGACAAACATCAGGCCCGTTTTGCGGGTCCAGAAGCCGAAGTGCAGTTCTGTCGGCACGTCCTGGTTGTATTCGCCGTCATTGCCCAGGCGAAACGTCGTCGCTAGATAGAAGGCCCGGCCCTCGGGCGTCACGTTTGCCCCGTCGAGAAAGCCCACTGAGATGCCCGGGGATGTGTCGAGAATAGGAGAGACGATATTGTAAGAGGCGTCGAACGACAGCTTTCCCGTTTCACCTGATGGCCGAAAGTAAGTGATGCCGACTTCGACGCTCCTGTTCACACCATAGGTAACCCACGCCCTCTCACTGTCGTCGTCTTGCCATCTGAGGCCCTCCAGCTTCAAATGACCAGAGAAGACCTTTGTGCCTGTGGGGACAGTGATCAACCGATCCGCCCAGGTGGTGGCCGAAAATGCCAATAAAATCGAAGCGGCGACCGGTTTCATGCCGGCTCGCCTCCGCGGGCGACGAGGCGGCGCAACGTCCCTTCCATGACGTCGGCGGTCTGGGCGGAGACGGTGAAGACCATAGCCTCCCGATATACCCGCTGGGCGGCGTGCTTCTTGCCCGCCGCTTGCCCGCTGTGGGCGGCGACGGCCGCGTGCCCGCACCGGGCGGCCATGTCGATGGCCCAGACTCGCGCCCGGAGCCGGTCTTCGCGCGGCAACTCCTGGTTGTCGGCCAAGGCTTTGCAGGCCCAGTGCTCGGCGTCGAGGGCGTCCCAAGCTTCCTTCAGGAAGGGCATGCCCTTCTTCTCGTAGGCTTCGAGCACCAGGTCCAGCCCCGCCCGCGCGCAGCCGATGGCGAACGACGCTTGGAGCGACACGTTGATCATGTCGTTGTTCTGGATCCAGCCCTGCGGCTTGACAAAGCCCACGGCCTCGTCGGGCAGAAGCCAGTCCTTGAACTCGACGACCATCGTCAGGGCCGCCTCCATCGCCGCCAGGCGCATCGGCCCCTTGCAGACGATCGCCCCGCCGTTCTCCTCCCTGTTCTCGAACGGCACGACGCCAAAAACAGCCTCACCGTCCGGCAGGCTCGCGCCGACCAGAAACTCCTTGAAAAACGTGTGCCCAGTCACCCAAGGGGCCATGCCGTTCAGCCGGTAGCCGCCGCTGGCCCTGGTGGCGCTGAGGGCTGGCGGGCCGGAGCGGCGGAGTTGGCTGAAGCCGATCCCGATCGTCCGGCTCCCGTCGTCCATGCCCGGCAGATACTTGGCCCTGAACTCTTCGGAGCCGCCTTTGGCGATCATCGAGACGGCGCTTTGATGCTGCGTCTGGAGGAACGCGAACGCCCCGCTCGCCCGGGCGGCCTCCTCCTGATAGGCGCGAAAGAGGGGTTCCGGCAGTTCGGGCCCGCCGTATTCGGCGGGCAGGCGGAGCGCCATCAGCTTGCGCTCGCCCATTGCCGCGAGTGCGGGGCGGAGCGCTTCCGGGTCTTCGTCCATCGCGTTGGCGTCGGGACGGACGACCTCGCGCAAGAACGCTACGGCTCGGTCTAGTGTCTCGCTCTCCGTCACAGCCATCCTTCAGCGAACCTCCCGCTGGGATCCAGGATACTTTTCGCCCGACGTTCGAGGTCGGGAACGGACGACGGCGACCGGGCCCCGCCCTGGCCAATCCACCAATCTGCGCCAGTTGGCACCGACGCCCCCCACCGCACCTGCCCGTCAAACCAGACCGCCCGGACATCCTCAAACGCCGGTGCCCGCAAGCTGTCGACCAAAGCCAATGGCCACAGCCGTAACGTCACCGACAAACAAGCCACCAACCCGCCGCGCGAGCCGACAAAAAACCGCTGCCCGTCGTAACCCGCCACGCTCTTGGCGACTTTGGCGCCAACTTTGGCGAGCGAACCGTCGCCCCGGAGGACTTGCATGCCGAGCACCCAGTCCCGCGTCTCGCCGCCCCAGGCGGGCAGGCCGCCCATGAAAAGACCGCCGATGGTTCCGTATCGCTGGGTGACGACGGGGTCGCCCTGCGCCAACGGCAGACCGAGGCCGTGGGTTTTCAATTCCTCGAGAAGGTCTTCCACCTGGGTGCCGGCCAACACGGTGACCAGTCGGTCTGGCACGGACAGTTCCTCGATACCGGCCAAGCCGAAAGTCGACACGGTCGGCCCGTCCCAGGGCGAGCACCAGGCCAACCGGGAGCCACTGCCGACAACACGCACTTTGGGGTGGCCAAGGACGGCCTCGCGGAAAGCCGTGACCGTCACGTCGCCACCCCGCGCCATCGGACTTTGTGCTCGACGCACGACTTGTTGTCCGGCACGACCTTGCAGGGGTTGCAAAGCGGGTTCTCGTGGAAGATTCGGCGGAAATCAAGCTGCAACCGCATCGAATCGTCATCAAACATCTGGGCGAGCAGCCCCGACTTTTCGACGCCAATGCCGTGCTCGCCACTCACCGAGCCGCCCAGCTCCAGGCAGCGATGGATGATCTTCTCGCCCGCCGCCACGACCTTGTCGACCACGCCAGGCTCGCGCTCGTCGAAGTAGAAACACGGGTGCAAGTTGCCGTCGCCGGCATGGAAGATGTTCGCCACGCCAACGCCCGCCTCAGCCGCCACGGCGTAGACGAAGTCGAGCATATCGGGCAGCTTGCTGGGTGGGATCACGCCGTCGTGCGTGACGATCGTCGGCGCATAGCGCCCCATCGCCCCGATCCCTTTTTTGCGTACGTGCCATAATCGAGCTCTTTCGGCCTCGTCTTGGGCTGTTTGAATTTGCAGAGTTCCGTTGTTTTTGGCAATTTCGACCACGCGTGCCATTTCGTCGCCGACCGCCGCCGGTTCGCCGTCGCACTCGACCAAAAGCATCGCCAAGGTGCCGTCCGGATAGTCCAGGCCAAATGCCGAGCGGACGGCGACCAGGATGCGCTCGTCCATCATTTCCAGAGCCGCTGGTAGCACACCGGCGGCCACGATCGCCGCCACGGTGTCGCAAGCCGACCGTACGCTCGCAAAAGAGAAGAGCGCAGTCTCCACACGCGGCCGCAGCGGGGTCAGCTTCACCCAGGCTTCCGTGACGATCCCCAGTGTCCCCTCGGCCCCGACGACCAGCGACAACAGATCGTAGCCCGGCCCCCGCGCAACCTCCCTGACATGACCAGAAGCGTCAACCAAGGTCACGGCCAAGATGTGTTGCGCCGTGACGCCGTACTTGAGCGTGTGCGGCCCCCCGGAGTTCTCGGCAATGTTGCCGCCCAGCGTGCTGACGCTCTGGCTGCTCGGGTCGGGGGCGAATTCAAATCCGTCCGCCGCCACCGCCGCCGACAGCCGGGCGTTGGCGATCCCGGTCTGGGCCTTGAGGCGTCGACCCGGCAGGTCGATCTCCAAAACCTTGGTCAAGCGCTTGGTGCTGACGACCACCCCGCCCAGCGCCGGCATCGCCCCGCCGCTCAGCCCCGTGCCCGCCCCGCGCGGGGTGAAGGGCAAGCCATGGGCGTTGCAATAGCGGACGACCGCCGCCACCTCCGCCGTGTCGGCTGGGAGCACGACGGCCTGAGGCGGAAAGTGCTCGACGCCATAGGCGTCAGTGTCGTAGGTGCGCTCAATGGCCGGCCCGGTCAGCACATGGGCGTCGCCCACGATGGCGGCCAGGTCTCCTCTGAGGTCCGACTGCGCCGCCGCCATGGCCGGAGTGTATCCTCGCGGCGTGTTCGTGACGCTCGAAGGGCCAGAAGGAGCAGGCAAATCCACCCTCGCCCGCGCCCTTGCCTCGCGTCTGGAAGCCTCTGGCGTCGAGGTTGTCGTCACGCGTGAGCCCGGCGCAGGCACCTTTGGCGCCGGTGTGCGTCGCCTGTTGCTCGAGGGCGAAGCCATGACGCCTTGGGCCGAAGTCTTCCTCTTCCTGGCCGACCGGGCCAACCACGTCGCAACCCTCGTCCGCCCCGCGCTTGAGCGCGGCGCCTGGGTCATCTGCGACCGTCATGCCGACTCGACCGTGGTCTACCAGGGCTACGCCCGTGGGCTGGACATCGGCGAGTTGCGCCGACTCAATCGCCTGGCCACCGGCGGCCTGGTGCCAGACAAGACGCTGCTCTTGGACTTACCCGTCGAAATCGGCTTGGCCCGTGTCCAGGACGCCAACCGATTGGACGCCGAGTCGGTCGACTTTCACCAGCGCGTCCGCGACGGTTTCCTGACCGAGGCGACCCTCGAACCTTCCAGATGGGTCGTCATTGACGCCGACCAGACTGCCGACGCCGTCGCAGAAGCGGCGTGGTCCAGCCTTGCCTGACTCTTGTCATGACCCTGGAACTTCAGGGCCAAAACTCGGGTAGAACCCGACCGATGCGCGCCGAGTCTCTTACGTTTCTAAAAAACATCGTCAACGCCCCCAGCCCGAGCGGGTACGAGGAGCCGGCGGCGCAGGCGTACCGCGACTACACGACCTCATTCGCTGACAAGGTGACGACCGACAACCACGGCAACGTCATCGCCGTCTTGAACCCAGACGCCGAAGCCAAGGTGATGCTGGCCGGCCACATCGACGAGATCGGTTTCCAAATCCTCTTTGTCAGCGACGACGGTTTCCTCTACTTCCGCCAGATCGGCGGGCACGACACGACCGTGCCTGTCGGCCAGCGTGTCTGGGTCCACGGCCCGGACGGCCGCGTGCCCGGCGTCATCGGCCGTAAGCCGATCCACCTACTCGAAACCAGCGAGCGCGATAAGAAGCCCGAGCTGCACGACATGTGGATCGACATCGGCGTTTCGTCCAAGGAAGAGGCCCTGAAGCTCATCTCACTCGGCGACGCCGTCACCTACCAGGTGGAGTTCATGGAGCTTGCCAACGGCCGCGCCTGCGCCCGAGGCTTCGACAACAAGGTCGGCGCGTTCACTGTCGCTGAGGCCCTGCGGCTCCTGAAGGAAGAAGGTGGTCTCAACCCCAACGTCGGCGTCTACGCCGTCGGCACGGTGCAAGAAGAGATCGGCCTGCGCGGCGCGCGCACGTCGGCCTACAGCGTCGACTCCCAGAGCGGCCTGGCCGTCGACGTCGATTTCGCCATCGACCACCCAGGGGTCTCCAAGTCACGATACGGTGACATCGCCCTCGGCAAGGGCCCGTCGGTCGCCCGGGGCGCCAACATCAACCCGGTGGTCTTCCGCATGGTCATGGAGGGCGCGAAGAAGGAAGGCATCGCCGTCCAGGTCGGCCCCGAGCCCGGTAGCACCGGTACCGACGCCAACGCCATGCAGATCAGCCGCGGCGGCATGGCCACCGGCCTGGTCGGCATCCCCCTGCGCTACATGCACACGCCGGTCGAGCTGCTGCAGCTCAGCGACGTCGAGCAGTGCGCCCGGGTCATGGCGGCCTATTGCCGCTTGGTCAAGCCCGACACGGATTTCCGCCCCGGTATGGGCTAGACAGCCGGGGAAACTTGCCCCAGACACTGACCGAACCCGACCCGATACCCCTCGCCCTGACAGTAGCCCGTCAGGGTGAGGGTGTCCCCGTCCTCCAGGAAAGTCCGCGTCTCGCTCGTCTCCGCAATCGTCAGCGGCTCCTTGCCCCGTACCGTTAGCTCCAGCAGCGACCCTTCCTGCCCCTTCTCCGGCCCGCTGATCGTGCCGCTGGCGTAGAGGTCGCCAAACTCCACCGGACATCCGTTCGAGGTCATGTGCGCCAATTGTTGCGACGGCGACCAGTAGAGGTGCGACGTGTTCGACGTCGAAATCAACTGCGGCCTCTTAGCCTTCGAGGTTTGCAGCCAGACCTCGAGGACGATGTCGAAGTGCTGCGAACCGTGTCGTCTCAGGTGAGGAAGAACCGGCGGATCCTGCACACATCCCTCGACACGGAACAGTGACAGAGCGTCCAGGGTCACGATCCAAGGCGAGACCGTCGTGGCGAACGACTTGGCGAGGAACGGTCCGAGGGGTTGGTACTCCCACCGCTGGACGTCGCGGGCCGACCAGTCGTTGACCAACACCAAGCCGAGCAAGTGGTCTTCGGCCCCCG
The DNA here is from genome assembly GCA_018268335.1 of Armatimonadota bacterium. Classification (GTDB taxonomy): domain Bacteria; phylum Armatimonadota; class Fimbriimonadia; order Fimbriimonadales; family Fimbriimonadaceae; genus JAHBTB01. Next base: position 3,313 of record JAFDWT010000113.1, on the reverse strand, counting down.
AGCAAGTGATCCTCTTGCCCATCTCTTGCCCGTGGCTGACATAGACCCCAAGCTCCAGCTCGAAGTCCAGTTCGCGGGTCGGCTCAAAGACGGGCGACTCGGCGCCAGGCAGAAGTTGCTGCCCCTTGGGCCGGACGATCGGCGTCCCGCTGCGGACCACCGACGAGGCCCGGCCGTTGTAAGCCACCGGCAAGTGCCGGTAGTTCGGCAACAGTGGCGGCTGGTCGGGGCGGAACATCTTGCCCACGTTCGAGGCATGGTGGATACCACTGTAGAAGTCCACGAATGACGGCGGCGGGATCGGCACCTGCAGGCGCGCGTGGTTCTGGGGGAACAACGCCCTTTCGCACAGCTTTTTGTTATCACGCAGCGTCCGGTTGTCCTCCAGCAGGAGGCCAAACACAACCTCGCGAAGAGCATATAGAGCTTCTCGGTCCAGTTCGATGAAGCTGTCCAAGATCGGAAAGTCCTCCTCACTCAGCAAACCCGCTTCTCCGAGGACCGTCAGGTCCAGGCACTGGTCGCCGATCGCCACAACGACGGAGGCAGACCGGCCCTTGGGCGCGGCCAGACCGAACGGCAAGTTCTGGATCGGAAAGTGGCTGTCGGCGGTGACAGGCACCCAGGAGCGTGCCGACGCTGGCACGACAAACGGTTTGGACATACCGGGAAGCTACCCCCAACCCAGGGCGGCCAGGGCCTCAACGGGCTCATCGACGCTGCACGAGCCCCAGCCAGCGACTGGACAGTCGACCAGGTCGATGGTCTCCAGCCTCTGGCCCAGCACGACGACCCCGCGGTCGTCCCAAGCGAAACCGTCGGCCCCCAGGGTTAATACTTCTTCCAACTCTTGGGGAGTCAAATCGTACAGTTCGGCCAGCGCGGCGGCCACGAAGAGGTTGATGAACCCATGCCGGTGGACGCCCAGCTCCTTGTCGTGATGCCAAAGCGGCTGGTGGATGCCAGCCGTGAACTTCATCGGGGCATCCAGGCTGGCGCCCAAATAGATGAACTCGGCCATCTGGGCAGTGCTGGGAAAGTCTGTCGCCGCCAGACCGCCGCAGCGGGCCTTGAGCCCGACCTCTTCGATAGTGCCCAGCGCCTCGTGCAAAGCGTCCGTCCAACCGTCGGCCCAGCCAAACTCGACAGAGACGGTGTCAAACGGGCCGCGCTCGGTAGCCTTTTTGAGCGCCTTTAGGCTGTGCCCGGCGTCTTCGAGAGGCAACTTGACTTCGTAGGTCACCGCTTCGACTGGCCCGTCAGACATCCATTTCTTGACGTCCAGACCGATCGACTCCGCAGCCTCGCGGGCGTTAGCCACGGGTGTACCGATGGCACTGGCTTCTGCCTCGACGCCGTCATGAATCGCGAACTCGGTGAACACAGCTCGCGACCGCGCGGGCAGACAGAACCGCCCCAAGATCCAATCGTCGCGCGACTGCTGCAAGCGCACGTATTCGTCCCAAGCCTCCCTCTGGCCCATGGCAGCGGGTGGGTACAGCCCGGCAAAGTCGAGCCGGCCTCTCAGCAAACCACGCAGCGGCGTCGGCATGGCTCTTATTGTAACTGGGGACCCCAAGCCTGTCGATAGCCCTCCGGTACACTCACCTCCCTAAGTTGGCGCGTCACGGCGTAGTGCCCGGCCAGTAAAGCACTTGGTGAACCTATGCGCGTTTTGATTGCAGACGACGACCCGATCATTCGTTTGGACCTGAAGCAGATGCTGGAGACCTTGGGTTACAGCGTCGTCGCGGAGGCCGAGGACGGCCAACAGGCCGTCGACCTGGCCAAGTCTTCCAAGCCCGACGCTTGCGTCCTCGACGTCAAGATGCCCGTCAAGGACGGCATCGACGCGGCCACCGAGATCGCCGACGGCGGCATCGCCCCGGCTGTCCTCTTGACCGCCTACAG
>JAFDWT010000113.1:0-1309 GCA_018268335.1 Armatimonadota bacterium | reverse complement strand
ACGGAGCGCCTTGAGGCCCGCAAGGCGATCGAAAAGGCCAAGGGATTGCTGATGCGCGAGCAGGGCGTCGACGAAGCGGAGGCCTATCGTCGCATCCAACAGCAGTCGATGAACGCCCGCAAGTCGATGAAAGAGATCGCCGACGCGATCTTGCTCGCCCACGGCGTCTGAGCATGGCCTGTTGGGCCTGTGTGTCTCTGGAGAGCTACATAGGCCACATAGGTCATCCTTCCGGGCTTGGCTTCGAGTCCGCGTCGAGTGCGGGCTGAAGGGGCAGGCCTGCCTCATGTGTCAAGCGCAGGATGTCCCCAGCCAGGCGCTCACCGAACAGCTTACGGGCTTCTTTGTCGTCAGCGGCTTGCATGTCGGCATAGCGGAACGGCTTGCCGAAGACCACAGTGATCCGGGCCCGCCGGATCTTTTTGGAACCGCGCGGCCACATGATGTTGGTGCCGCCAAGCCCGACAGGGACGACCTGCGCGCCCGTCTTTTTGGCGAGCATCCCCATACCGCTTTGGATCGGGTTCATGGTGACACCGTCTCCCCGTTGACCCTCCGCAAACATGATGAGGGCCCGGCCCTTGTTGAGCTCATCGATGGCCAGGCGGACGGCCGCCGTGTCGCCTGTGCCGCGCTTGACGGGGAAGGCTCCCAATGAGCGGATCAGCGTCCCCAGGAGGCCTTTGAACAGCTCCTCCTTGGCCATGAACCGCAGTGCACGGGGGCAGACGCCGCCGAGAACGGGTGGATCAAGGAAGCTCACGTGGACCGGCGCGATAATGACAGGCCCGGACATGGGGACGTTCTCCATCCCCCGCACCTCGACCCCGCCCATTAGGCCGAGGTAGCCCGTACGCATGAGCCACGAGATGAACTTGTACCAAGGCGTCCCTTCGCGCTTCACCGGATAGATTATGTCAGTCAAACGGTGGTGGCAATTGCTCGCCTGCCGGCCCCGAATACAATGGGTCGATGACTTTGGGCGCACTGGTTTTCTTGGCATTGAGCGTGTCAAGGAAGGAAGTGGTCATCACGATCGACGATCTCTGTTTCGTCGGGGCCGCCACCGACTTCGCGACCGTACGGGCCAACACGGAGCTCCTACTCAAGCCGATTGCTGAGCAGAAGATCCCGGCCATCGGGTTCGTTGTGGGGAGCAGCTTCGATAGGTACAAGCCCCAGGAAAGACAGGCGCTCTACGACCTATGGGTAAAGGCCGGCTGCCAACTCGGCAACCACACCTGGACGCACGCCAACTATGACGAGGTGTCTTCTCAAGCCTACGAGGCGGAGATCAAAAGGACAGACG
>JAFDWT010000112.1 GCA_018268335.1 Armatimonadota bacterium | reverse complement strand
CTCGAGGTCAGCCTTTGCGGATTTCGCTTTACCACGCGCCAGCCCGCCGTCGCCAATCGGCCACGTCACCTGGAGCCCGACACTCAGACCCTGGGTGTCGAAGGCGTTGGCGGTGCCACGCGACGAATAGCCCGCCGTGGCGCTCAGGCTAGGGGCGCTGTCCAGTCGGGCCAGAGTCACGGCGAATCCAGCCGCTTCGACCAACCGCTTCGACTGAGCCAGGTCGGGCCGGTGTTCGAGCGCGTCTTGGAAGGAGGAGTCCAAGGACGGCGACGCTCCGGCCTCGCCTGGTTCGGTCGGTTGGAAAGTGGTCGTCGGATCGAGGCCCATGGCGAGGGCGAGGGCGACTTGCGCCTGCAGTTCAGCAGCTCGGGCGGCGACCAGATCCTGGGTGGCGGAGGCGACGGCAGTCTGGGCGCGGAGGATGTCGGACGGGGCTCCCGGGCCAGCGTTGAAACGGGCCGTGGCGAGGTCAAGCTGGCCCTGCCGGTTGGCCAGGGCTTGCACCTGCACTTGCGTCAGCGCCTTGGCGCGGACGAGGTTCAAGTAGGCAGTGCGGCTCTGGTAGACAAGGACCTGCAGCGTCCGGACCTCGGACAATTTCACGGACTCCAAGGTCTTGGCAGCCACGCTGACGGCGGCGTTCGACTTGCCGAAGTCGGTGACCAGCCATCGGCCCGCGGCCGAAGTGGTCTGGCTAGAGGCCAGGCTGCCACCGCCCGACGTGCTCGAGCCGGAGCTTCCTTGCCCGATCGCGGAAAAGTCCGTGGCACTGGCAGACAGAGCCAGTGCTGGATTGAGGGCCGACCTGGCCTGGTCGACACGGCCCTGGGCGGAGGTGGTCGCGGCGGCGGCGGCCCGGGCGCGGGGGTTGTTGCGCAACGTGAGCACCGACACCTCGTCGAGCGAGATGGGCCTGGCGGGCTTGTCGCCCAACTTCAACTCTTGGACCGTCGGCACAGCCGAGAGCTTTGGCATGACCGGTGGGGTCTTCTGCGGGTCCTGGATAAGGACGGCGGCGACAGCAGAGGAAAGGAAGACTAGTGTCATGGGCGGTCGGGTGTGATCCGGGCGAGAAACTCTTCGATGGTCGCGACAAACCTTTCGGCGTCCTCGGGCCCCAGGCGGCCGAGGACCTCCATGGCCTGCTCGACGCGGCACTGATGGACGTCGTCGAACAGCTTCTGGCCCTCCGTGGTCAGGCTGACGAGGCGGCACCGGGCGTCGTCCTCGGTCTCTTCGCGTTCAAGCAATCCGAGCTTGCAGAGCCGGTGGACGTGTTGGCTGGCGGCGCTGGGGGTCAGGCCCATGAGGTCGGCGAGCTCGCTGACGCGCAGTTGCCCATGGACTTCCACCGTCCGCAGGACGCGGACTTGGCCGAGGGGCATGTCGCCCAATGGGTCGGGGCGGATGAAGACGCCGCGCATCATGCGCGGGAGGGCCTTTTCCAACCGGGCCGCCCGGGCTCGGGTCTCACTCACCGACAGGCCCTCCCTTGGGCAGGGCCGCTGCCGACGGCTCGATAATCTCGGTCGGAGCCAGGTCGCGTTTGTCCTTGCTGAACTTGCGGCCCAGGTCGTCGAAGACCAGGTACACGACGGGCACGACGAACAAGGTCAGGATCGTCGAAGTCAGCAGGCCACCGATGACCGCAGTGGCAAGCGGGGCCTGCGTCTCGGAACCTTTTCCGACCGCCATGGCCAGGGGCAGCATGCCAAGGATAGCGGCCGATGATGTCATGAGGATCGGGCGCAGCCGCGTCGGCGAGGCGGTCAAGACAGCCTCGTCACGCGGCACTCCTCTCTTGCGCAATTGGTTTGTGTAGTCGACAAGTAAGATGCCGTTCTTGACCGCGATGCCGACGAGCATCAAGAGCCCGATGAACGCCGTCAGCCCGAACGCGCGGCCGCTGATGAACAGTGCCAGAGCCACACCGATCGAGGCCACCGGCACCGAGGCGAGGACGACGAGCGGGTGAAGGAACGACTCGAACTGGCTGGCGAGCAGCATGTAGATCAATGCGATCGCCAGGAAGAGCGTGAGGCCGAGGCCGCTGAACTCGTCGGCGCGGTTCTTTTGGTTCACGCCCATGTCCCAGGTCATGCCGGCTGGCAGTTCCATGGCCTTCATCGACTTCTCGATGTCGGCTTGGACATCGCTTTCGGGACGCCCACTGACACGGCCAGTGATGGCGACATAGCGGCGCAGGCTCAGGCGCGTGACCTCGCTGGGGCCGTAGCCGACGAACGGCGTGGCGACTTGGGAGAGCAGGACTGGTTGCCCCCCGCCGCGGATTCCGGAGACCGGCAGGTCTTTCAGGCTGTCCGCTGTCTTGCGCTGGTCTTCGGGCACCTGGACGTAGATCGGATATTGGAAGCCGCCCTCTTGGTAGTAGGTGCTGAGCGCACCGCCGGTGGCGATGTTGAGTGTGTTGCCGACGTCGCTGAAGGAGAGGCCAAGCTCAGCGGCTTTGGCCCGGTCGACGCTCCAGCGGAGCTCAGGGCTAGCTTCTTGGACGTTGATGTCCACGCCGTCCAGGCCAGGCACTTTGCGCAGGGCCTCGGCGACGTCTTTGGCCTTGGCCATCAGCTCGCTGTTGGAGTTGCCGAAAAGGTCGATCTCCATGTTCTGCGCGCCGCCGGTGAGGATCTGGTTGACGATGTCGTAGGGGTTCAGAACGGCACGGACACCGGGGATCGCACCGAGGCCCTTGTTGAGCTTCTTGATGACTTGGTCGGTCTTCTCTTTGTGGTCGGCTTTCAGGCGGATCAGGCCGCCGCCAAAGTAGCTGACGGGGGTGTTGGAGGTGCCACGGATCGAGAGGTTGCTTCCCGAGGCCGCGTAGACGACCTCGACGTTGGAATCGGCAAGGACACTCTTCTCGATTTGCTGCATCGTGGCGTTCGTCACGTCCAGCGAGGTGCCGATCGGGAGCTTGACGTTCATCGAAATGACGCCGGTGTCGGATTGGGGCAGCATCTCGCTGCCGATGAGGGGGGCGAGGAACACGGTCGAGAGCGAGGCGACGGCGGCACCGCCGATCACCCACCAGCGATGGCGCGTGGCCCACTCGAGGCCGCGACGGTAGGAAGAGTCCAGGGCGTTGAACCGGTAGCCGAACCAGTCGAACATCTTGTTCAGCAGCGTCGGCTTCTTGCCGTGGACGGCCCGGAGCTCGGGGTGGGCCTCCTCCTCGACCTCCTGTTCGTCGATCACACGCGAAGCGAGCATCGGCACTACCGAGACTGCGTCTAGCAGCGAGATCGCCATCGCGAAGATGACGACCAAAGCGAACTGGGTGAACATTTGCCCAGACTGGCCCTTGACCAGTAGCAACGGGAAGAAGACGATCATAACGGTGAGCGTCGAGGCCACGACGGCGCCCATGATCTCGCTCGTGCCGGTCACGGCGGCGACGGCCGCCTTCTTCTTGTCTCGCTCTATGTGGCGGAAGATGTTCTCCAGCACCACCACCGCGTCGTCGACGATCAGGCCAGTCGCCAGGGCCAATCCGCTCAGGGAAATCGTATTGAGCGTGAACCCGCCGAAGTACATCAGCGCGAAGGTCGAGACGATGGAGATCGGGATCGACAGGGCGACGACCAAGGTGCTGCGCACGCTGCGCAAGAAGAACAGGAGGACCAGGATGGCCAGGACGCCGCCGATGATGGCGGTGGTCTTCAGGTCGTCGATCGAGTTCTCGATGTAGTTCGACTGGTCGTAGATCGGCGAGAACTTGATCTCAGGGTACTGCTTGGCGATCTGCGCGATCTTCTGGCGGACCTCCTCCGCAGTGGCGACCGTGTTGGCGTCGCTCTGCTTGACGATTTGGACGCCACACGAGGGGGCGCCATTGGTGCGGACGAAGATTCGCGGCTCTTGGCTGGCGTCGCGGACTTTGGCGACCATGCCGACGGTCACCACGCCGTTGCTAGTCGTCGCCAGCGGGACGCCTTCGATCTCCTTGGGGTTGGTGAAGTAGCCGTTGGACCGGATCGTCAGCTCGCTGCCGCCGCGGGTGGCGATGCCGGCGGGCAGGTCGACGTTCTCCTGGCTGATCCTTTTTTGGACGTCGCTGAGGGCGAGGCCGTAAGCCTGCAGTTTGTTGGGGTCGACGTCGACGACAATGGCCCGGTCTTGGCCGCCGCTGACAGTCGCCGAGGCGACGCCGTTAGCTGACTCGAGGATCGGGCTGATGTCGTTGATCAGTCGCGTGCGCAGCTTGATCGGGTCGTCGATGCCGGTGACAGCGAAGACCATGATTGGCAGTTGGGAGGGGTCGAAGCGAAAGACCGACGGCTCCTGCAAGTTCGGGTCGTTGGGCAGGTTGCGCTTGGCCCGTTGGACAAGCTGCAGCACATCGACTGAAGCGCGTCCAATGTCAACGCCCCAGTTGAACTGGATGCGCACCGAGCTGCTGCCCAGCGTCGAACTCGACGTGATGTACTTCGCGTTGGCCGCTGAGCTGACCGCCTGCTCGATAGGGCGAGTCACCTGGGTCTCCATTGCCTCGGGGGTGACGTTGGGCCAGTTGGTGTTGACGACGACGGTCGGCAGGGTGACGGCGGGCAGCAGGTCGACCGGCAGCCGCATCAAGCAGATCGCGCCCAGCAGGACCAGCGACGCGATGCGCATCGTCACCGCGACCGGTCGGGAGACGGAGAACTCGGCGAACTTCACGGCTTGGCCGCCTTGGGTTTCTTGTCGTCTTCCTTCACGGCCTGGCCGTCGCGCGGCGTCCGGACGCTGACGAGGACGACCTTGTCGCCTGGCTGGATGTCGCCGGTGACCTGGACGACCTGACGGTTCTCAGCGCCGGTCTTGACGACGACAGTCTTGGCTTTGCCGTCGACGATCTTGTAGACCACTGACTTGTCGCCAGAATGCTCCACTGCGTCGACCGGGACGGCGACGGGGGCCTCGACCGCGTTCTGCTTCAGATGCAACCGAGCGAAGGAACCTGGGCGCAGAACACCGTCAGGGTTCTCCACCTTGAACCGGGCCAAGATCTGGCGCGACGACGGGTCGGCGGCGGCGGAGACTTGGGCCAGCTTGGCTTTGAACTTCGTGTCGATGCCTTCGACAGTGAACTCGGCCTCCTGTCCCGCCACCATGCCGGGCACCGCGCCGGTCGGCACCTGGACGGTGACGTAGAGCCACTTGAGGTACTGCACGGTCATGAGGACCGTGCCGGGGTTGACCACGGAACCGGGGTCGGCGGCGCGCTGGGTGACCGCGCCCTCGAACTGGGCCGACAAGCTGACGTCGGTCAGGTGGGCTTGGGCCTGCCGGAGCTGTCCCTCGGCCGCGCTGACGGCGGCTTGGAGGGCGGCGATGTTGCTCGAGTACGCCTTGATTTGGCTCGTGTTGGCCGTGCTCGACTCGGCTGTCGCGTGGGCCTGCTCGACCCGGGCGTTGGCGGCGGCGATGTCGGACTTGATCTTGTTGTTTGTGATCGTCAGCTGCGACTTGGCGCTGTTGAGGGTCGCCTGGGCCGAGCGGACGCTGGCCTGGGCGGCGGCGACTTTGCTCTGGGCCGCCTTGACGTTGGCGTTCTGGACGCTGAGGGCCGTTCGGGCGTCGTCGACGTCCTGGGGCGCGGCGAATCCTTGCTTGTACAGGTCGTCCATCCGCCTGGCCTTTTGGTCGGCGTTCTGTTGGTTGGCCTGGGCGGTGGCGAGGTCGGCTTTGGCGCTGGTCTCTTGAGCTTCGGCCACACCTAGCTTGGCTTCGGCGTCGCTCACGGCGGCTTGGGAAGTGGCGAGTTGGCTGGCTGCACTGGCCTTCACCTGGTCGGCATCGGCGCGGGTGCTGGCGAGGCCGGCATTGTCTTTGCGGACTTGGGCGTTGACGCCGACGGTGGTCGAAGCCTGGACGATCTGGGCTTGGGCCAGGCGGCTCTTAGCTTCGGCCAGTTGGCTCTGGGCACTCAAGACGGCGCCGCGGGCGTCGCTGTCGTCGAGCCGGACCAGCACTTGGCCGGGACGCACCGGGTCGCCCTCGCGGGCGTCGACGCTGACGACTCTGGCCGCCGACTTGGCGGCGAGCTTGCTCACGTAGGGCGACTCGATAGTGCCGACGAGCTCGAGTTCGTCTTCGATGGTGGCGGGAGCGGCGGTGGCGGTTTGGACGAGCATCGGCGCAGAGGCACGCGCCTTCTGCTCAGTCTTGAGCTTGGACTCTTCCCCCACCTTTGTCGCGTACCGCCAACCGACCAGACCCCCTATGGCGACCAGGGGAACAATGGTGTAGAGCAGCGCTTTGGATTTCATTGAGTGCCCTAAATAGTTTAGATAGCTAAACTACCTGACGCTGGAACGGACGAGATGTTCAGTGGGACTACTCTTGATGGTCTCTTAACGATGAAGACAGCCGGTCCACCAGGGCATGGCCTGGGGCGCGAACTCCCAGCCGAGCCACAGGGCAAGGACGAGGAGCCAGAAAAGGGCGATGCCAAGCGGGTACTTGGCCCAGCACTTGGTGTCGCGCTTGCCTTGGATGTAGCCAGTGAGGAAGAGGAGGGCCGACAGCCCGGCGGCGACGGGGAGGGTGAACCGTCCGCAGAGCAGGGAGACGAAAGCGATCTTGCAGTAAGCGAAAGCCAAGCGTCCAGCCTTTTCGCCTCGGGGTTCCGGTGTGCTGTCGCTCATCTGGACAAGTCTCCTTCGGACTCTCGGAGCGCGATCCGGCGTCGAGCAACAAGCCAGACGATCAGGCCGACAATCGGGCTGGCACAGGACATTGTCGATCCGAGGCCGGTCAGGAAGGCACTCCACGGGCGAGAGTAGTTGCCAGACAGGTCGATGTTCGCAAGACACGATCCAAAACCCACTAACGGGAACACGACAACTAGGACCAAAAACCAATACACCGCACGCCTCTTGGCGCACCTCGCGCACCAGCCAGACCGATAGGCGATGTCTCGGCACCGGACACACACTGTGGCCCGTGGGTAGCGTATTTGCGTTCGGTCAACCAAGTCGGTGCTCCATCAGTTCCTTCCGTTGCGTAGCGTCGCGAAAATGATCGGGCCGAGGATCAGGCCGATCGGAATCAAGAAGCAACCCATTTGGTAGAAAAACAGGCTGGGCCCGTTCGAAACGTTAAAGCCCATGAGACATGCGCCGAACCCCAGTGCCGGCACTAGGATCATCGTGCCACAGCCCCAGGCAAGGGCACGCCTCTTCGCGCATTTTGGGCACCATCCGCTGGGATCCAACGGGCGACTACAGCGGCCACAAACGCTCTGGCGAGGGTACGAGGCCTGCCGGTTCGAGTCGGGTTCGTCCATTTCAGTCCTGCATCCTATTGTTCAACGGAAAAGCCCTTCGTCTTGTAGTCACTGCCGGTCGGCGGAGGAATCAGAGGAGGCTCGGACATGGCGTCTCCTCAACGAGGGTGGTTCGAGAAGAGCAAGAGAAGCCCGGTCAGGACACCGCCGACACCATAGACAATCCCAAAGACCGCCAAGACCAAACCGACGCTATCGGAGCCCCGGAACACGCCCGAAACTGCCATGAGCACACCAAGACCGGGAACACCCAGCAGCCAAACGAGCACAGTCAGCAGAGTCTGTCGACGGGGAGAGCAGACCGGGCACCATTCGGCGTACAGTTGCGAACCGCAGTTGCGACAATGGCCAGGCGTACCTTCGATCATCTTCAGCGCGGCAAGCACCTCGGGCTGTGGATCGGAGTCATGTAGGGCATGCAGGTGCCAGGCGAGTTTGACGCTGCGAGACCGAAAGGCAAACAGTGCCACCAGGCCCACAAACACAAGGAAGGCAATTGCTATCCAGGCCAGGGCGCTGTACCAAGGGGATGACCAACCGATATACGCGACAACAAGCGCCATCAAGGTGGCGAGACTCCCCATGGCGAGCGTCGCGCGCTTCTGGGAGCAGATGAGGCACCATCCTGTCCTGTCAGTCAGCCGATGACACTTGGAGCAACGATACGGCAAGAACACAGCAGGTCTAGGTTCAAGGATCGGCGGCTTGTCCATGTGACTACGGCCCGCCCTTGGCGATGCGGTTCTTGCGGACCAGCCAATAGATGATCCCGGCGATCATGCCGCCAGGAATGGCGAAGACACCAACGGAAGCCACGACGCCCCAGAACTGTGACTGCGAGCCGGAGCCGGTGTGGTCGATGGAACCAAAGATCGAAACCGAGCAGACGCCAAAACCGAGGCAAGGGACGAGGCAACCCAAGAGAAGAGCGACCCGGGTGGCTCGCTTCTGGGCACATGTGGCGCACCAGCCACCGGCGTCCAACTGGCCGCCGCACTTGGGGCACGTCGTGTGCCGGGGATATTGCACTGGCGGGCGGTCATCCACCTCGGCGCCTCTTGTCGATCTTACTCGCAGTGACAATGCCGTGGACCAGCGCGACCAAGCTGCCGACACCCATCAAGACCATCCCGACCACGGGCAAGGACGACATCCATGCAGGCAAGCCCTGTGCGAATGTGCCACCCACGCACGCTCCAAAGCCGATGGCCGGAATGGTCATCAGCATCAGCGTCGTCCGCGACTGTCGCTTCTTCGCGCACTTCCAGCACCAATCGGACTCGTCGAGCGGGTTCCCACAAGTCGGGCACAACTTCTTCCCCAAGACGACCGGTGGGCTGGTCATTTCGTAGGCACGAACAGCCGTGCGGGCCTGCCACTCTAGCTTCCGGTTGGCAGTTACCTGGGGAAACCTCTTCTCGGAAGCCCGCTTCCGCGACTCGTACAGGACAATCCCGACCACCGCGACGACAACGCATGCCGACACCCCAATGTTGTAGAGGGCAGTAATGGTCGCTGAGCTGATCGTCGACGGCATCGCCGAAAGGAACGACATCCCCAACAACAGGAGGCCGACGACTCCCAAGACGACATAGGTCACCTTCTTGAGGTCGCAATCCGGGCAGTAACCGTCATCCGCCACCACTTGCCTGCACTTGGGGCACCGGTGGTGCAGGTGGCTGTAGTCCGCCTCGGGCAGAGCAGGAGGTTCGCCCATCATATGTTCTCCCCGTGCACAGCCCTAGCCATTTCGAAGAACCTTGAAGGTTGGAGTTTCATCCTATCGCAGTTTTCGATCCTTTGGGTGCGAGGTGATGGCCCAAGCCAAGTAGACAACTCCGACGACAGGACCAAGGCAGCATGGGCCGAGTCCACCGATTGCCAAGGGATAACTTCCAAAAGCGCACGAGCCGTAACCGAGTACCGGCAGCCCAATGAGAAGCGCGACCGCAATCTCGATGTGCCTCCGACGGGCACATTGCGGGCACCAGCCGTCCAAGTCCGCCTTCGCCTGGCACTTGGGGCAGGTCACCTCGTGCGGGTAGGGAACCGCGCCACTTTGCCCAAGAGGCGTCGGCTCCGGCTGCTCCGGCACCGGTGGCGGGGGCCCCGGGTAGTGGCTCATTCCGCCTGCACCTTGGCCCTCGACCCGGCCCAATTCACGACCACCAAACGCCACACCGCGTAGGCAGCCACCAAGACCGACACGGATACAGCCAGCCCGGGTGCCTCGGACGAAGAATCACGCAACGGCTCGATGAAGGCGCGGCT
>JAFDWT010000111.1:18729-19484 GCA_018268335.1 Armatimonadota bacterium | reverse complement strand
CTCGTCTTGTCGATGGTCAAGGTGTCGGTCCACGCGCCGCCGGGTGCTTCGGCGTTCGGCCAGTGCAGCAGGAGTCGGCCGCCCTTCTCCTCCCATTTGCCGTCGCTCCGCCCCAGGTGACAGGTGCCGTCCGACTTCAATTCGAGCGTCTCGATCCGACCAAAGTCGACCTGGAAGGTCCATTCTCCAGCCAGCTTGCCGTCGCCTGGTTTCAGGTTGGCTCCGGCGGGTAGGCCAGGCAAGGGCCAGCCGTCGACCCACATGACGCGGCGAGACTGCATGGTCGGCGCCCCCCAACTGTCGCGGTTCCAATAGCGACGCGAGTCGTAGTAGTGGTAGGCCATCCACCACTCCCCGTCCTTGCCCATAAAGAAGTTGCCGCCCCCAGGCCCGAACATAGGTGAAGAGGTCTTCAGGAGCGACGTGCTGTCGCCCTCGGTCATTGGTTTGCCGTTCCAACCCAAGAACGGGCCGGTCGGCGACTTGGAGCGTCCCACGACCATCCGGTACGTGCTCTTGACGCCCTGGGCGGCCAGGCCGTAGGTGACACCAAGGTAGTACCAGCCTTCGTGATAGAACATCGCCGGCGCCTCCAGGGGGTTGCCCTTGTCGGCAGTGTTGCTGGCGACGTGGAGGTGCGCCGCTTTGGGATCCTTCAATCCACCGGTGACAGGGTCAAGTTCCACTTGGAACAAACCTGACCAGTACGACCCGTAGACCATCCAATGCCGCCCGTCCGGTCCGACTAAGACGTC
>JAFDWT010000111.1:0-18638 GCA_018268335.1 Armatimonadota bacterium | reverse complement strand
GCGCAGTAGTAGACGCGGAGCGCCTTGCCCACCTTCACCGGGGCCGGAGCCCAGACCGAACGATGGCCAGGGATCGCCTGCTTGAGCCAATCCGGCTGGGTCGACTCGATCGGGCCATGGCCCTTCCAGGCCATGAGGTCAGGGGAAGTCGAGATCGGAGCAAGCTCAAACCCGCTCGTGTGCACCATGACGTAGGTGTCGCCAAAGAGCGCGACGCTCGGGTCGTGGACGTCGCCGCCTGCATAGCGTGCCCCGTCAAAGGGAAACGCCGCTTCCATTGCCGTCGCCACCCATTCTTTGTCGGCGACAGCCGGCTGGCTGAGGATCATAGCCATGGCGACTACACAGGCGGACATCGACTACTTGCCGGGCGTCGTCTTGCCGGGCCGAGGCGTCGGGCCGCCCTTCGGCGCGGTGGCGGCGCGCTGGTCGTTCATGGCTTTTTCAATACCGGGATCCGCTTTAGTCTCCTCGTTACATCCGGTGAGTAAAAAAGGGACGGACGACAGTGCGGCCAGCGTGATGGCAAAGAGAACGGTCTTCTTCATATCGTGAAGCCTCAGGAGAATTGGCACAGGCTCCCTTGACAGCCTTGTTATGCCCGTTCTGGCCACCGATGGTGGCCAGAACGGCTGTTCTATGTCGGAGTCTATCGGGTTCGCTTAGAGGGCGCTGACGTCGCAGTCGCCCCAGGTGTCCCAATAGTTCGTCGTCGGGCCTGGATCGGTCAGTGACGTCGTGTTCGGCACGTCGGTGCCGAGGTGCGGGACGTGAACCAGTCCGCTCATGCCAAAGTTGCGGAACTTGACACCTGTGCGCTTGATGAACTTGGCATGTCCGTCGGTGAAGCCGTAGTTGTCACCTTTGTCATACGTGTTGCCCATCCAGTTGATGTCGATGCCGTTGGCGATCCGCAACGTGATGTTCTTCGTCGGCTGGATCAACGCCTCGCGACCGGTCGCGATTTTGCCTTGGACCGAGATGAGGTCGGCCGGAGCGCTGATCGCGGTCTGGCTGACGTCGTTGACGACACCATTGTAGGCATAGCTGGCGTTGCCGGCACCGGCAGCGTTCGAATAGCTCCAGGGCACCGAGCCGCCGTCCTTAGCTGCAGACGACTGGTACAGCGGAATGCTCTTGATATAGGGGTAGTTCTGGAATCCCCAGTTCGGCCAAGCGCCGTTCTCCATGAAGCCCTTGGTGCAACCGCCGAGCGAGTCGAACGTGTCGCAACCGAGCATCTCATGGTTGTCATATGTGTTGCCGGCGGGAACATAGCCGTTGCCCGAACCAGCGGTCCAGTAGGGCCAACCGTTCTGGTCGTAGGCCGTGTGGTTGCGCATGTCGTCGTAGTCGCCCGAGTACATCTGGTCGGCCAGGACGAGTTGCTTGACGTTGGACAGCGACGAGGCTTTCTTGGCTGCCACCTTGGCTTGGGCAAAAACGGGGAAGAGGATCGCCGCAAGGATAGCGATGATCGCGATGACCACCAGCAGTTCGATAAGTGTAAAGGCTTTTTTGTGTTTGACCATGATTCCTCACCGATGAGAGATCGCTGACCAGCGCCTGGCGGCCCTGGCCCGCCCAAGACTCCGACGTCGAAGACTGGACATAGCTATGTTATCACGTACATAGCCAAATGTGAATACAATTTTTCACCAAATGCCGATTTGAACCTGAAAGTTGCTGTTTTCAGCGTGGGCGAGAGCTTGTCGGCATCTCAGGGTGCAGGTTCTCGTGGCGAATCCGGAGGATCAGCCCCAGCTGGTAGTTGCCGAAGCACCTGCCATACAATGTGAACCCGCCCTGGTTCTGCGCGTCTGGCTTGATGCCGATGCGCACCTTGGTCGGAGCCCACGGCAGGATGTTGAGCTCGTCGACTGTCACCTTGGAGATCTCGAAACCGTCGATACTGGCGCCGTTCATGTCTACTGACCAGGTTTTGAGGACACCCCACTGGTTCATGTTGTCCGGATACCAACTCGGGTTCAGTTGGCCCCTGGATCCACCGAAGTCACCGGGCGATGTCCAGGTGCCCACTTCAACCCCGTTCATCCAGACAGTGATGTCGGATGGATAGGTGTTGTTGTAGCCTGGAGCTTCGGAACTGAGTTCCATCACCAGCTCAATGGCCTTGATGTGGTTCCCGACTGGGAGAGTGTTGGCGAACGCGTATTCAACCCAGCCGCCAGCCGACCACAAGATCTCAGCTTGAGACCGCTCAGGCAAGTAGAAGGAAACTGGAGCATCGACTAGCCCGATAAACTTTTCCTTGGTTGCCAGACCGCAAGTCGGCCTAGCGTCCACCTCGGTGAACATGCCGACGGGCAGCTCTACTTCGGCATAGCCATCGGACTTGGGCGCCTTCGGTTCCAGATCGACCAGAAGTCTTTCGAACACACAACGGCACTTTTTTTGCGTTCCCTGGGGTGCAGCGACGTAGTCGCTCCGGACAAGCCCGGCTTCTTCGAGGACTTGGACATGCTTGGTGACACTGGGCTGAGTCAGGCCCAGAGCAGTGCTCAACTCGCCGATGTTCATCTCGCGGACGGAGAGAAGTTCGACGATCTTGGCGCGGGTCGTCGACCCCAAGGCCCGAAAGATGGCCACGCTTTCATGTGCGGAGAGTTCCTTGAGGTGGTGCTGCATCGCCCTGCTGTCGCCCAGACCAGTATAGTCGTTCTATGGTCGAGGAACTAGGGGTTCCATGCTAGCAATATATATGCCACTTTGTGCATGCGCAAGTCCAAGTCGCTCGGGATAAAATAAGTTCAATGTCGAATCCATCGATCTGGTTTGTCACTGGCAGCCAGCACTTGTACGGGCCAGAGGCGCTCAAACAGGTCGCCGAGAACGCAGGGATTGTCGCTGCTGCCCTCCAGCAATCGGCCCACATCCCAGTCGACGTGGTCGCCCGGCCAGTCGTCACCGATCCCGAGGCTGCCAGAGCGGTCGTGTTGCAAGCCAATGCCGACCCCATGTGCATCGGTGTGGTCCTGTGGATGCACACCTTTTCGCCCGCCAAGATGTGGATCGGCGGCCTGACGAAGCTGACTAAGCCCGTCCTGCACCTGCACACACAGTTCAACGAGAAGCTCCCCTGGTCGACGATCGACATGGACTTCATGAACCTCAACCAGGCCGCCCACGGAGACCGAGAAGCGGGTCACTTGCACACCCGCATCGGACTGCGACGCAAGGTGGTCGCCGGTCATTGGGGCCACGAGTCCGTTCAGAAGCGCATCGGCTCATGGGCACGGGTCGCCCTTGCTTGGGCGGATTGGCAGGGTGCCAAGTTCGCCCGGTTCGGCGACAACATGCGGTTTGTCGCCGTCACCGAGGGCGACAAGGTCTCCGCAGAAGCGACGTTCGGGTTCAGCGTGAACGGATATGGCATCGGCGACTTGGTGGCCGTCGTCGATGGGGTCAGTGACTCCGATGTCAGTGCCTTGATCGACGAATACGAGGTTCTTTACGACCTGGCCCCCGAGTTGTCCAAGAGTGGCGCCAGACATGAAGCGTTACGCTATGTCGCCCGGCAAGAAGCCGGTATCAAGGCGTTCCTCGACCAAGGTGGCTTCAAGGGATTCACCACGACCTTCGAAGACCTGCACGGCCTCGACCAGTTGCCGGGCTTGGCATGCCAACGCTTGATGGCAGCGGGATATGGCTTCGGTGCCGAGGGCGACTGGAAGACAGCGGCTCTCCTCCGGGCCTTCAAGACCATGGAGGCCGGACTGGAGCCCGCGACCAGCTTCATGGAGGACTACACCTACGACCTCACCGAGGGCGGCGAGACGGTGTTGGGAGCGCACATGCTCGAAATCTGCCCGACCATCGCAGCCACCAAGCCGAGGCTAGAAATCCACCCCCTCGGCATCGGCGGCAAGTCCGACCCTGTCCGACTCGTCTTCGACAGCAAGACCGGCAAGGCGACCAACACGACCTTGGTCGACCTCGGCCACCGGTTCCGGTTCATCGTCAACGACGTGGACGCCGTCGACGTCCCGGCGATGCCGCACCTCCCAGTCGCCCGGGCCCTGTGGAAAGTCCAGCCGTCGTTCCAGGACGGCGTCGAAGCCTGGATTTATGGCGGCGGAGCCCATCACACGGTCTACAGTTACAACGTGACCAGCGAGCAAGTCCGCGACTTCGCCGATATCGCCGGTGTCGAGTGCCTGGTGATCGACGCTTCGACCAATCTCAACTCTTTCCGCGACGCCGCGAAATGGAACGAGGCGGTTTACCGTGGCTAAGCTGACCCTCGGCCTCGACTACGGCACCAACTCAGTGCGCGGTCTCGTCGTCGATGTCGCGACTGGCGAGGAACTGGCGACGGCGGTCTATAACTATCCGACCGGGGAAGCCGGCCTTTTGCTCGATCCTGCCGACCCGCACCTAGCCCGCCAAAACCCGGCCGACTACTTGTCTGGGTTCGTCGCGGTCTGCCAAGAGCTGGGCAACACAGCCGACATGTCTCAGGTCATCGGCATAGGCGTCGACACGACGGGCTCGAGCCCAATGCCCGTCGCCGCCGACAACTCGGCTCTAGGTTCCGACCCTCGGTTCAAGGACGACCTGGCGGCTCAGGTCTGGCTCTGGAAAGACCACACCAGCCACGAAGAAGCCGCCGAAATCACCCGCAAAGCCGCCGAGCAGGGGCATCCCTACCTGGCCAAATGTGGCGGCACCTACAGCAGCGAGTGGTATTGGAGCAAGCTCCTCCACTGCTTGCGCGTCGCACCACATGTCGTGGAAGCGGCGGCCAGTTGGATGGAGTACTGCGATTGGATCCCGGCCCAACTCTGCGGCATCACCGACCCCAAGCAGGTCAGGCGCAGCCGCTGCGCGGCGGGACACAAGGCGATGTTCGAAGAACAATGGGGCGGTTTGCCCTCAGCCGAGTTCTTGGCGACACTCGACCCCCGGCTCGCCTCGTTCCGCGACAACCTCTACAACGAAGTCCACACGAGCGACGAAATAGCCGGACACCTGACCGCCGCCTATGCCGCCCAGACCGGCTTGCCAGCGGGAATCCCCGTCGCCGTCGGAGCCTTCGACGCCCACTTTGGCGCGGTGGCCAGTGGAGCCAAACCAGGCGTGCTCGTCAAGATCATGGGGACGAGCACATGCGACTGCATGGTCCACCCCATGGACGAGCCCATCGCCGACGTCCCCGGCATGTGCGGCATCGTGCGAGGTTCGGTTTTGCCAGGGTTTTATGGCCTCGAGGCTGGGCAATCTGCCGTTGGCGACATCTTCAACTGGGCGTCACGGTTCACGTCGATGTCGCACGACGACTTGACGAAAGAGGCCCTCCTGCTCAAACCGGGTCAGAGCGGACTGCTTGTCCTCGATTGGCACAACGGCAACCGGACCGTGCTCGTCGACCCCATGCTGAGCGGCCTAGTAGTCGGCCTCACCCTCCATTCCAAGCCCGCCGAGCTCTATCGTGCGTGCATCGAGGCCACCGCCTTCGGCGCCCTCAAGATCGTCGACCGGATGGAAGAGTACGGCGTCAAGGTCGAAAGTGTGGTCTGCTGCGGTGGCATCGCCGACAAGAGTCCGCTGACCATGCAGATCTACGCTGACGTCTTTAACCGCCCGTTCCATGTCGCGAAGTCCGAACAGACCTGCGCCCTGGGCTCGGCGATCTTCGGAGCTGTGGCGGCCGGCGCCTACCCCGACACCCTCAGCGCCCAAGCTGCAATGGCAGGTTTGAAAGACGTGGTCTACACACCGATTGCCAAAAACGTCGAAACCTATCGCGAGCTCTACAAGCTCTACCTCGACCTTCACGACTCCTTCGGGATCGCCGGCCAAGCGCACGACCTTGCGCCTGTCATGAAGCGACTCTTCGCCATCCGGGAGGCCGTCGTTGGCTGACCTTGCCGCCCTCCGACAAGCCGTGGCCCAAGCTAACTGGGATCTGCCGAAATCCGGCCTAGTCACCATGCACTCGGGCAACGCAAGCGGCTATTCGCCCGAAGACGATCTGCTCTACATCAAGCCGAGCGGCATGGACTACGACCAGATCACGCCGGACAATGTCGTGCCCGTCCGTGTGTCCACAGGCGAAGTCTTGGCCAGCGGCGTGCGTGCCAGCGTCGACTTGCCGCACCACCTCTTCCTCTACAAGAACATCCCCGGCATCAAGGGCGTCATCCACACCCACAGCAACCACGCCACGGCCTTTGCAGCAGTCGGCAAACCGGTGCCGCTCTGCCTGACCGCCATCGCCGACGAGTTCGGAGCCGAGATCCCTTGCGCCCCCTATGTCGACAACGAAGGGGAACACATCGGCGAGGCGATCCTCAAGTACCGCAACCGGGCTCCGGCCATCCTGATGGGCAACCACGGTGTCTTCGCCTGGGGTGATTCGCCCCGCGCCGCGCTCAAGGCAGCCGTCATGACCGAAGACGTCGCCAAGACCGTCTGGCTGGCGATGCAGATCGGCGAACCCAAACCGATTCCTCCGGAGGAAGCAGAGAAGTGGTACGACCGCTACCACAACCGCTACGGCCAATCAGGTGTGAAATGAGACGAGCCACGATTACTCTCCAACCCAAAGACGACGCTCCGCACATCCCCGCGGATCTGTACGGCCATTTCGCCGAGCACCTCGGCCACTGCATCTACGAGGGCCTCTGGGTCGGCGAGGATTCAAAGATCCCCAACACAAAAGGGATCCGCAACGATGTCGTCAAGGCACTCAAAGAGCTGAACCTCCCCGTGCTTCGCTGGCCCGGCGGTTGCTTTGCTGACGAATACCACTGGAAAGACGGCGTCGGCCCCCGTGACAAGCGGCCGAGCATCTACAACACTCACTGGGGCGGAGTCGTCGAGAACAACCACTTCGGCACCCACGAGTTCTTCGAGCTCTGCGAGCAGATCGGCTGCGAAGCCTATGTCTGCGGCAACGTCGGCAGCGGATCAGTCCAAGAAATGTCGCAGTGGGTCGAGTATATGACCAGCCCGGCGAAGTCTCCGATGGCCGACTGGCGACGACAAAACGGCCGAGAGGAGCCGTGGAAACTCAAGTACTTTGGCGTTGGCAACGAGAGCTGGGGCTGTGGCGGCGAGATGCGGCCCGAGTACTACGCCGACGAGTACAGGCGCTACCAAACCTTCGTCCGCAACTATGGGCAGCGGATCACGAAGATCGCTTGTGGACCCAACACAGCCGACTACAACTGGACCGAAGTGATGATGAGCCGGGCCACGCGGTTCATGGACGGCCTGGCGCTGCACTACTACACGATCCTCGACCAGAAGTGGCCGCCCTCCGGCTCAGCCACCCAGTTCGGCGAAAAGGAGTACCGCTCGACCATGCACGCCGCGTTGCACATGGACGAGCTGATCACCAAACACAGCGCGATCATGGACAAGCACGACCCCGACAAGCGGGTCGCGCTCATGGTCGACGAGTGGGGCACCTGGCACCCGGTCGAGCCAGGCACCAATCCTGGCTTCCTCTTCCAGCAGAACACGGTGCGTGACGCCTTGGTTGCGGCGGTGACCTTCGACATTTTCCATCGCCATGTCGACCGAGTAAAAATGGGCAACATCGCACAGATGATCAACGTCCTGCAGGCGATGGTGCTGACCGACGGACCGCGTATGTTGCGCACGCCGACGTACTGGGCGTTCCACCTCTACAAGGGCCACCACGGCGCACAGTTCGTGCCTCTGACGGTCAAGGCGGAGGAGTCGAACGGTGAGGGCCACACTCTTCCTTCTGTGTCTGCGACCGCGTCGCGGACTGCCAAGGGTTGGACGGTCTCGGCATCCTGCCTAGAGCCGAAGGAGTGTGTGACGGTATCGGTATCCGGTCTTCCGGTTGGAGTCAAGGTCACTTCCGCACGGGTCCTGACCGGCCCAGCCCTACAGAGCCACAACACCTTCGACCGTCCCGACTTGGTCAAGCCAAAGGACTTGGAAGTCCGCTTTGCTGGTGGTGAACTCGAGTTCGACCTCGGGCCGTTTGCCGTCGCCAGCATCGAACTGGCCTAGAGGGACTCAGCAAGGATCAACTCGCCCGCCTCATAGAATCCCTCGCCGTCAACCTGCAACAAACCGTCGCAATAGTTGGCGAGGATCTGCCAGATCGGGTCGATGCGGTTCAAGACAGTTTCTGTCTCCCGGTTCGCGAACAGAACCTGCAGGACGACCATCCAGCGTGCTTTTTTGAGCACCTTTCTCACCTGCTTGTGGGCGTCGCCTTTGTAGTCGTCCAGCGACTCGAGGAACTCCTCGATCTCTTCCTCGAACTGTTCGTCGTCCTTGTCAAAGACCTCAAACAGAGCGTAGATGTCGCCACCATAGAGAAGTTCGCCGTGTGCACCCAGGCCGTAGGCGCGGTCAGACTTGTTCAGGGCCCTGACGATCTCGGCAGTCGTCGGCGCGGACTTGTCCGTCGATATGAACCGCATCAGGAAGGCCATAGAGCTCTTTCGATGTTACCGGTGGCGGACAGAGCCGCGAATCCTAATGCAGAGTGCTGGCAAATTTGCCTGTTTTGCGCGGATAAACTTCCTGGCAAGATTACGGCCAGCTAGAACACGGGGCAAAATGAGCCATGCGTCGTTTATTTGTTCTTTCTGCCTGCTGCTCGCTGAGCGCGTTCTCGTTGGCCCAGTCCTTCGGCCCAACCAAATATCTGCAAACCTCCGACAGTCCGTTCCTCGCTCTTGGCGTCACCAACTTCAACCTGGAGGACTTTGAAGACAACCTCTTCAACATCACCGGCGTCACTAAAGACAATGGCAACCCGTATACAAATTCGGGCAACGGAGACTCCGTCGACGGAGACGACGGCGTGCTTGACGGCTCCGGCCTGAAGGGCCACTCGCTGTTCGACAGCAGCGGATCGGCTGGTGTCACGTTCACCTTCAGTCAGGCCGTTTTGGGTTCGTTGCCCCAATACGCGGGCGTCGTCTGGACAGACGGCTCCGGCACGATCACTTTCGAGGCCTGGGATCAAAACGGCGTCAGCCTTGGCACCGTGGTGGGTAACCACGCCGACGGTGCCTTTACCGGCCAGACGGCTGAAGACAGGTTTTATGGCTGGCACAACAGCGGTGGAATCTCCAAGATCAAGCTGAAGAACTCCAGCGGCGGCATCGAGCTTGACCACGTCCAGTACGCCTACGAGGCAGTTCCCGAGCCGACCACCTTGTGCGTTCTTGGCCTCAGCGCGTTGGCTCTCTCGCGTCGCAAGAAAATCTGAACTCCCGTGTGCACCTTGCAAGAAGCCATCCTACGGGATGGCTTTTTGCTGTCTAGGCAAGCCGCCAGACCGCGGTCGTCGATCCGTCCTCGTTGTGGAGGTCTTCCCACCGCGAGAAGCCGCATTTCGCGAGGACCCGGTGCGAGGCGGTGTTCTCCGGTGCGACCGTGGCGATTACTTGGGTCAACCCCCAGGTCGATCGAGCGTGTGTGCACAGCGCGTCCACGGCCTCTGAGGCTAGACCCTGCCCCCAAAGCGGTTGACGCAACACGTACTTGATCTCGGGCTCAGGCTGACCGCCTGTATGAGTCAGACCGATAAACCCGGCCAACGACCCGTCTGAAGCCGACTCCATCAGGAACAGGCCGTACCCACGCTTCGAGTAGTTGTCCAGAGTGATGTCGATCCATCGCGCACAGTCCTCCGCCGTGATGGCGCTACCGTCGCCGACAAACCGCATCAACTCCAAATCGCCGTAGACCGACATCATGGCCTCATAGTCGCCTGGCCGTATCCGCCGGATCTTTAAGCGAGGGGTGTTCACGACCGTGGCATCCATAGTTGTCTCCATTGTTGCAGAAGCCGATCGATTGTCCAATCGGCGGAAGATTGCATGGACACCACCTCATGGATGCCCCCAGGGGCAACAATAAGTCTCTGACACCCACGCCGTGGGGTTCCGCCAGCATCCTGGCAGACATACCAATGGTCCTAAATGGAGAGGTACTTGGACTTGTTTGGAAGGCAAGTGACCTAGTTTGGCTCTGGAAGGCCTCGCATAAGCGGAATAATTGTCGTGTGACGCCTGTCCCGATGACCAAAACGGTCATAGAGTCATGCCGCCAACGTAAACATCATGGACGTACTGACAACAGAAAGGGAAAAGTTGCTCGCATCTGCCGCCAGCCTGTTTGAGCGGTATGGGTACAAGAAGACGACTATTGAAGACATAGCCAGGGACTCAGGGATCGGCAAGGGGTCGGTGTACTTGCGGTTTTCCAGCAAAGCCGAAATCGCCATAGCGTGCATCCGCCAAGTGGGTGACCGCTGGTGGGCAGAAATCTCTGTGCCCGAGAAGCAGGGCCCGAGCGACCAAGTGGTCGAGTTCTTGACGCGACGTATTCTAGTCCGGTTTAATGACTTCGACCGCTATCGACAAACGTGGGAAGAGTGCTACGACGCCCTCTCTGCGGATATCCGGGAGATCGCCGTCGAGATCCAAGAAAGAGAAGCCCGCCACCTGAAGTCGATCATTCGAACTGGCATCGAGGCTGGCGAATTCACGTCCATCGACCCTCTTGGAGACGCCAGGATCATGATCCTTGCATCCAACAGCTTGATCCCATATCGCCGGAAAGTTGACGACAACTACGACCGACGGACCATAGAAGAGCATGCAACGGCGCTCGCCAACCTTCTTGTTAGAGCATTAAGAAGGGCCCCAGCCGATGCGACTAGAAACTGATGTGCTTTTGGGTGCAGGCAGAGTCGCTGCACCACTGATTGGGGAGAGATTCAAACCGGTGGGGACGGAGAAGTCCTTGTCGGCCACCTGGCCCGGTTCGCCAATGTCGGCGCTGCGGCTGTCGCGTGGAAAATACCGCCGCCCGTGGAACACGGTGAAACCATGGACCCGCAAGGGCGCGCCTCTGTCGGCATCGAGCCGGACGCACTTGCGGTTGGAAAAGTCTGGCGTACGTTCAGGTGGGAGACTGTTCCGCCCTGTGTGCGCAGTATTCGTCCAACCGGTCGTCCGTAGCAGGGTCGTCGACTTGCCAAAGATGGCCGTGGTTCCCCTTGAGTCGTTTGGGCCGATGTGTTGAGCCTAGCAATCCGGGGCTCTGTCCCAAAGGCTGCCGCAGGTACATTGCCGTCCATGCTGCGCGTCGTCCGGCCCGAGCCCACAACTCCTTTGGCCCATCGCTTGCTGGCGATGAACCCTCGGCTGGCGGCTGATTGGTTGGTGGCCTTTCTCCGCGACGAGTGCATGCGACGCCGCAAAGTCACGCAGGCGGTGGTCGGCCTGAGTGGTGGTGTCGATTCGGCGGTCACGACTTACCTTTGTGCCAGGGCGTTTGGGCCGCAGAACGTCCACACAGTGCGCATGCCCTACAAAGTGAGCTCGCCCGAGAGCCTGGCCCACGCCCAACTGGTCGTCGACGACTTGGGTGTCGACGACCGCACCGTCGAAATCACCGACATGGTCGACGGCTATGTCAGCAAGTTCGAGGCAGACATGGACGGCACTCGCCTCGGCAATGTTTGTGCCCGGTGCCGCATGATCCTGCTCTTCGACCAGTCCGCCAAGCACCGAGGCCTACCGATCGGGACAGGGAACAAGACGGAACGGTTCTTCGGCTACTTCACCTGGCACGCCGACGACGCCCCGCCGATCAACCCCCTCGGCGACCTCTTCAAGACACAGGTCTGGGCCATCGCCAGGGAACTCGGCGTGCCGAGCGTGATCGTCGACAAGGCCCCGACGGCCGACCTGGTCAAAGGCCAGACCGACGAGGGCGACTTCGGTATCTCATACCACCTGGCCGACGAGATTCTCGCCTTGTTGCTCCACGGACTCTCCCCCGACGACGTGGCCAAAGAGGGCTACCGCCCCGCAGACGTCGAAATCGTCCGCGGCCGAGTCGCCCGGACGCACTGGAAACGCCACCTGCCGACCGTCGCCATGCTCAGCGACACGGCGATCAACGAGTTCTATCTACGCCCCGTCGACTATTGACAGACGTGATGAGCCGAGCAGCCGGCTGGTAAGTCAAATACGCCGCGATCCACTGGAAGAACACGATCACCCGGTTCCGAAAGACCGCCAGCATCACCAAGTGCAGGCTCAACCACGACGTCCAGGCGACGAAACCGCTCAGCTTGGCCCTGCCAATCACCGCCACCGCCGCCTTACGCCCGATCGTCGCCATGGTCCCGAGGTCGCGATACACAAACGGCTCGTCCGTCGGCGTCACGATTTGGCCCGCGACATAGCGCCCGCCCTGCATCGCCACCTGGGCGACACCCGGCAGCTCCTGGCCCTGGACCTCGGCGACGTCGCCGACGGCGTAGACGTCCTCCAAGCCCACGACGCGCAAGTGGTCGTCGACCACGACTCGACCTCCGTGGCCCGGCGTCACGCCAAGCCAAATCGCCGCCGGAGTGGCCTCCATCCCAGCCGCCCAGACGACGTTCTTCGTAAAGATCTGGTCGTCCGCCAAACAAACGTAACCGTCACCGATCTTTTGGACTCGTTTGCCGAGCCGCAGCTCGACACCAAGACCGCGCAGAGAAGCAGCCGCCTTGGCCGACAGGTCCTCCGGAAAAGTGCTCAACAGCCTGTCCCCAGCCTCGATCAACACCACCCGCGCATGGGTCGGGTCAATGTGGCGGAAGTCCGAGGCCATCGCCCGCTTCGCCAACTCGGCCAGGGCGCCGGCCATCTCGACGCCAGTCGGGCCGCCGCCGATGACGACGAAGGTCAGGTACGGCAACCTGGCCTGAGCGTCGGGCTGGGCTTCCGCTTCCTCGAAAGCCCGCAGCACCGAGTTCCGCATCGCCAAGGCGTCGTCGATGTCCTTGAGCCCCAGCGTGTGCTCCGTCCAGTCGGCGTGCCCGAAGTAGGCGTTCCGCGAACCCGTGGCGACGACCAGGGTGTCGTAAGGCGTCTCCCCCTCGCTGTGGCGCACCAGTTTGCCAGCGGTGTCGATCCCCGTGACCTCCGCCATCAAGACCGTCACGTTGTCCTGGTGCCGCAAGATGTTACGGATGGGCCAAGCGATGTTGGCCGGTGAGAGCCCCGCTGTCGCCACTTGGTAGAGAAGAGGTTGGAAGAGGTGGTGGTTCGCCTTGTCGATCACCGTCACCTCGACGTCGGCGCGCGCCAGGGCTTGGGCGCACTTGAGGCCGCCAAACCCTCCTCCCAAGACCACCACGCGACGAACCATGACTCATCAATGATGGACCTATTCTGCTGCGCGGCTGAGGAACAAGGCTGGAGTTGTTTCGTCTTGAGAGATACTGACGACCATGGCAAGACTCCTAAGAACTAGCCTGATAACCCTGATCCTGGCAGTGGCCGCTTTGGCTCTCGGCCAATCGTTCTCGTCCGACGGCTCTGGCACCTTGACCATCGCTGGGCGACGCCACCAGATCGAACGGGTTCGCACTGAGCCGAGCGGCAAGCGAATCCGCATCATGGTCTGGACCACCAACGACAAACGTTTCGACCTTGTGGGCGACAACGCCAAGCAGGGCGACAGCTACCGCGTCCGTGTGGACGACGGGCTGGGCGAAAAGAACCTGACGGGCTACGTCAACATCTACTCTTCCGACTGGAGGACTCTCAAGAGCATTGAAGGCAGCGGCCGCTTCAGCGGCGGCAACTTCAGTCTTAGTTTCCAGGCCAATCGGAGTAACACCGGCGGAGGAAACTCGACCGTCGGCAGCCGTGTCGGCAGCTTGAACATCGACGGACGCAACTTCAACATCAACCGAGGCGAGTACCGGACCGATGATGACGGAGCCGTCCGCATCGTCCTGCATGCCGACAACGGCAAGGAGTACCACTTGGTCGGCTCACGCAACCGGAGGGGTAACACCGAGACGCTGTCGTTCTACGATGGTTTGGGAGAGTCCAACGTTTCCGGCAGTGCGACAGTGGCCTTCTCTGGCAACAACGCCGTGTCGGCGAGTGGTCGAGGCAGGTTCAGCGGCGGTAGTTTCTCGTTCAACTCTAAATTGTCTGGCTATTCCGCGCCAGGCTGGGGCAACGACAACAACCGACCGAATAGGCCGGGCAACCAGGTCAATGGGAAGCTCCGATTTGACAACACTTCGTTCGCGATCAATCGGTACGAGTACAAGCGGGACGGCAATAACTTCCGGCTGATCATCTGGACCGACCGCGGCGAGCGCTACGACATCGTCGGCTCGCGCAACGAGGCATCGGGCGACCGTGACAAGCTCTACATCAACGACGGACTTGGCAAGAAAGACATGGACGGCACCGGTACTGCCTATATGCGCGGCAACAGCCTGAGCAGCCTGTCGATGTCAGGCCGCTATCGCGGTGGCGACTTCTCTGTCACCATCAACGGCCGGTGAACGCGCGACGCGTCGTCGTCAAAGGCAAAGTGCAGGGCGTGGGCTTTCGAGCCTACGTCCTGCGACTTGCTTGTGACCGTGGCATTTCTGGCGAGGTTTGGAATCGTAGGGACGGTGCAGTCGAGATGATCGCCGCCCATGAGAGCGACAATCAGCTAGACCGCTTTGTCGACGCCTTGGGCGGAGGCCCGGGTTTGGTCGTCGATGTGCACGCCAATCCCACCATAGCCGAAGGCTACAGTGGAGAATTTACAATCGGGCCGACTCAGTAGCCTCGTCAGCCGCCCGACTTGACTTTCCCAAGCCGGGCGCGCAGCGTCTTCTCGTCGTCAGCAGAAAGCCTCGAAGTCCTTTTGAGTACGGCGATAAACGCGTCGATCTCGGCTGGCTCAGCAGGGCAGCCCATGTTTGTCGGTTTGCCGTCAGGTCCTTTCATGAACGAGTCACCCAGAATGTCGCCCTTGGGCGACATCACGACAAAGAACGGGATGCCCTGGTCTTTGCCTTTCCAGCCGTCCAGCATGGCTTCAGCACCCGGGTTTTCCATCCACTTCTTGCTTGGCTCCTCCAAGACGTCCAGATACGTGATCACATAGGATTTGTCAAAGATCGGCTTGATCTTTGGATCGGCCATAGCGGCTTCGAGCTTCTTGCACCAGCCACACCACGAGGCGTGGAACATGACGATCACGTTTTTCTTGCTTTGTGCCGCCTGAGACTTGGCCTTGGCCACGACTTTTTCGGCAGGCAAGGGGACGGGCTTGGCGCTCTGTTGGCCTATCGCGATTGCTCCCGCGACAACAAGCAGGGCTACTGTGGCGGATTGGATGCGTTTGTTCATGGTCGGGTCAACTTAGTGTACAAGTATCCGAGCAACTTTTCCCATACGAGCGGTCGCTCGTGGATGCGGCTGATGCCGTGGTCGGAGCGAGGGAAGAAGAACTCGTCGAAGTGTTTGTCCTCGCGGATCATCAGCTCACTGAGCTGCACAACGTCTTGGAACAGGACGTTGTCGTCGAGCATGCCGTGGATCTGGAAGAGGTTGCCCTTGAGGCCTTTGGCGTAGGTGATCGGGCTCGTCTTCTTGTAGACCTCCTCGTTGTCCTTGGGCAAACCCAGGCGGCGACGGGTGTACCACTCGTTGTAGCTCTTCCAGTTGGTGACGCTGGCCACGGCGACGCCGGTGTCGAACTCACCTGGGGCGGAGAGCATGATCATGTCGGTGAGGAAGCCACCGTAGCTCCAGCCCCACACACCGCACCGATCCGGGTTCACATAGCCCAGGCTGACGAGGTACTTCTTGGCCGCGACGGCTTCCTGGGTGTCGATGACGCCCATCGACTTGGCGTAGCCTGAGTTGAACTCGCCGCCCTGCCCCCAGCTGGCCCGAAAGTTGACCTTGAGCACCACCATGTCCAGCTCGGTCGCCGCGTAGTTCTCGACATAGCCGCCCCAGCTGGCCCGGCCGCTGTTGGCGTACATGTTGCTGAGGAACGCGGGGTGCTTCTTGCTCGTGTCGATCCCCTTCTTGGTGATGAGCGTGGCGTAGATCGTCGCGCCGTCCGGGCCAGGGAAGCTGACCTGTTTGTGGTCGGCCCATTCGATCTTTTTGAAGTCCTCGCTCTGGCTGGTCGTGATCCGCCTTTGCTTGGGCTCCAGGGCGTAGAGCTCGGTGTTCAGCGTCGGGTTATTGGCTAGGCTGGCAATCTTGGTGCCGTCGTCGCTGACGAGCGGCATGGCGGCGTCGTCAAAGTTCGCCGGCGTCGTCAGGCCGTTCTCGTAAACGGTGTGCGTCTTCGTCTCGCCGTTCGGCTCCAGGACCGTGACGTCGATGTAGAGCGGGTTGCGGGCCAGGGTCGCCAGGATGATCCGGTCACTGTCCTTGGGCCGCAGGAACCCGGCGATGTCGTGGTCCTTGGCATACACCTTCTGCAGGTTGTGCCCGGCGGGATCAACGGACAGCAGGCTGCGGAATCCGAACTTGCCGTCCAGGATGTCCGTCGTGAAGAGGATCCTCTTGCTGTCTCGCGACCAGTCCAACTTCCGGAAGTCGGGGATGTAGTTTTTCGGAGCAGTCTCCTCGTAGGCGTCAAAGCGCAGCGCCGTTGCGGGGTTGCAGACGCTGATCGTGGCCTTTTGGAACGACTCGTCGATGCGGTAGAAGGCGAACCGACTGCTGTCCGGGGCCCAAGCGGCGTCGGTGATCCAGGTGTAGCGGGCAATGCCGGGGACGAACTTGATGACTCCGCCTTCAGCCGGGACAAACCCAACCTGGACGTTTTGGCCCATCTCGCCGATCCAACCGCGGCTGATGTTGACGACCTCGGCCCGGTCCTTGGTGAAGTCCATCATCACGTGTCGGCCAATGCGGCCTGCCTCTTGCCATTCGATGGCCAGCATTTTGCTGTCGGGCGACCACCAGAAGCCTGCCACGCTCTGGCCGGGAGGCAAGAAGGTGAGCTGCTTGACATGCCCCGTCGCCCGGTCGTAGCGGAACACATCGCCGCCTCGGCTGAACGAGATCGCCTTGCCGTCTGGCGAATACTGCGCGCCGCCGACTTGCTCTTGGGTATCAAAAAGCGCTCTCATGCCGGTGCCGTCCGGCTTCATCAACCACGTCCGGCCGCGGTACGAGAACATGATCTCCTTGCTGTCTGGCGACCACTGGTAGCCGCCAATGCCGCCGTCATAGAGCTCGCTTTCCTCCTTCTGCAGGGCGGTGCGCTTGTCTTCCTGCATCGGGAAGCGCGGGATGTCGGCGCTCTTGACGATCTGCCGGGGCTCGCCGTCGGGGAAATCGACGATCCACGTGTCCTTCATCCGGACGCCGGTCTTGTTCCAACTGAAGACGATGTGCTTGCCGTCGGGCGACATCGCCGCGCCGCTCGGGCTCGACCCCTGGATGAGCGGGTAATCGGTCAGCCGACGGATGGAGAATCCTTTGGGCTCGGGAAGCTGCGCCACTGCGGTCGCCGCGACGGCGAAGACCGCGGCAAGGTAGAAGGACCGGTGCATCGCTCGTTTTTACCTTTCTGAAAGCGATAATGGTTTCCGTGTCGGACAAGGTGCGGCTAGTGGTCGAGGGTGTCGAGTGCTGGGCCACCGTCCGGAGGTCGCGATTGGCGCGCCGCCCCAAGGTCCGCGCTTTGCGCGACCAGTTGGAGGTCGTCCTCCCGTGGCGAGCCCCCATGCGGGCCGCCGACCAATTGCTGGCCGCTAACCGCGGCTGGGTGCTCCGCCACATGCTCCGGATCGCCAAAGAGATGCGGGACTTCGACCCGGCCTCTACGTACTACCTTGGCGAACAGTGGCGGATCGAACCTGTTGACACGGGACCTCTCTTTGCCAAAGACGTCGAGACCAAGACCTTTCGGGTGAAAGCCCAGGGCGTCTCGGCAGCCCGGGCTTTGGTCGGTCGGCGTCTGAGAGCGGAAGCCAAGGCGTCCCTTATCCTGCTCGTCCACGAGTGGGAAACGAGGATGGGAGTCAAAGTCAGCACGCTCACCGTCCGCGACCAGAAGAGCAAGTGGGGAAGTTGCAGCCAGAAGGGCGGCGTCAACTTCAACTGGCGGCTCGTCCTCGCTCCCCCGGAGGTCATGCAGGCCATTGTCGTCCACGAACTGGCCCATTTGGTCCACCTCAACCACAGCCGCGACTTTTGGGCTCTGGTCGCGCACCACGACTCCGAGCACCGTAAGCACGAAAAGTGGCTCAAAGACCACCAACACCGCCTCATGGAGCCCTTCGAAACTGTATGATCAGGCTCTCAAATGGACAAAGTGAGATGGGGCATTCTGGCCACCGGCGGCATCGCCGGTGCCTTCGCAAGAGGACTCAAGAAATCGAAGACCGGCACCCTGGTCGCGGTCGGCTCGCGCACGCAAGAAAAGGCTGACGCCTTCTGCGCCGAGCACGGCGGCAAGGGCTACGCCACTTACCAGGGCGTCGCCGACGACCCCGAAGTCGATGCGGTCTACATCGCTTCGCCCCATCACCTCCACGTGGCCGACACGATCATGTGCGCCAAGGCGGGGAAGCACATCCTCTGCGAAAAGCCATTTACTCTCGACGCCGCCGAGGCCGAGCAGGCACTCGCCGTGGTGAAGGAGAACGACGTCTACTTCTGCGAAGCGTTCATGTACCGCTTCCACCCGCAGACGCAAGCCGTTCTCAAGCTGGTCCGGGAAGGCGCGGTCGGTAAGGTCGGGCACATTCGGGCCGAGTTTAGCTTCCAGGCCGGGCGGGATTGGCAGAACTTCCGCACCTCGCGCGTCGTCGGCGGGGGTGGCACGATGGACGTCGG
>JAFDWT010000110.1:1717-9479 GCA_018268335.1 Armatimonadota bacterium | reverse complement strand
ATCTACGAAGGCACACTCCCTCAGGTGCTCGCCGAACTCGACCCGCAGCACAGCTACATCCCTAGCAGCCCGATCGGCTCGGCACCGGAAGGAAAGGTGACCAACGAGCACGCTATGGGCGTCAACATGGGCGCCTACGGGGACCAACACTACTGGGACGTGTGGCACGGCCGCGGCGACTGGATCCACTACCAGGACTCGACCACTCGCTTCAGTTCCGAGTTCGGCTTCGCTTCATCGTGCTCTCTCGACCTGTGGGACTCGACCCTGCTGGCCGATGACGTCGCCGACATGCCGTTCCCGTTTCCCCAGGCCGACTGGCACGACAAGACCGGCAAGACCCGCGTGAAGTTCCAGAGCTACGTGGACATCCACTACCCCCGGGCCGAGACACTGGAAGACTGGGTGTACACCAGCCAGCTCAACCAACGCGACGCCCTGCGGTTCGGCATCGAGTTCTATCGGCGGTCGAGCACCTGCAAAGGCAGCCTGATCTGGCAGTTCAACGACTGCTGGCCGGTGGAGAGCTGGGCAGTGCAGGACTACCTCCGCCACCTCAAGCCGGCGGGGTTTGAACTGGAGCGGCTTTACGCCGACGTCGTCGTCTGCTTCGAAAAGCGCGGTGCCGGACTCGACATCTGGGCGGTGAACGACGGCCAGGTCGAGACGCACCAAACCCTGCATCTGCAGGCGGTCGACACGCTGACCGGCGAGACCAAAACCGACATGGTCGAAACGATGGTCCTCGCCCCCGGCGAGCGCAAAGTCGTCGCCACGCTGGACACCTCGAACTTCGAGGCGTCGCGGACGGCGGTATCGGTCTCGCTAGCGCCCGGTGCGCCGCGCACGCGGTGGTGCCTCTTGGCCGAGCCGAAGGAGATGCAGTTCGCCCAGCCGACGGTCGAGGCGGTTTTGACCGATGTGCTCGAGATTCGGGTCAAGGGCTTTGTGGCCGACTTCGTGGTGTGGGATTCGCCTTGGTGCCCGTACCAGGGTGAGGGCTCTGCTGGCCCAGGTTGGGATCCGGTGACGGGCGTCGACCCGGTGATCCGACTGGAGCCAGGCCTGGACCCCGACGAACTGCGGGCAAGGTGCCTGGCTGGTCGGGTCGACGTCCACTATGGCGCGGAAGAAGTCAGTGCGGTGTAAGCTGACGGCGTGATCACAACTGTGCTCGTCCATGCCCTGGCGGTCCAAGCGGCCGTTTGGCCGATCGTGCCTCGTCCGGCTGAATTCACTCCGACGGAGGGGACTTGCGACATCAGCAAAGTGCACGTCGTCATTGCCCCCGGAGCGGCGGCAAAGGTCGGCGCGAGCGTCGCCGACAACCTGACCAAGGAGCTTGGCCACAAGGTCGACGTCGCACAATCCCCCTCGCCGGAGAGCTCGTCGGTGCTGATGGCCATCGACACCGAGAACCCCGACTTGGGAGAAGAAGGCTATGCCATGGTCGTCAGCCCCAGTGGCGTCGTCGCCGCTGCGAAGACGCAGAAAGGCCTGTTCTATGCCGCCCAGACGATCCGCCAGTTGGCGATGCTCGGTAAGCCCGTGCCGTGTGGCGCTTTTGAAGACAAACCCCGTTTCGCCTGGCGCGGCCTGATGCTCGACGTCTCGCGGCACTTCTTCACTGTGCCAGAGGTCAAGCACATGGTGGACGTGATGGCGTTCTACAAGTTCAACACGTTCCACTGGCACCTGGTGGACGACGGCGGCTGGCGCATCCAGATCAAGAGCCACCCCGAACTAACGGAAATCGGCGCCTGGCGCAAGGGCGACGGCAAGTGGGGCGGCGCGCTGGACTTCGTGAAACCCGACGGCAAGCAGCAGGTTTACGGCGGCTTCTACACACAGGAGCAGATCAAAGAGGTCGTCGCCTACGCCGCCGAGCGGCATATCACCGTCGTGCCCGAGATCGAGATCCCGGCCCATGAGTTGGCTGTGCTCGACACCAACCCACAACTACGTTGCACACCAAGAGACGCTGCCGCCAAGGCTACTTTCGACAAGATCGAGAGGCAGAACACCATCTGCCCGGCCAAGCCGGCCTCGTACAAGATCTTCGAGGACGTGCTGACCGAGGTGATCGCCCTCTTCCCATCGAAATACATCCACATTGGCGGCGACGAAGCGGCCAAGGTGTGGTGGGAGAACTGCAAAGACTGCGACGCCTTCAAAAAAGAAAAGGGGATCAAGGACAGCGGAGAGGAACAGAGCTATGTCATCCGGCACTTTGATAAGTGGCTGGAGAGCAAGGGGCGGCACCTGATCGGCTGGGATGAGATCCTGGAAGGCGGCCTGGCCCCCGGTGCGGCGGTGATGAGCTGGCGCGGTATCGACGGCGGCATCGCCGCTGCCAAGGCCAAGCACAACGTCGTCATGTCGCCGACGTCGCACTGCTACTTCGACTATCCGTATTCCTCGATCTCGACCGAGAAGGCCTTCGAATTTGATCCCGTTCCCAAGGCGCTGTCGGCCGAGGAAGGCAAGCTGGTCCACGGCGGCCAGGCAAACCTGTGGACCGAGTGGGTCGAGAACTACGACCGGGCGATGGCCATGCTCTATCCGCGGGCCTTGGCAATGTCCGAGGCCTTGTGGAGCCCCCTGGAAGGGCGGTCGTTTCCCGAATTTGAGTCGCGCCTCAGCGCCCAGTACGCTGTGCTCGGCAAGCTGAAAGTCAAGTACATGGTGCCCAAGCCGACGTTGGCCTACTCGGCGGCGGTGTTCTATGACTCGCAGACGCTGCCCTTTGGCAAGCCGCCGATGGAGGGGGCAGTTCTGCGCTACACCAGCGACGGCAAGGCACCGACGGCCAGTTCGCCGGCTGCTCCAGCGTCTCTGGTGATGGACAAGACACAGCGGCTGCGCCTCGCCTACTTCTTGCCCGACGGCTCGAAGAGTGACGAGGCCGTCGTGGACGCCGTCAAGCTGACTGGGCCGCGGGCGATGAACCTAACACAGTCGACCTTCGAGCGCAAGATGGTGATGGGCGAGTTCAAAGTCTGCCCACCCGCCTCAGCGTTTGCCTCGGCGAATGCGGTGGCTGTCACGCAGATCGGCATTCAGGGAATGCCAGAGGACAAGCCGTACGCGCTGAGCTTCAAAGGCTGGTTCCTGGCACCCGCGGACGGCGATTACACTTTTGCGCTGACCAGCGACGACGGGTCGATGCTCTGGCTCGCCGGGGCGCAGGTGGTCGACAACGACGGCCCGCACGGCGCGGCCACCCAAAGGGGGCGCGTGCGACTCCAGAAAGGGGTCTATCCGATCGAAGTGATTTACTTCGAAGCAGGCGGTGCACACTCGCTGAGCCTCGAAGTCACCGGGCCGGACGGAAAGTCGAAAAAGCTCTAGGCTGGAATCCTGGGCGGCAAGGTATCGTCGCCCAGGACGAATTCGACCATGAGCGACAAGATCAAGATCGGCATCATTGGCTGCGGGCAGATTGCGCAGCACCATATGCGCACCTACAAGGGCATCGCCGATGCCGAGATGGTCGCCTTTTGCGACATCGACCCGGCGGCGGCGGAGAAGGCGAACGCCGAGTTCGGCCCGGGTCTAGTGACCACCGATTTCCGTGAGGTCTTGGCCCGTGAGGACATTGACGCGGTGGATGTCTGCCTGCACAACAACTTCCACTCGCCGGTGACTGTCGCAGCGCTGAACGCCGGGAAGCATGTCTATTGCGAGAAGCCGATGGCGGGCTCGTATGTGGACGCTGTCGCCATGATGGACGCCTCGAAGGCGACGGGGAAGAAACTGCACATCCAGTTTGTGACGCTGCACAGCAACGAGGCCCGCGCCGCCAAGCAGTTGATCGACGAAGGCCACTTGGGCGAGGTCTATCACGCCCGCAGCACGGGCTTCCGTCGGCGTGGGCGGCCGTATGTCGACGGCTACGGGACGCCGAGCTTTGTCCAGAAGGCGAAGGCGAGTGGCGGGGCGCTGTACGACATGGGCGTCTATCACATCAGCCAGATTTTGTGGCTGATGGGCAATCCTCGGGTCGAAAGGATTTCCGGCAAGACGTACCAGCGCATCGCGATGGACGCGAAGCGCAAGGAGATTTCTGGAATGGACGTCGAGGAGTTCGCCACCGGCCTGGTGCGGTTCGCGGGCGACAAGTCGATGGACCTGACGGAGGCATGGGCGGCCAACCTGGATTCGTTCGAGGGCTCCTATGTCTTGGGCGACAAGGGAGGCGTGCGGGTGTCGCCGTTCGGGTTCTTCACGAACGTGGGCAACATCCCGATCAACTGTACGGCCGAGCTGGGCACTGCGCGCTACATCTGGGACAACGTCGTCGGTGACGGAGCCATGTATGGCGAGTCACAGGCGCACTGGATCGCGGCGCTTTTGGGCAAGTGCGAGTTGATGAACACCGCCGAGGTGGCCTTGCAGACGATGCTGGTCTCGGACGGGATCTATCTGTCGCAGAAGCTGGGGCGCGAGGTGACAGTGGACGAGGTTTTGGCCGCGTCGGTCTCGACGGCTCTGCCGGTGTGATCGTTATCTTGGCGCAGCAACATCTGGCTTCAGCCCGATGAGGGGCAAGATGAGAGTGCCGCCAGTGACCGTCCGACTTGCTTCTGCCTCTGACCAAGCCCGAGTCGACGAGATCATGTTGGCGGCTTCCATGACCAACATCAACGACCGCGAGTGGGTGCTGGCTAACCGGGACATGGTCTACGTGCCGTCCGACCAAATCGCCGACGGTCAAGTCGTTGTCGCCACAGAAAGTGGTGTGGTAACGGGATTCGCCGTTTTGGTCCCACTAGATTCGAGCAGCTTCGAACTTGACGGCCTCTTCGTTCATCCGGACCAAATGCGGCGCGGCGTCGGTCGTGCACTCGTGGAACACGTGTGTCATGTCGCTCGCTGCCTTGGTGGCATGGAACTGCTCGTGACCGGCAACCAGGCTGCGACTGACTTTTTTCTCAAGTGCGGCTTCTTCGAGACTGGCAAAGCGCAGACACTCGGCGGCCCGGCTGTACGATTGGTCCGGCACTTGTAAGCATATATGACGGCGGTATCTTCTGACGATGGGACCGATCCTGCTCGCCTTGGTGCTCGCCCCCAGCCGACCGCTCTTGGTGGCCCATGTGATGCCTTGGTTCAGCACGAAGGCGCGGTCGGGGGCGTGGGGGTGGCATTGGACGATGAACAAGACCGACGCCGAGCACGGGCAATTGGCGAGCCACTACAAACCCATCGGCGGAGCGTATGACTCGAGCGACCCGGCGGTGGTCGAGCGGCAGCTGAAGACGATGAAGGCGGCAGGGTTTGACGGCGTGCTGGCCGACTGGTACGGGGTGGACGATGTCTACGACTACGCCTTCGTCCACAAGTGCACGAAGCTGCTTTTCGACAAGGCAGAAAAGCTCGGGCTCAAGGTCGGCGTCGTCTATGAGGACCAGACGGTGCCGAACATCATCCGGCAGGGCAAGGCGAAGGTCGGCGAGGAGGTCGCGGTCGTCCAAAGGGCAATGCGGTGGCTGGAGGCCGACGCCTTCAAGCGGCCCAACTACCTGCGCTGGCGGGGACGGCCTGTCTTCGCCGTCTTTGGGCCGCAAGCGGTGACGACCGACGCGGCATGGTCGACGGTGCTGGGCGGCATGACGTCGAAGCCGGTCTTCTTGACCTTGCATCATCTGAAGTTTGGCTCTGAGGGTGGGTATGGCTGGCCCTTGCCGCAGTGGGGTGCTTCGCGCTCATGGACAGAGCTGAGCAGCTATTACGAAAGGCAGGAGGCCTGGAAAGTGAGCATGGCGGTCGCCTATCCAAGGTTCAAGGATTACTACAGGGCGGCGGGGGTGTCGGACGGGTATCCGGAGATTCCGGACGACAACGGGTCGACATTCAAGCGGACGCTGGACCTAGCGGTGAAGAGCGGGTCGCCGTTCATCCAGGTCGCGACGTGGAACGATTGGGGCGAGGGGACGCAGATCGAGCCTTCGGTGGAGTTTGGGTTCCGCGACCTGGTGGCGGTGCTGGGTCTGCGGAAGAAGCTGGAGCCTGGGTTTGTGGGGTCGGAGGCAGAAATTCGGTCCGCTTGGGGTCGCTGACCCGACCCTGAAGGGATCGGGCCACCCGTTGCCGCGGTGTTTGTCGGGCCGGTCATCGCCCGGCGTGGACAAAGCGGGGTCATAGCCCCCGCACTCCATAGTGCCCGTTTGCTTACAGCTCGCGCACCCACATGTTGCGGAAGCTCATGGGGTTGCCGTGGTTTTGGAGGTAGCAGGGGAGCTTGGCGGCGTGGGGGTGGTAGGCGGGCTGGCCGTTGTAGACGGTCTCGCCTTTGATTTCCACGTGGTTGAGCACCAGGACGCCGTTGTGCAAGACCGTGATGTAAGCCGGCTTCTTGAGCTTGCCACCCTCAAAGACCGGGGCGTCGAAGACGGCGTCGTAGCTTTGCCACACGCCGGGCTTGCGGGAGGCGTTGACCAGCGGGGCGTACTGCTTGTAGATGCTCGCCGCCTGGCCGTTGACGTAGGTCTTATTCTCGTAGCTGTCGAGGATCTGGAGCTCGTATTGGCCCATAAAGAAGAGGCCGCTGTTGCCCCGGCCCTGACCGCTGCCTTTGACCTCGGCGGGGGTGCGCCACTCCAGGTGGACTTGGCAACTGCCGAAAGCCTGCTTGCTGACCAGGTCGCCGGCACCTTGGCGGACGGTGACGACGCCGTCCTTGAAGTCCCAACTGCTGGGCTCGCCTTTGTTGTTGATCCAAGCGCCGAGTCCGTCTTTGCCCAATAGGACGACAGCGTCGGAAGGTGCGGCAGTGCCGTCTCCTGGGGTCACGACGGGCGGGACTGGTGTCCAGACTTCGGTGTCTTCGGGCTTGGACTTTTGCTGCTGGGCGACAAGCGCGGCGGTGAGGCATATGGCCGACACGAGGCTGACAGTTCGGAACTTCACTCCGCTATTATGCGCACTGCCCGGGCCTGGCACAACGGCCAGGGTGCCACATCGATTCTAATTGCACATACAACCTTGGAGCCAATTAGGTTCAATAGAAAAAAACGACCGTGGTGAACGGGTAGCCCTGTTTTGGCCGATCCCAAACAACATGAGTAGCCAGTATTGCTCACATGGTCAAAATGTGAGATAATCCCAGTATATCTGTTAGATATCAAAGCAAGCTTGCATCAAAACATAAACTAAAAAGATAGCATTTACTTGCACAGCGGTGGCTACTTGTAGCCGTTCCGTATGTGGAGTTTGCTATGTTGAAAACTACGATTCGCTTTGTCGCACCTTTGATGGTCGCGGCCCTCGGTGCTCTCGCCAACGCTTCCCAAGTCATCGACTTCGGCGGTTTGTCTGGCAATAACTTGGATCCGTTCTCGACGTATCAGGAAGACGGCTATCAGGTCGACTCCGTGGCCGGCAGCTGGTTTGAAGGCCATATTTTTGGCAATCCGGTGCCCTCGCTCGTCTGCGGCCCCGTCGGTAACCCTGTGTTGTCGACGATCAAGATTACGCGCTTGGACGCAGCGGTCTTCCAGTTCCTGTCTCTTGACGTCTCAAGCAACGGCGTAACACATGACGGCATCCTTGTCGAGGGCTATCTGAACAATACTCTCACCTTTTCCATTGGTGCCAGCATTCCGGGCGTGAACACGTTCCAACATGGCGTCAATCCGACTCCCAACGTATTGATGGACACGATGTATATCACGATCCGACCAGTGGACGGATCGACTTCGGCCAACCTAGACAACATCGAACTCAATTCGGTTCCCGAGCCCGCCACCATGACGGTCCT
>JAFDWT010000110.1:0-1573 GCA_018268335.1 Armatimonadota bacterium | reverse complement strand
TGCCCGGTGTGATAGGCGATATGAAAGATCGAATAGCGGACGAAATCGCCTAGTTTTGTGTTGGCGCCCCAACCGGGGATGGGGTCGTCTAGACCGATACCGAGCTCCCGTACCTTCTCGACCGAAGCGGCATGGATCCGCTTGAGCTCATCGTGGACCACTTGGGCTGATAGCTTGGCCAACTCGGCAGGAAGCGGCTCCTCGACTGCGCCAGTGAAGTAGCGAAAGTGGGGATGGACAAGGGGGCTGAGGATGGTGCAGGAGTCTAGGTCAGGCTGCCATCCGTCAGTCTGCCCTTTGCCGCCGTAACGGACGGCCTCCCAAAATGCCACATGGCCAGCCAACTCACCGACCGAGAGTAATCCCGGTGCCGGTCGTTGCCACAGGTGCTCGTCAGTGAGGCCAGTAAACGCTTCGCCGACCTCAAAGTAGCCCAAGTCCCACACTTTGATCAAAGCTTCAAGTTCGACGCCGATTGCCATCATCGAGAGAATAGCAGACAAATGTCGAGTCAATCTACAGATAACCCGCCGAACCGTGAAAAGTTGCTGCTGAACCGGTTCAGTTGGCGCCTTCTGGCGATGTAGAATGCCAGAAAGATGAAGAGAGCGCTCCTCTTCATGGCGGCCCTGTTCGGGCTGCTGACGGCACCGGCGCCGGCCCGAGCGGAGGTCACTCTCCGTTTTGTCATTTGGGACGGCGACGAATACGTGCGCGCCCAAGAGCCCGCGATCCGCGATTTTGAGAAGGCGCACCCGGGCATCAAAGTCAAACTCGAGAGCGTCACCAACAACTACATGACCCGCCTGCTGGCGCAGTACGCGGCGAGTGTGGCGCCCGACGTGGTCATGATGGACCCGTTCAGCTTCCACAAGTTCGCCCGGCGCGGGGCGCTGCTGCCGCTGAACGACTTCATGGAGAAGACCCCGGGCTTCGACATCAAGAAGTACTACCCCAGCTTGGTCGACGCCCTGAGCGCCGGCGGCAAGCACTATGTCTTGCCCAAGGACATCGCCCCGCAGGGCATCGTTTTCTACAACAAGAAGCTGTTCGACGAGGCGGGGATTCCGTATCCAGACGGCACCTGGACTTGGGACTTCGAGGAACGGCCGGAACTCAAGGAAAAGGACTTCCTGTGGGTCATGCACCAACTGACCAAGAAGGACGAGCGCGGACGGACGACGCAGTACGGTTACGCGGTCGGCTGGACAAACCTCTTTGTCGAGACAGTCGCGTTTTCGTTAGGCGCGAAGTATGTGGATGATTACAAAGAACCGCACAAGACGTTTTTCGATGACCCTCGGTTTGTGCGCGGCTTCGACTTCCTGTTGGAGTTGACAAAAGAGAAGAAGTGGGTCCCCGGCGAGATCGAATTGAACACGGTCCTGCAAACGGGTGCGCTCAAGCTGTTCACGGAAGGCAAGGTGGCTATGTACCAGACCGGCGCGTGGGAGATCGTGCCCATGCGGCGCGACATTAAGCCGGGCGCGCCGGGGTTCTTCGAGTGGGACGTCGCCCTGTTTCCCGCCTACAAAAACGGCCAGTTGGTGACGCCGACTGGCGGTAGCGGCTA
>JAFDWT010000010.1 GCA_018268335.1 Armatimonadota bacterium | reverse complement strand
CCCAAGCGGTTGACGACCAAAAGGAGCGGCCTTGGTTGTGGTTTTGTGGTCATGGCCCCATTGGACCACTAGGTGTGTTACGAAGGTCGAAACATCACCATTGACGCAACACATCCTTATGCGTGACGCTTCACGGCCATTATTGACGGTTTGAATGCGCGACGCCACTGCACGTTTCCATCCGAGTGGCC
The DNA here is from genome assembly GCA_018268335.1 of Armatimonadota bacterium. Lineage (GTDB taxonomy): Bacteria > Armatimonadota > Fimbriimonadia > Fimbriimonadales > Fimbriimonadaceae > JAHBTB01. Next base: position 4,504 of record JAFDWT010000010.1, on the reverse strand, counting down.
CCGTCGCGCAACAGTTCCGCTTGAGCAATCTTTCGCATACCGTCCAGAAGGCTGTACCAACGTGAATTTGAAGGCAAGTCATCGCCACTTTTGGGCCACCCAGAGCTGTCTTCCGGTGGTTCGAAAGCGGCGATTTTTTGTAGGTGTGGATGCAGCCTGATTTCCACTTTTCCTCGGGTGAGAAAGTGCTGGTCGCCCAAGGCCCTGAGTCTTGCGCGTTGCTCCATGACGCCGAGCTCTAAAAAGTCCCCTGCGAAACCGCAAGCTGACAAACTACGGTTCAGCAAATGGAGCACGTCTTGACCCTGGTTCTCGATGAGACTGCTGGCTGCCCTAATCGAGCTGAGTTCCAATTCGATTGACGCCTTCAGGGTGCGATATTCGTCGGCAGAGACTTCGCCGTCCAGACGCATGTGGTGCAACCTCGACAGACGCGCTTGCTGCGCCTCCTCGCGGCGGCTCAAAGAGGCTGACCCGGCGCCCGCAGTCTCACCCTCGCAAGACGCCAGCTTAGCAAGTTCGTCCGTCGCCCAATCAACAAACTTCTGCGGCAGCCTGATCCGGCTGACCGCCCCGTCGACGGCCGCCTTGACAGCTTCTTCCTCCACAGACCGTTTGTCACAGACGCCCTTGCCGTTCGTGCAGTGGTAGTAGGTGTACCGCCGCTCGGCCCCGGAAGCCAGCCTTTTCACTTTAGCCTCGCCGATGATCGAGCAGCCGCAGACCCCGCACCGAAAGACGCCTGAGTATTCGAAGTCGTGCTTTCGTTTCCTCCTGTCTGGGGACCTCCCCAGCGCGCGCTGGACGGCGGCATATTCGGCTTCGCTCACCATTGGCAAATGCTTGCCGTCATGTGTCGCTGACTGGTACTGCAAACGGCCTGCGTAGAATGTGTTCCCGAAGACCTGGAAGAGCACCGTCCTCGAGACCGGCATGCCCTCTCTGCCCTTGAGGTTGCTGGTCAGGCCGAGCCTGGTCAGTTCTTGCCAGACCTCGTTGACTGTGTATGCCCCTGACAACATCAGTTCCCAGCCTTTGCGCACGAGGTGGAATCTCTCGGGGTCTGGCTCGATCTGTTTGGTGAGACGGTTATTGAGATAGCCGATCGGCGCCCGCCATGGAGCCCACCCTTTGGCCGCCTTGCTGCCAAGCCCGCGCCTGACACTCTTGCGCAAGTCTTGGATGAAGCTGGTGCTCATTCCGTTTTCGAGGGTGATCAGGAGCACACTGTCCTCCGGCCTGTAGACCCGGTCGACGGTGCGGATGGCCGCCAGCCTGCCTGCCTGAAGAAAGTGGGCGACGACGTTGCCGTCGACGAGGTTCCGGCTCAGCCGGTTGATGGACCAGGTGTAGAGGTGACCTACCTCTCCCCTTCGGACGTCGGCGACGAGCGACTCAAAGACCGGCCTTGTGTAAGGCTCTTTGGCGGACCGGGACTCCGTGAGCACCTCGTCAATGTGGACGCCGTCGCGCATGGCGGTCTCTTTCAAGGCAGCGACTTGGTCCTCGATGGACTGGACTTGGCGGTCCTCGGACTCACTTGACTTTCTGGCGTAAACGACGTTCTTCATAAAGCTTGGCCACTTGGATCTGGAGGACACGGGTTGCCAGTTCCAGCGCGGCCCTTTCGTCCAACTCTAACTGGACCTCGTCCCGGACCATAGCCCTGAACAACTCGACGCCCTCGGGAGTAGGCGCTGGTAACCACATGCCATGCACTTTTGCAGACTCGGGGCCGCGGCGGGAGAATCGAGCACCTGGCGCAACAAGACAATATCAAGATTTGATGACATGTTTGTCACTTTCAATAGTGCCGCCGAACAGTTTTCCACTCGCTAGTGGACAACTAATGCAAGCAGGGATACCCAGCCATGCTGGCTCAATCAAGACAGCAACCCATCCAGAGGCTCGCGAAAAGTGTAATGCGGCTGAAAATGGACAAAAAATTCCTGCATCTGAGTACATGCGCACGGTGTATATGTGTTTCTCTCATGCGGAGAGCATTGCCTACCGCGATATGCGTGCATGACGACCATTGGTTCTTAGAATCTGTGGTCAAAGCGGTTCTGTCTGCCGGGCCGGTCACCGTCTTTGTCAGCCGCTTGGCCTGGGACGGCTCGGACGGGCCCTGGCACCTGGGCGTCGAGGCTGCGAAACGAGCCGGCGCAGAGACTTTGGTCGGAGAGTGGCACTCGGAATCAGGGCACCGCAAGGCAGCGCTTGAGGAAATGCGCCGCCGGGGGACGCACCATTTCCTGTGCCTCGACGGCGACGAGGTCTGCTCGCCAGAGCTCCTTCAGACCCTTAAGCACATCGCGAAGCACGACCTCTCCGGCCATGTCCGGGCGCGGATGGAGACGTACTGGAAGTCCGCCGCATACGCCGTAAGGCCGCGCGAAGAGATCGCGCCTGTCGTGATGCTCGACGCCAGGCACTCTGAGCACGTCCATATCAGGGAGTACACCGGAAGAAAGCCACTGCTGCTGTCCGAAGAGCACGGCCTCTTGCACCACCTCTCCTATGCCGGGCCGGACGAGCGGATCCGCCGCAAGGTGTCCACCTGGGGCCACCGGCACGAGGTGGTGGAAGGTTGGTACCAGAGGGTTTGGCTCGGCTGGGACGAAGACCGCACGATGCGGGACCTGCACCCGACGCACCCTGCCTGCTACCGGGCCGTCGAGCGCGTCCCTGTTCCGGAAGTGCTGGCTGCGGCCCCAGAGTTCATCGTTGTGCCTGGAGACCCGGCAAGGCCAGAACCTTGGCCCAAGGTGAGCGTCGTCGTGCCGGTCTTCGGAGCGGCAGAAGAGGTCCGCCGTTGCCTGGCCTCCCTCAAGGCCCTCAAGGAAGACCTTCACGAGACAATTGTCGTCGACGACCACGGCCCTCGCGACGCCGTCGAGGCGGCACAAGGCTTCACTGTCGTCCAGACCCCTGAGAACCGGGGTTTCGCCGGAGCCTGCAACCGCGGCTACCGCGAGGCCACCGGCGACACTGTCATTTTCCTCAACAGCGATGCCGAGTTCACAAAGGCGGGCCTCTACCGCCTGATTGAGACCCTCACATCAAGCCCGACAATAGGCGCGGCCGGCCCGTTCAGCGACGGGGCCGGGTACTTCCAGTACTTCCCGTTACCGTCGCCCACCACAGACCACGCTGCGTTCGCCCAAGACTTCGCCCAGCGCGACGCCGAGGACTTCGATGTCAACATGCTCGTCGGCTTCTGCCTCGCCGTGAAGCGCCAGGCGGTCAACGCCGCAGGCGGCGAGCCGTTCGACGAGCGCTTTGGCAGGGGCTTCTTTGAGGACAACGACCTCACCTACCGCCTTCAGCGGGCGCGCCTCCGCACCGTCGTCTCGGCCCGCTCGTTCGTCCGCCACGCGGGAGGGGCGAGCATGCGCCACATCGACGAGGACGCCAACGCCCTCCTCAAGGCCAACCAGGCCGTCTACGAGGCCAAGTGGAGCGAGGACCTCGCCACCGGCTTCGCCAGCCACCTCTGCGGCCCCGAGCCTTCGCCCGTCCGCTTCGACTGGTCTCGCGAGCCGCAGCGGCTGACGAAGGAGACCCTCAAACTCGCCAAACAGGCGGACATCTCGCTGTGCGTCATCGCCAAGGACGAAGAGCGCGTCATCGGCGACCTTCTGAAAAGCGTCGAGGGCGTCTTCACCCAGGTGGTCGTCGTGGACACCGGCTCCACCGACAGAACGAGAGAGATCGCGGCAGCGCACGGCGCAGAAGTCCACGACTTCCCATGGACGATGAGCTTCAGCGAGGCCCGCAACGAGTCCCTGCGCCACGCCACCGGCCGCTGGGTGATGTGGATGGACTGCGACGACACCCTGCCGACGCTTTCAGCCTGGAACATTCTGCGTGCTGTGACTACCGCGCCTGAAGGAGTCACAGCTTTCGTCGTGCCAGTTCAGTTTGTGGATGGAATTGGCCAGACCGGTACACGAGTAGACCATGTCAAAGTCATTAGGAACTTCCCCGGTATCGGATTTGAGGGCCGCATCCACGAGCAGATCCTCCCGTCTATCCGACGGCATGGAGGCGACGTCGTACGGCTTGACGCCGTGGTGATGCACTCCGGCTACGACACTTCGCCCGAAGGTCAGGAAAAGAAGCGCGACAGGGACTTCGCGCTCCTTGAACTTGACTTGAATGAACGGCCCGACCATTCCTTTGTGCTCTTCAATATGGGCATGACAGCCCACTACCATGGCGACCATGACAAGGCAATCGAGAGCTTACGCAGGTCCATCGAGTTGTCAGGCCCAAATGAAAGCCATGTGCGGAAGGCGTACTCGCTCTGGGGAGCTAGCCTTCGCTACCAGGAGCGGTTTGAAGAGGCTGTCGACGTGCTTTCGACCGGACTGACCGCCATAGGCGAGGATCCCGAGCTGCGCTTCCAACGCGCGTCCACTTACCTATGCGTGAAGCAGTTCTTCGCTGCGCGAGCCGACCTTGAGCAAATCGGGTCTGTTCCAGTCGATGGCTTCTCAAG
>JAFDWT010000109.1 GCA_018268335.1 Armatimonadota bacterium | reverse complement strand
CACAAGGCCAAGGGCCTGGAGTTTGGTCACGTCTTCCTGCCTGATATGCACTTGCAGTCACCCCGCGAGAGCCGTGCCTTGGTCGATGCATCGACGGGGACTGTGGTCTTCGGCGCCAAGGATTCGGCGCTGGCAGCCTATCTGACGGCAGAGTCTCGGCGACGCAACCAGCAAGAACTACGCCGGGTCTTTTATGTCGGCATCACCCGAGCTAAGTCGAAGGCGTATGTGACCCTGCAGACCGGGAAGCAACATGGCCTGACCGGCGAGCTCGCCCAGGTTCTGGGAGTGCCTGGCCGAACTTGGCCCGGAGTCGTCCTGGTGGGCGGGCCAGGCGAGTAGACTCGCGCCCATGGCCTTTGATGTGGCCGTCGTCCAATTCTGCCCCGACAAAGGCGACGTCTCCGGCAATTTGAAGCGCGTCGGCGCCGCCGTGCGCCAGGCGTCCGCCGAGGGCGCCGATCTGGTCGTCTTTCCCGAGGCCTGCCTGACCGGATATTTCCTAGAGGCTGGTGTGGACGAACTGGCCGTGGGCCGGGACGCACTGTTGGAACGGATGGTGCAGGCTATCGGCCCATTGGAGCGGCAAGTCGATGTCGCGCTTGGTTTTTATGAAGCCACCGACACCAAGTCGACGAACAGCGCCGCCTACCTATCACTTGGCCCCGACGGCGACCAGTTGCTGAACGTCTACAGGAAGTTCTTCCCGCCCACCTACCACGTCTTCGACGAAAGCCGGTTTGTCACTTGGGGCGACGAACTCGGCGTGGTGGAGACGCGATTCGGCAAGGTAGGCGTCCTCATCTGCGAGGACATGTGGCACTCAGTGATGCCGTCTCTCTTGGCTGTGGCCGGGTGCGACATGTTGCTGGTCCACGCGGCGACACCAGCACGCGGCTTTGCCGATAATAAGCCCGCCAATCTGCTCCGCTACGAGTCGCTAGCGTCCGCCGTCTGCTTGGAGCACGGGTTCTTTGTCGCGCTCTCCATGCTGGTCGGGTTTGAGGGCGGCAAGGGCCTGACTGGTGGGAGCATGGTCGTCGGGCCCGACGGCAACGTCGTCGTCCAGGCACCCGACTTGGGTGAGGCCGCACTGATGGCGACAGTGGATTTGGAACTCTGCACCCAGGCCCGTCGGCGCTCGCCACAACTCGCCGACCTCATGGCACGCTGGCATGATGTCGTCGCCTGCGCCAAGCGGCTTGACCCGGCCCCAGACCCACTGACATGACCAATCTCGACCTGTCCCCAGCGCAGTGGATTTGGTGGCCGAGTGAACGGACGCTTCCCAACACCGTCGTCCTGTTTCGAAAAGTCCTTGATCTCACTGCCGTGCCCAAGTCGGCGATGGGCTGGATCTGCGCAGACAGCCGGTACCGCCTCTTCGTTAACGGCGAACGTGTTCAATGGGGACCTTCTCCCGGAGATCCCCGCCACCTCGAAGCAGATCCGCTCGACCTAACGGCCCTGCTCAAACCAGGGGCGAACGTGATCGCCGTCGAAGTTCTCCACTTCGGCCAAGGCGACGGCACCTGGCCGTTTGGCAAACCAGGGTTCATCTTCCACCTTTTGGTCGATGATGTTCGCATTGTGTCCGACCAGTCTTGGAAGTGTCTCGTCGACCGCGGCCGACCGCCGGGCCAACATCGGCGTTCGTACTTGCGGGCATGGCAGGAGACGCACGACTTTCGCCTCTCACCCGATGGTTGGCTTGGGGTCGACTTTGATGAAAGGGATTGGCGCACACCGCGCATCATCGACTGTGGTGGCGCCAGGAGTCCAGTCAGCTCGTCGTACCTGGACTATCAGAACGACACCTGGATCGCCGACGCTTCCGTGAGCACACTCCGCGAGCGGTCAGTGCCGTTGATGCATGAGACAATAGAGGCACTCAAGCCAATCGAGGCATTCCAATTCGACTGGAACGGACCAATTGACGACTGGTTCGACTTTCGTACGCCTGACCATTTCAAGGCAAGACCCACCTCGATGGTCAAGGCTGTTCCGCCCCAACCACATGGTCAGTCGTTTGCCCAGACTTACGAGCTTGCCATCGAGAAGATTGGCTTCCCTGTCGTCACCTTGGAAGGACAAGCTGGAACCATTGTCGAAGTGATCTGCCACGAGAGCAAGGCGCCGGGCCAGTCGCTGCTCGACACCCATTTCTTCAGTTGGACGCGGCATGTGCTGCGTGGCGGCCAGCAGACTCTCGAGCCCCTTGACTACGAGGCCGCCAAGTTCGTCCAAATCCACGTCCATGGAAACAGTTCGGCCGTGGAGGTCCACAGCGTGGAGTTCCGGACGCGCGAGCTTCCGTTCGCCCATCAACCCGACATCAAGGTCTCCGATCCGGCACTCCAGAAGATCATCGACGCCGACCTGCAAACCGTCCGCAACTCCTGCCAGGACAATGTCGTCGACGGTATGGGCCGCGAGCGGCAACAGTACTCCGGAGACTGTGGCCATCAGCTCCACATGACCCGCCTCCTCTTCGGCGATGCAAGGCCCTCCGCCCGGTTCTTACGCACATTTGTGTTGGGGCAGATTTCCAGCGGCGTCTGGTGCGACAGCTGGCCCGCCGTTGACCGGCTCAACCGACTGTGGCAGAAAGAAATGGGTCTCTCCTACTGGGGCCCCATTGTCGATCACAGTATTGGGTTTCTCGCTGACCATGTCAACCATGTGGTGGAAACAGGAGATGCAAAGCCAATTATTGAGAACTGGTCGGCGATCACCAAATTCCTCAACTTCTGTAAGCAGCACACTGATGCTAGAGGGCTTCTGCCCGCTGAAGGCATCGGCAGTTGCACCGTCTGGATCGACCATGTCGCGTTCAAGCGCCAACAAGACCGGGTCACTGCCCTCAATCTCTACCTGGCCTACGCCCTGCAGCTGTTGGCCCTAATCCGCAGCGCAATACCCGCCGGACCTTACGATACAAAGGAATTGACCAAATGGTCAGCTCAGATCATCAGATCAGTCGATAATGTCTACGGAGCTCAAGGGCTCTTCTGGGCACGCAAACCAGATGGTGACGCTGGCTGGCTCGACGACCGCAGTCTCTCGACGATCTGCCTGCTCAGAGACGACAAAGCCGCGCTCAAAGTCCTGGAAGAAAAGGCTCCCAACCTAGGCGAAAGCTATCCCGCCAACGCCTATTGGCCGTACCGGGTCCGCGCCGAGCAAGGCTCCCTAGCAAAACTGTTCACCGAAATCAAGGACAAATGGGGCTCCATGGTCAGCGTCCAAAAGAACGGCACCGTCCAAGAGTTCTGGACGGTCGAGGAAGGAACTGCTTCCCTGATGAGCCACTGCGCCGTCGCCCCTCTGGCCGCTGTTGTCTGGGGCCTCTTCGGGCTCCATCTACGGCTCGACAAAGGCGAATACTCCATCAATCCGCGCTTGGGCGGGCTCGACCACTGGGAAGGCACGTTGCACCTAGGAGGACGTCCCCTCCACATCAGGGCTTGGAAGGAGGGCCCATCCGGCAAGGCCGAAATCATCGTGCCGACGGGCATCAAGGGCACGGTCAGGCGCAGTGGACACGCATTGACGCCCGGCGAGAAGCAGACGGTCGAAATACCACTCGATTAGCACGAAAAAGCCCCTTCGAGCCGTCACGAAAACTGGCAAGAAGGGGCTACAAGCGGGGTGGATTAGTGTCCGGCCGACTTCATAGCCAAGGCCTGGTCGATCTTGACGCCGGGGCCCATGGTGCTCGAAACGGTCACGCTCTGCAAATACCGACCCTTAGCGGAAGACGGCTTGGCCTTCAGCAAGGCGTCCAGCGCGGCGTGCAGGTTGTCGGCCAACTGGTCGTCGGTGAAGTTGACCCGGCCGATCGGCATGTGCACGATGCCAGCCTTGTCGACGCGGTATTCGACGCGGGCGGCCGACTTGATCTCTTTGACGGCGGCGCCGATATCGTCAGTCACGGTGCCGTTCTTCTTGTTCGGAGTCTTCGTGCCCAGCACGCGGCCGATCTTGCCGATCTGGGGGGCCATGTCGCTAGTCGCGAGCACGACGTCGAAATCTTTAAATCCTTCTTGGATCTTCTTGATCAGGTCTTCGTCACCGACATGGTCGGCGCCGGCGGCGGTCGCCTCGCGGGCCAGGTCACCCTTGGCCAAGACGGCGACGGTCTGTTTGCGACCGGTGCCGTGCGGCAAGTTGGTGGTGCCGCGGACGTTTTGGTCGCCTTTGCGCGGGTCGACGCCGAGCTTCACGGAAACGTCGACGCCCTCAACAAACTTAGCGGAGGCAGCCCCCTTGACGGCTGCGATGGCTTCGGCCACATCGTGGAGTTTGGTCGCGTCCACTTTTTGGACGGCGGCGGCGAAGCGGTTGGAGACTTTGGTTTTCTTTCTGATGTTCTGGCGCACGGGTCACCTCTGTGGTCTGCGGCTGGCTGACGCCTGCCTCCCACTGGGGGCATAGGATACCCCCGCTAAGCATCGGCAAGGCTGGGCCGCCGCGTCAGGTCCTGATCCTTTAGTCCGCCACGCCGCCGACCGACAATGATAGTGCCCTGGTAACCTTGCCAGGTTCAACGTGGGGCGGAGGCGGGCAATGGCGCCCACCCCCCAAAAGCGTCAAAGAGGAGACACCCACCACCGATGCAAAACACTTTCGCAATCCTTGGCTCAGGCATGCAGGGCACCGCCGCCGCTTACGACCTCGCCCAATTCGCCGACCCGGCCGCCGTGTTGATGGGCGACGCCAACCTGGAGCAGGCAAAGGCCGCCGCCGACCGGGTGAACAAGCTCGTCAACCGCAAAGTCTGCGAGCCGCATCAAGTCGACGCCCTCGATCCGGCCAGCTTGGAAGAGTTCCTCGACCGAGCCGACATCGTCCTGAGTTGCGTCCCCTATTGGATGCACCCAAAGGTCGCCGAAGTCGCGGTGGAGTCGATGACCGACATGGTCGACCTGGGCGGCAACACCGACATCACCAACCAGACATTGGCGCTGGACGAACGGGCAAAAGAAGCTGGCGTGACGCTCGTTCCCGACACCGGCCTCGCCCCTGGCCTGGTCAACAACATTGGCCTCTACTTGATCGAGTCGATGGACGACTGCGATTCAGTCAAGCTCTACTGCGGCGTCCTGCCCCAGAACCCACAGCCGCCGTTCAACTACAAGCTGACCTTCAACATGGAGGGGTTGGTCACCGAATACGACTATGAGGCCATCGTCCTGCGCGGCGGCTCCATCACCCGAGTTCCCACGCTCACGGAGCTGGAAAGCCTGCACGTAGAACCGCTCGGCCAGATGGAAGCGTTCGTCACCAGCGGCGGCACTTCCACCGCACCCTACAACCTGCAAGACCGCGTCAAGGATTACGAGTATAAGACCATCCGCTTCCCCGGCCACGCCCACTTGATGAAGATCTTCAAAGACTTCGGCTTTTGGAGCGAAGAACACGTCCACGTCAAGGGCGTCGAGGTCCGGCCCAAGGACGTCTTCAACACCGTCTTCGGCCCCCAGCTGAACAAGTTCGTCGACCACGACCAATGCGTCGTCCGCGGCGTCGGCCATGGCACCAAAGGCGGCAAGGAGACCTCAGTCCAGGTCGACATCTACGACAAACAAGACCAAGCCACAGGCTTCACCAGCATGGAGAGGCTGACCGGCTTCAGCATGTCGATCATCGCCCAAGAGGTGGTCGCCGGCAACGTCGCCAAAGGCGCCGTGCCCTACGAGCTGGCGATGACCGGCCACGCATTCCTCGACCAACTCAAGCGCCGCGGCATCCACATCAAGATCAAACAAACGACAGTCAAGGACTAGCTCCTCTGGTCCCCCTCCCTAACTCCGGTCGGAGAGGGGTTAGGGGTGGGGAAAGGGTAAACATGACGGCATGAAGGCCGTTGCCGTCCTCTGCGCTATCCTTCCTGCCATGGCCCGCGCCCAAGAACTGCCGCGCAGCGCACCCGAGGCA
>JAFDWT010000108.1 GCA_018268335.1 Armatimonadota bacterium | reverse complement strand
GCGCAAGCTCTATATCGAGAACCGGCGCAACTTTCCGACGCGGCGCGCCGTCGCTGCGTCGCAGGAGTTCTTGCACACCACGAAGCCACCGTTCCAAACTATGGCGTTCATCGAGGCTGAGAGGAACTCTAGGCCCTTGCCCATCGGCCCGAGGTGGAACGAGTGGACGACCGCATACAAGGCAGGAATTGACAACATCTACAGTGGGCGCGCCAAGGACATCGGCAAAGAGCTGCGCGACCTCCAGAAGCGGATTGAGAGCATCCTCGCGGACGAGGAGGGCTATTGACACGCCAACGCCGCGAGGCCGTGTGGGGGATGGCGTTCATCACGCCGTGGCTGGTCGGCTTCCTCTGCTTCACGCTTGGCCCGATGTTGACGTCGCTCTGGCTGAGCTTGAACAAGTACGACCTGGTCACCCACCAATTTGTCGGTTTTGAGAACTACCGTCGCATTCTGCAGGCTGACCCGCTCTTTTGGAAGTCGCTCCAGAACACGGTTTTGTACGCGGTCTTTACCGTGCCGCTTGGCATCGCCGGGTCGCTGGCGATCGCGTTGCTGTTGAATCAAAAGGTGCGAGGCATCCCGGTCTTCCGAACTTGTTTCTATCTGCCGTCAATGGTGCCGGCGGTGGCAGGCGCCCTGGTGTGGTCGTGGGTGTTCAATGCCGACAACGGCGTGCTCAACCAGGCGCTTGGCTTCTTGGGGCTGCCGCACATCCAGTGGTTGCAAGACGAGCGGTACACCTTGTTCGCGTTTGTCCTGATGTCGCTGTGGGGCGTCGGCGGGCAGCGGATGATCATCTTTCTGGCCGGGCTGCAGGGCATATCGGAGACGTACTATGAAGCGGCCAAGATCGACGGCGCTTCAGTGCTGCAGCAGTTCCGGCACATCACCCTGCCGATGCTGTCGCCAGTCATGTTCTTCAACATGGTGTTGGGCGTCATTGGAGCGTTCCAAGTCTTCACAAGCGCCTACATCATGACCAGCGGCGGACCGAACAACGCGTCGCTGTTCTATGCGCTCTATCTCTTCCGCAACGCCTTTGAGTACTTCAAGTTCGGCAAGGCGGCGGCGCTGGCTTGGCTTTTGTTCGTGTTGCTCTTGGGGTTGACGCTTGTCCAGTTCAAGAACAGCAAGAAGTGGGTTTTCTACGAGGGGGAGGCGAAGTGAAGAAGGCCCTGGTCTGGCTCGCGCTGGTGGCCGGGTCGTTGATGTTCTGCGTGCCGTTTGCTTGGACTCTGTCGACGGCGTTCAAGACCAGCGAGGAGTACGCCCGCAACCCGGCGGCCTTGGTGCCCACCCACCCGACGCTGGCGAACTTTCCCAAGGCGTGGACGGCCCTGCCGTTTCCGACATTCGTACTGAACACAGTCGTCATCACGTTGGTTTGTACAGTGGCTTCGGTAGTGACCGGTTCGCTGGTGGCCTATGGGTTTTCGCGTTTCCGGTTCCGCTGGCGCAACGTGCTGTTCTGCGCGATGCTCGCGACGATGATGTTGCCAGGTCAGGTGACGCAGATTCCTGTGTTCCTCATCTGGCGAGACTTGCATGCGATCGACACGTTCGCGCCCTTGATCGTGCCGGCGTTCTTCGGCGGCGGGGCGTTCAACATCTTCCTGATGCGCCAGTTTTTCCTGACCATCCCGCGCGAGTTGGACGAGGCGGCGTTGATGGACGGGGCGAGCTATCCGCAGATCTGGTGGCGGGTGCTGTTGCCGCTCTCCGGGCCCGTCATCGCGACGGTGTCGATCTTCGCCTTTCTTGCCAACTGGGACGCCTTCGAGGGGCCGCTGATCTACTTGAATTCGCCCGAGAAGTACACGGTCTCAGTCGGCCTGCGGATGTTCCAGGACAGCTATGGCACGAACTTCGAGCAACTGATGGCAGCCTCGGTCATCCACATCTTGCCGACGGTTGTTCTTTTCCTCATTGCACAGCGCTACTTTCTGAAGGGAATTAGTCTGAGCGGGCTTGGTGGACGATAACCCAGTCTTATCAACATGCTGGACTGCATATAGACGAGACTGGATCGTGCGAATTTAGTCCAGAACCACTGTTAGGCGTTTAGCCGACTATCCACCGGCGAAACTACCGTCAGAGAATTCCAAGTCCGGGCTGATGTAGAACGGGTTGAGATAGAGACCTTGAACGTCGCTACTGGGCGAATGGTAGAAGTAGATTTTGGCTCCGTCCGTCACGAACAGTTGGCCGTTGAAGAACGCTGGAAAGTCTACAAAAGCGCCTGTGCCTCCGTGATACAGTTGTACGTTGGAGCCATTGAGGTCGCAGCACATGATCTTGTTGCCGACCCCAACTGGATCGAGGACATCCTCTGCGATAAAGATGATCTTGTTCCCCTCGATTACAGGCAAGTAGTCATTGGTTGTCGGTGTTGACGTCAGTTGCGTCTGGTTGGTCCCGTCAGAGTTCATGACGAACAAATCACCTGAGCCTGATCCTCCGGAAAAAGAGCCATAGTAGATTTGAGTTCCATCTGGACTGAACTTGGGGTCATAGCCTTCACCCGCTGTCAGCTGAACCAGGCCAGTGCCGTCCACATTGATACGATAAATGTGCTCGATGCCCGGGGATCCGACCGAACGGCGAGTGAAGGCGATCATGGTGCCATCCGGGCTCCACGTCGGAAACTCGTCGCTTTCGGCGCCACTCGTCAATTGGACTGCCGCGGCTGTTGGATCGGAGGCACTCTTGAGATAGAGGTCGTAGGTACCCGACTGCAAAGATGCATAGACAACTTTGGTTCCGTCGGGTGATAGCGCCGGTTCCCGTTCTTTCGCCGCGTCTTGTGCCAGAACGACATAGTCACCGTCAGCATCGACTGCATAAATGTCTGTATCGTGATCAAGTATGTTGGCCGCCACGAACACCATTCGTGCTCCGTCGTAGTGGCCGTCGCCTTGCCCCAGAACCCCTCCAGCCGTGCCTCCCCCGGCCCCGCCGCAAGCTATGCATACGGCCGTGAAGACACCGAGAACGACTCTGTTGACGATAGACCCCTTCATGGCCTGACTTTACTCAGGAGATCAAGAAAAGTACAAGATTTGCATTCAAATCCTCGTGCATGACTTTGCACTGAGTCAAGAGGCGCGGTTCAACTGATCCAAATGCGTTACAGGCGTTACGGGTCAAGGGCAACAGAAATTTCGCCGCTCCATAAATCCAGCAGGCCCTCCCTACTTTGCGGCATGGAGGGCCTGAAGCCACACAAATTTGTAGTGTTTAGCGGTAGCTGGTCCACATGGAGTTCATGCGGGCGTTTTGTCCAGCAGAGAACCTGTCCATGCACGAGTCGTCCGTGTAGTCCATGAAGTTCGTGATCGGGTCGAGGCCGGCTTTATTGGGACAGCTGTCGCGACCAGTTGGGCAACCAAACGCGGCAGACTTCTCGGGAGGCGTGTCGCTGACGCCGTCGCCGGTCCCGTTGCAGCCGCCCTGGAACGTGTGGTACAGGCCCATCCAGTGTCCGACCTCGTGCGTTGCGGTGTCGCCCAGATTATAGGGTGCCGCGGTGCCGCCAGGGACAGTGGAGTAGAGGATGACTACGCCGTCCATCTTGGGATTCGACGCGTAGCTGGACGGGAAGGTCGCCCAACCGAGCAAGCCGCCGCCCATGTTGTTGAAATAGATGTTGAGCGCGTTGGAGCCTCCCTTACGAAGAGCGTTCTTCATCTGTGACTCGGAGGTGCCGCCGGTCGAGGTGTACCAGGACGAGTTGTTCGTATGGTCAGTCGACACCAAGCTGAAGGAGAACGACGAGGCAGCATACGCGGCGTTGAGGACATTGATCTGGTTCGTGATCTGTTGGGTGGAAACCGCACCGCCGTTACCAGACGAGTCGTGGATCACGTGTACGTAAACGGGGATCACGTGCGACGAGGTGATCGGGCGGAAGACCTTGAGCCTGGCTTCGACCGCTGCCATTTCGGCTTCGCTCGGTTCGGGGGTGGAGCAGCGGACATAATTCTTAGTGCCAACGACGGCTGCCGCGTCGGCGTCCGGGTTGGCCACGCGGGTATTCATCTCCGAGACTCCAGCGGCGCCTCCGCCGCCAGCGCAGCCGTGAATCGCAAGACCGGCGCCAATAGTGGCGAAACCAAGAAGCATCATTCGTGAAACGGGATTTCTCATATTGTCGAACACTCCGAACGCAATGAGCAGATTGTGCGCCATTCCATCAGGAACATATCAAGATTTTTTCGATTATCCGTCAATTCTCTCGTTGAGCGGCTGGCAATAAGGTCAATCTGCGGGAGCCGGTCGCGTCCGGACCCGAAAGCTTTGCCATTGCTGGCAAGGACTGGATCTCGAGCTCTTTGGCGGTCGTGTTGTCGTCTTCGAGGGCTGCGATTGCTTCATTTGGCGGGGTGGTCAACCACGTTCTGGCCTCTGGCCCGACGCCGGCCTGGGAGGCGGCGTGCAGGATTGCTTCGTCGGTCAGCTCTTCTGGCCCGGAGGCCAGCAACCGGATCAACTCCCTAGCCTGTTGTGGCGATCGCAGTCGGACAGACTCCACCAGGGCGGCTGCCCGCATCGTCCGGTAGGCTCCATGCGGCAAGATCACCCAGCGGTGGAGCACCTGCAGGTTCGGTTTTGCCGCCAAGTTTGCTTCGGCCAGTCGACACCGACCGCATTCGGGGTCGGTGAAGAGGACGTAGACGTCTCCTTGGGGAACGCTTTCACCTGGTCGGGGGCGGAAGACGGCAGTTCCCCGGGCGGTACCGATTTTCTCCCAACCGCCGGTCGACAAGAAGATCATGGCGACGGCGAAGACCGTGGGGCCAGACCACCATGCTTTTGGCACCAAAGTCAGGGCGGCGGCGACTACCCCCAAGTGGACGAGCAGGCAAGCTGGGCAGACCGAGCGGCTGGACAACATCCATGCTGCCATCGAGGCCGAAACTAGAGCGGTGATTCCCAGGGCGAATGGGGCCCGGCGCCATTGCTTCCAGACTATGAAGCTCAAAGCGGCCAATAGTGGCGTCCCAACCCAGGCCACGGCCGGGCTGAGCGGCTGGCTTCGCACAAAGCTGCAACTCGCACACGCCCACAGGTCAAACCCTACATAATGCGCTGCGCTGACCAGGGCGGCCGCCGTGGCGAAGAGTAACAGAGCGACTCGCCACGAGGACGCGACGTCTGGTCGTCTTTGTGTGCATATTTCGGCTAGTTGGGAGTCAGTCGGTCCGATGCGCCTGATTGTACGCGCCGGTCAGTGCCGCCGGTGCGGAGCCCAATGGTCAGGAGGACGGAAATGGGGACGGTAGCATAGCCCTTTGATGTACGAGAGCCGCGTCCACTACGACTTCGAACGGATCCACGCAGCGGCGATTTATTGCTCCGACGGTCGTGTCGGCGAGCACTTCGATGATTTTTTGACCCACGGCCTGCAATTGCCAAGGTACGACCGGGTGACGCTCCCTGGTGGCCCCGCCTGCTTGGCAGGACACCCTGAGGCCACGATCCAAGAGAGTGGCGTTGTTGACGAACTGCACTTTCTGGTCGAGGTGCACCAGCTCAAGCGCGTCGTCCTGATTGCCCATCAAGGCTGCGCCTTCTATGCCTCGCGCCTGGGCCTCAGCGAGCCGAGACTGGAGCTTGTGCAGCGCGCTGACCTGGTGCGCTCGGCCGCCTACGTCCACCGCGTCACCAAGCTCGACGCGATCGAGGGTTACTTTGCTCGGATTGTCGACGGCAAGGTGCAATTCGAGTCTGTCCAAGTATGAGGCGAAGTCAAAACTTTTCTGTTGGTGCAACTATTGCGCAGATTCCATGTAGAATCACTGTATGAACGAGTTAGTCGCCGCCGCCAAAGCTGAATTCGACCGGGCCAAGGCCCGCATGGTCAATGCCCTGAATTCGACACCCGACGAAAAGATCAATTGGTCGCCGTCGCCGACATCGCGCACTCCGGTAGAAATCGTCGTTCATTCCGCGCTGGGGACATCAGGCCTGCAAGGTTGGATCGCCGCCGGCATGCCGGCTGAGGGCTTCGACCCGGTTGCGATCGACGCCGGCTCGCGTGAGGCCGAGTCCAAGGTGAAGACGCGAGAAGAGGCGTTTGCCATGCTTGACGACGCGTCCACTAAGTTCCATGGTTGGTTGGACAGCCTGACTGAAGACGACTTGGCTAAGGTGCACCAGTCGCCGTTTGGGCCGTTCCCGATGACGGCGGCGATGACCATCCCGGCTGACCACATCCGCGGCCACGTCGCGCAGATCGACTACATCCAGACGATCCATGGCGACCACACCTGGCGGTAGACAACAGGTCCTCACTTTGGCTACCTTGGCGAGACGGTTCGGTTTCACTTGAACCGTCGCCGGGGTAGCCTTGGCTGTTTATGCCTGCCAACGGAATCTACTTCGGCCAAGCTGAAGCCGCCGTGTCGCTCGACCCCAAGTTTGGCAACCGGCACGGCCTAGTGGCCGGAGCGACAGGGACGGGCAAGACCGTCAGTCTGCAGACCTTGGCCGAAGGGTTCAGCCGGATGGGCGTGCCGGTCTTTATGGCCGACGTCAAGGGCGACCTGGGCGGCATCAGCCAACCGGGAGGCGGCAACCCCAAGATCGAAGCGCGGGCCAAGGACATTGGCTACAACCTGGCGTACACGGGATTCCCAGTCATCTATTGGGACCTCTTCGGCCAGCAGGGCCACCCGATCCGGACCACCGTCAGTGAGATGGGGCCCCTATTGCTCAGCCGCCTGCTGGACCTGAACGAGACTCAGGAGGGCGTCCTCAACCTGGCGTTCAAGCTGGCCGACGACCAAGGGCTGCTGCTGCTCGACCTGAAAGACCTCCGAGCATTGCTCCAGTTCGTCGCCGACAACGCCAAGTCGCTGACGACAGAGTACGGGAACGTCTCGAGCGCGACCATCGGCGCCATCCAGCGGTCGCTATTGGTTCTTGAACAGCAAGGGGCCGAGAGCTTCTTTGGCGAGCCTGCTTTGAATCTCAACGACTTGATGCGGGTCGGCTATGACGGTCGCGGGTTCATCAACATCCTCGCTGCTGACAAGCTGATGCAGAGCCCGCGGCTCTACGCCACCTTCTTGCTCTGGTTGATCAGCGAGCTCTTTGAAGACCTCCCCGAGGTCGGCGACCCGGAGAAGCCGAAGCTCGTCTTCTTCTTCGACGAAGCCCATCTGTTGTTCAACGACGCTCCGCCGGCTTTGCTACAGAAGGTCGAGCAGGTTGTACGGCTCGTGCGCTCCAAAGGCGTCGGCGTGTACTTTGTGACGCAGAACCCGATCGACATTCCCGACACCGTCCTCTCGCAGCTGGGCAACAAGGTGCAGCACGCTTTGCGGGCCTTTACTCCTCGGGATCAGAAGGCTGTGGCGGCCAGTGCCGACACGTTTCGACCCAATCCGTCGTTCTCGACGGCCGAGGTCATCACGCAGCTGGGCGTCGGCGAGGCGCTGGTCTCATTTTTGGAAGAGAAGGGCTCGCCGATGGTGGTGCAAAAGACGCTGGTGGCCCCACCGTCGTCTCGGCTGGGTGTGGTGACGCCGGAGGAGCGCCAGACGGTGCTCAGCAACAGCCCGGTGCGGGGCCTCTATGACCAGGCGGTGGACCGCGAGTCGGCGTTTGAGACCCTGCGGGCGCGTGCCGAGACGGCGGCCCAGCAGGCCGCCGAAGCCCCTCCTGTCATGGCCCAAAGCCGGACGAGGCAGGAGCACAATCCGGTCGCGGACATGTTCGGCGACATCGCCAAGTCGGTCATCCGCTCCGCCGGAACCCAAATGGGCCGGTCGCTGGTGCGCGGGTTGTTGGGGAACATGTTCAAGGGCCGGTGAGGCTAGATCACCGACCTGCCTTGATGTCTCCCAACACTTCACCTGCGGCGCGGATGCCGGAAAGACAGGCGCCTTCCATGTAGCCCTGCCACGAGTAGAAGGAGTCGGCGTGCTCGCCGGCGAACTTAAGTTTGCCGACTGGCGTCCCTTCGAGGCCGGCAACTGTGGTGAACTGGCCGGGACGGTAGCAGGTGTAGGAGCCTTTGGTGAGTGGGTTCGACGGCCAGTGCTCGAGATGGGCGAGGTAGGAGCTGCTGACGGTGGTGGCGGTTGCCTTTGCGCCGGGGAAGATGGTGTCGAAGTCCGTCAGCCAGGCGTCGACTTGGCTCTGCAGGCCGGCCTGGCTCAGGGACGCTCCTCGCACGCCACCCGAGTAGTCGGTGATTACGGCGTGTGGGCCGGAGTTGGCGCGGTTGGTCTCCCAGCTGCTTTGGAAGTTAGCCAGATCGCCATAGGCCTCGCCACTGGCACCGTGGACGGTGTTCCACACGCGGGCGTCGAAGCCGACCATGCACTTGGCGTTGGTGCCGTAGCCGAGGGTGGCGATGGCGTTCTGCTTCTCGGCGCTAAGGCCGAGGGACGGCTCTAGGATCACGTCGCGCATGGCGGTGAACGGCATGGTCAGGACGACGTAGTCCGCCTTGACTGGCGTAGAGGAGCCGTTGAAGAACATCTCGTACTCGCCGAAGCCGTTCTTGCGGAGCCGGGTCAGGGCGGCGCCCATTTCGGCGGGCTGGACAAGCTCGGAGGCAAGGCCCTGGACGACCAAGTCGTTTCCACCGGCGATGTGGTAGCGCTCGTTGCTGACGCCGAACGGCTGGAACTTCGACCGGCTGTTGATCCGCATGAACAGTATCAGGTTCAGCGCGCTCTGCTCGCTGGTCTCCAGGCCGTACTCGATGTTGTAGGCGACGTCGAGGACCTTCTGGACGAGCGGATAGCCTGCGCATCGTGAGGCCAGGTAGGAGGCCAGATCGGTGTTGTCGAGGTCGATGTCGGCTTGGTTGTGGTTGTCGTATGTCGGTGCACCGGAACTCGCCTTGAGATCGGCGCGGATGCGGCTGGCGACAGCGCGGAACTGGTCGACGATGTCGCCCTCGGGCCAGTTTTGGCCCATGAAGTGGAAGGACGTCTCGCCAGCTTTGCGCTTGACGTCCTCGACGGCTAAGTTGAATCGGTTGGCATAGGCGAGCATCGTCTTGTGTGGTGTGTCGATCAGCTCGCCTCCGCGCTCCGCGACTTGTCCGGGGAAGAACCCGCGGAGAGACCAGCACCGACCGCCGAGGCGCGAGTTGGCGTCGTAGACTTGGGCGGCGTAGCCCTTTTGGCGCAGGGTGTCGGCGCAGGCAAGTCCCGCCAGACCGCCGCCGATGATGGCGATGCGGGGGGCTGAAGGGCCGGACATCGCGCTGGCAAAAAGTGGGTTGGCGGCCATGGCCGCTGCTGCCGCAGATTGCAGAAGCTGCCGCCGACTTAACGTCGGGGAAGTCTCGTCTCCAAGATTGGCCAAGCGAAGGGCACGGGCGACTTCGCCCATGAATGGGGTGCGCGGCATGTTTCAATTGTATCGTCTATAGATCGAATCACCGACACTGCGAATACTTCCTGATGCAGCGGAGGCGACCCAATTGGCGCAGTTTCACTCGATGTGGTAGCCCTTGGCACACAATCTATCATTCGCGTCAAAGCCGATCTCCAAGTCGAATGCGTAACTCGAGCCATCCGGAGTCGTGTCCGTGTCGACCCTGTATGAGAGTTCAGACCGGAGGCTTTGGGTGCGCGTGGGAGATATCTCATCCTCACTCAAGAAGCCATGTGGAGTGTCGAAAGTGAAGTCTGGCGAACCAAGCAGTGCGATGACGTCTTCCTTTGACATACCGATTGGGAGATGAAAATCAATGAGGTCTGTGACCATATCGCCCCGAGGTTGAGCGATTGAATCGAGCTCTTGCTTGAGCCAGGCCTTGCGGTCGAAGGTGCAAACGTGGAGCGAAACATCGATAAGTCCTTGCAGGCGCAAAGCCTCTGCTGCCGACAGACTTGACCCGTGGCGAAGTAGAACTGAGGCGGTTCTTTTGTCCTCGTTATACATCGCGATATCGACCGCGGAGTAGTGGGTCTTCCACATGGCATTAATGTCTGCACCACGCTTGAGCCACTGGTCGGTTGAGCGGCTGTCCTTGGCCAACACTGCACGGAGGAATGGCTCGTCCAACCAGTAGTAACCCCATGTGGGTCTAGAAAGAGCAATTGTTAGAATGAGGGCTCCGAGGACCATGGCGAAAATCCTCCATCTGGCACGTCTCCGTTGGAAACTGCTGACCGGGCCTTGGGGAAGTGCCATGAGCAACGCTCTCTTCAGGCTTTAGGGTACTGCAGCGCATGCCGAACTGCCGCCGATAGACGCATCAGCGGCGATACCAGTAATATGCCTGGCAGGACTGTCCATGCTTGTTGCTCTTGCCGCCCTTGTTTTGTCGTCGACTGCTCCGGTCGATGCCCTCCAGGCCTCGTTCCAGAACCCGCCACCTAGCGCACGGCCGCATACGTGGTGGCACTGGATGAACGGCAACGTCACCAAGGTAGGCATCACCAAGGATCTGGAGGCGATGAAAGCCGCCGGTATCGGCGGGGCACAGATGTTCACCGTCGACCAGGACATTCCGCACGGCCCGGCCGGCTACGGCGGCACGTTGTGGCGGGAGCTGACTTCCTGGGCAGTCAAGGAGGCCGACCGGCTGGGGATCGAGCTCTGTATCCACAACTGCGCCGGGTGGAGCAGCAGCGGCGGGCCGTGGATCAAGCCCGAGGACGCCATGCAGATCCTTGCCTGGTCGACGACCGAGGAGACCGGGGGCGGGCACATCTCGGCGGTTTTGCCCCCGATTCAAGCGCCGCAGGTCTACGCACGGGTCGACTACGCGAAGGACATCGCCGTCTATGCGATCCAGGGGCAAAACGGTATCCAGAAGAAGCCGGACGACTTCCTGGCCCGCACGGGCGTGGTGCGGGGTGACGGGATCCAGCCGAACTTTCAGGGCGGCACTGCTGGTGACGCAAGGTTTATTGACATCACCGAGCACTTCAGCAAGGGCAAGCTCGAGTGGGACGCGCCAGAAGGCGAGTGGACGATCCTGCGCCTGGGTCACGTGCCGACCGGCAAGGACAACCACCCGGCGCCGCCGGAAGGCGACGGCCTGGAGGTTGACAAGCTCAGCAAATCAGCGCTGGAGAAGCACTGGGCCGGGCTGATGGCCAAGGTCGTCCACGACGCCGGCCCGCTGGCGGGCAAGTCGCTGAACAACTCGCTGATCGACAGCTACGAGGTCGGCAGCCAGAACTGGACGCCGCTGATGCGCGAGGACTTTAAGAAGCTGCGGGGCTATGACCCTCAGCCGTATTTGCCTGTGCTTGCCGGTTTCACCGTCGTCAGCCAGGAGGTCAGCGAGCGGTTCCTCTGGGACTGGCGGCGCACCATAGCGGACCTCTACGCCACCAACTACTACGAGCGCTTTGCCGAGCTGTGCCACTCGGTCGGCATGGTGGCCAGCAGCGAGCCCTATGGCAACGGCGGATTCGACAACATCCAAGCCGGCAGCAAGGCCGACATCCCGATGGGCGAGTTCTGGATCCCCGGCGGCATGGCCAGCGAGTCGGTCAAATTGGCGGCCAGCGTCGCGCACGTCTACGGTAAGCCGGTCGTCGGGGCGGAAAGCTTCACCGCTGGTGAAATGGAAGGCGCTTGGAAGGAAGAGCCGGCCAAATTCAAGGCTCTCGGCGACCTGATGTACACCTACGGCCTCAACCGCTACATCTTCCACCGCTACGCCATGCAGCCCTGGACGGACAAGCTGCCGGGCATGACGATGGGCCCCTGGGGCAGCCACATCGACCGCACCCAGACCTGGTGGCGCGAGGCGGCGTCGTGGCTCAAGTACGTGGCGCGGTGCCAGAGCGTCTTGCAGCAGGGCCGGTTCGTGGCTGACGTTTTGTACTACTACGGCGAGAACGCACCGGTGGACATGCCGAACCCGCAGGACATGCGCCGCCTGGTGCCGCAGGGGTTTGATTACGATGGCTGCGATGCTGGGGCTTTGATGTCGGCCAAGGTCGTCGACGGCAAGGTCGTTTTGCCGAGCGGGGCTACATATCGTGTACTCATGTTGCCGGACTCCAAGTTCATGACCCCGAAGGTGGCGGCGGCAGTCGCGGCGCTGGTGGATGACGGTGCCACCGTCGTCGGGCCGCGGCCGGAGGACACGCCGAGCCTGACGAACTATCCTGCCGCTGGCGCGAGCGTCAAAGCGGTCGGCGAGTCCGTTTGGGGATCGGGTGACCTGCCGCCCTCGGGAACCCGCTCGTCGGGCAAGGGCAAGGTCTTTTGGGGGACCAGGCTTGCGGCGATCTTGGAGAACGGCAAGGTCGCACCGGACTTTGACTATGCGCCCAAGAACTACTTTAACAAGCTCGTCTATTGTCACCGGGTGATCGGCGACGC
>JAFDWT010000107.1 GCA_018268335.1 Armatimonadota bacterium | reverse complement strand
GGGGTCGGCTTGCGGTGCTCACCATAGAGCGAATAGAAGCGCAGGCCCGTGCGAGGGTCGGTGTACCCCTCCCACTCGATCATGTTGTCCTGCGTATGTCCCCAAATCCCGTGCTGCGGGCCGAAGACGGCCTGGATCTTCAGCTTGCCTGCTCGGTGCAGAGGCAACAAGTGGTCGAGGATATGGACGTAGTCCGACGCGACGCTCGCCTGGTGACAGACGAGGCCGACGGACTTGCCGGCAAGAAGAGCAAAGCCGTCGGCGACACATCGGTCCAGGCCTGTCAAAATACGGGGCACGCCCCATTGTGTCCGCTAGACCGCCCGGTCGAGCAACTTGCGGCTGGCCGGGTCGAGCAAGTCAATGTCGGGAACTTCGAACCGGTTGCCGTCCACGTCGATGATCAGGAGTTGCCGAGGGCCGAGCCACTGGGCGTTCTCTTGCAGGCTTTGCGTGACGAACTCCTTGTGGCCACGATCGGTTTCGACCGACCAGTAGGTCGCGCCGAATTCCTCCTTGGCCTCGTGGATCTTTGTCACCTTGCCGTTCAGGTAACGATGCGTCAGCTCGTTGCTGACCAGCGCCCATTGCTCGGCGGTGAGTTCCTTCTGGGGCTCGGTCAGCATCATGATCTGCTTGCCCTTGCCGTCCACCAAGCTCAGATACCTGCCGGGGTACGTCAAGGGAGCGGCCCAGGCCGGCTTGACCGACAAGTAGCTCCGGTCATCCGTAGTCAGTCGCAGGCGCCCCTCGGGCATGTAGAAAATCTCCATTACGGTCGGTCTCCTCTGTGGTGTTCGTTCACGGTCTCGTACATATAGTGGTCCTGCCAGCCGCCGGCAAGACGGAGCGACTTGCGCATCAATCCGACCCGGTGGAACCCGCACTTCTCCAACACGCGGATGCTGGCATGGTTCTCTGGCAGCACGTTCGCCTCCAGCCGCATCAAATCGGCGGGGCCGAAAGCCCAGCTGACTACAGCGCTCACTGCCTCCGAAGCCAATCCTCGACCCATGTGGCCCGCATCGACGGAATAGCCGAGCAAGGCGCATTGGATGGGCCCGCGCATGACGTTGTAAAGGTTCACCAGCCCGACCAAGTGGTCGGGGTCGTCCTTCAAGAAGGCAGCAAACCGATACTCCGTGTCGTTCTTGGCGCGGTCGGGAACAGGCGCCAAGGCGTTATGCCAATAGCCAGCCGTGAAGTACTCCTCCTGCCGAGGAGGCTCTGTCCAACCGTGCGCTTGGCGGTTCCGGACGCGGTAGGCCGCGAACTCCCCCGCGTCCCCCTGGCACGGTGTGCGCAGTTCCATCCGAGGCGTCGACAGGCGTAACACAGCGGTAGGACGGGTGGCGCTCATCCCACCGCCCCCACGCCGATGATCTCGTTGATCTCCGACTGCGTCTGCACCAGGTTATAGAATGTCCCCCTCTTCTCCATCAGCTCCTCATGCGTGCCGATCTCGGCGATCTTCCCTTTCTCCAGGACGATGAGCCGGTTGGCGTTGCGCAAGGTCGACAGGCGATGGGCGATGGCAAAGGTCGTCCGACCCTTGATCAAGTGCGCAATCGCCGCTTGGATCTGTTTCTCGGTCTCGACGTCGACGCTCGAAGTCGCTTCGTCCAGGATCAAGATGCGTGGGTCGTGCAGGATCGCCCGGGCGATGCTGATGCGCTGCTTTTCACCGCCGCTCAACTTCGACCCGCGCTCGCCGACCAACGTGTCGTACCCGTCCGGCTTGCTCAGGATGAAGTCATGGGCGTTGGCCGCCACCGCCGCCGCGACCGCCTCTTCGAACGACGCCTCGGGGTTGCCGTAGGTGATGTTCTCGAGGATCGTGCCGTGGAAGAGGAACGGCTCCTGCAAAACGATGCCGATCTGCGACCGGTAGTCACGCAAGTCCAGCTCCCGGTAGTCGGTACCGTCGATGCGGATGACACCGGCGTCTGGCTCATAGAACCGGCTGATGAGGTTAATGGTCGTCGACTTCCCCGCGCCGGAGTGACCGACGAGGCCGATCATTTCACCCGGCGCGACCTTGAAGCTCACACCGTTGATGACCGGGTTCGACTTGTCATAGCCGAACCGGACACCGTCGAACTCGACCTCACCCTCGATCCGCGCCTTCTTGCCCTGCATGTCGACAGGCTCGGGGGTCATGTCGATGATCTCGAAGATCCGTTCCGCGCCAGCCATGGCCCGCGTGAACCAGTTGTTGAGCATCGCGAACCACTGCAGCGGCCCGTAAGCCATCGCAAGATAGGCGTTGACAACGTAGAACTGCCCGAGCGTCAGCTTGCCGGTGAACATGAGGTAGCCGCCATAGGCCCAGTGCACGACCGTACCGAGCGCGACACAGAAGGTCATCGCACCAAAGGCTGTGTTCCAGGTCATGTCGGCCCGGGCCGCCGCGTCGCGCAGTTCGTTCGACCGGGTCAGGAACCGCTCGTACTCATGGTCTTCCTTGGCGAAGGCCTTGACCACGCGGATGCCGGTCAATGACTCGTTCAGGTGCATGTGCACCCGCGCCATCTTCTGGCTGACTTTGTGGAACAGGTTGCTCACCGGCTTCCACATGCTGCTGCTCAGGATCGCCACGACCGGGATCGGCGACAGAATCGCCAGTGCGAGGGTCCAGTTGATCATAAACAACTGCACCGCCACCGCCACCAGAAGCAAGAAGTTCAACCCCATCCACGGCAAGCCGTCGACGAGGAAGAACCACACCCGCTCGGTGTCCTGCGTGACCCGGCTCGCAATCGCACCAACCGGCTTCTTGTCGAAGTAGGCCAGTTTCAGGAACTCGACGGCACGGTAGACCGCCGTGCGCAGGTCGCTGGAAATGTAGCAGCCCAACCACGTGGTCGTCCGGCCGTTGACGATCTGCAACAGGCTGGCCGCCAGCACCGTCAGTGCCCACAAGCCGACCCATTGGAACAGGGTCGGCACGCTCTTGATTCCGCTGGTGAAGTTGTCCAGGATCAGACCCTGGATCTTCGGCGGCGCGAGGTTGATGAGCGTCGATGCCGTTGCGGTGACGCCCAGCAGCAATCCTCGCTGCCAGTACGGCTTCATGAACGACAAGATGCGGAGCATCGTCTGGCCGCGCTTGACGCAGTTCGGGCAGACGCCGTCCTTCTCAGGCAGCAGGCGGCCGCACTTGTCGCAGCGGGTCTTCTCTTCCTTCAGGTTAATGTCAAAGGGTTTGCCTTCACAGAGTTGCTCGATGCCTCGGGCCGCCTCGCTGAAGAGGTGGGCCTTGGTCATCGAGTAGGTGACCAAGGGGATCTCCTCCCCAGTCTTGGTTTGGACAACAAGGCGGCCACCCGAGACGAGCGGCTCGTTCCGGGCGCTGCGCGCCTCGGCGACAGGGACTTGGGCCAGCATGATGCCGCCCGGGCCGCGCACGGTGACGTGACTGGCGGTCACTTCAAGAGTGCGGCTGCCGAACTGGGCGTCTTCGGTCAGGTCCGCTTCAAGCGAGACCAAGACCTCTTCAGAGACAGGTATGGCTATGGCTGTGTCGTTCAACTGCATGGGACAGGGGCGCGGGGCCGCAGATGGCGCAGCCGAGGCGCAGTGTCGGTCGTAAGTCCACAGATGGGCGCACCGCTACGGGGCACGCGCGAATGATGAGTTGACGGAGTCCTGGGCCGGACAGGACTGGTGGAGTGGCAACTTACCTGGCCAGATAGTGGATAAAGTTCTAGTCCTAGGACGGTTCCTTGGCTTCTACGGGAGGCAGGTTCTTCCCCCACGCCAAGTCCAGCAAAAATGCGCGGACACGGTCGGCGTCCCCTTCGTCGCACAGCGCAGCAAGCTGTTCGAGCTGGGGCCGGAGGATGTTCCACGACGCCGTGTTCGGGTCGCTCACCCTCAGAATCTTGGGGTTGTCGCACGGCGTGATCGCCTCAGCGGCGTAACTCAGCTCCTCGTGCATCTTTTCGCCAGGGCGGATGCCGATATACTTGACCTCGATGTCTCGGCCAGGCTCCAGGCCATGCTTGCGGATCAGGTCGTAGGCGACGTCGACGATCTTCACCGGCTCGCCCATGTCGAGGATGAAGACGTCGCCGTTGCTCCCCGCCGCACCCGCCTGGACGATCAACTGGGCGGCCTCAGGGATGGTCATGAAGTACCGGGTCATCTCCGGATGCGTGATCGTCACCGGCCCTCCCCGCTCGATCTGACGGCGAAGGATCGGAATCAACGACCCCCGGCTGCCCAAGACGTTGCCAAACCGGACGGCCGCAAACCGAGTGTCGCTCCGCTCCGACATCGCCCCGACCACCATCTCGGCGACCCGCTTGGTCGCCCCCATGACGTTGCCTGGGTTCACGGCTTTGTCGGTGCTGACCAAGATGAACCGCTTGACCCCGTGCCGCACGGCCGCTTCGGCGATATTGAGCGTGCCAAAAGCGTTGTTCCGCACGGCCTCGACCGGCACCGCCTCCATCAGCGGCACATGCTTATGGGCGGCGGCGTGAAAGACGATGGTCGGCCGGAACTGGCGGAAGACCGACTCAACAGCCTGCCGGTCGCGGACGTCGCAAATGACAGGAGTCGGATTAAAGAGCCCTTGGTGCCGCAGCTCTTGCTCGATCTCGAAGATCGAGTTCTCACCCTTGCCCAGAAGAACCAACTGCGACGGCGACAACGCTGCGACCTGCCGCGCCAACTCAGAGCCAATGGAACCGCCACCACCAGTGATCAACACGGTCTCCCCGGACACGTAGCGGGTGGCAGCGTCGGGCGAAGCCTCAAGGGACCGACGTTGAAGCAAGTCCTCGACCTCCACCTTGCGCATGATCGGAAACATCTCGCGGTCACCGGCCACGAGCATCGAGACCGACGGCATCATCCGCACCCGAGCGCCGGTCTCGGCGCAGGCTTCAAGCATGCGGTGCTGCTCGTCTTGGCTGGCGCTTGGCACCGCGACCAGAACATCGGTGACGTTCAGTTCGGCGGCAAACCTCTTGATCTGTGACAGCGGGCCATAGACCGGCAAGCCGTGCATGCGGCCCCCGATCTTCTTTGGATCGTCGTCGACAAATCCCAGCACTGACAAGCCGTGGCTGTTTGTCGCCTGGATCTCGCGATAGAGGAGGTCAGCCGCGCCACCGGCGCCGACAACAAGTGTCCGTCGACCGCGCTTGTCCTGGCCCCGATTTCCCCAACGGCTGACCGGCATACGCGCACCAGAAAGGAAGGCAAAGCAGAGGAATCCGGCCAGGAGCGCCATGGCCAGGTGACCGCTTTCTGCAGATTTGCCACTGAACGCAAAGACGATGAGGCACGAGACGACCGTCGTCGAAGCCACCCCAGCCAGTTCCAGGAGGTCGGTGAAGCCTAGGACACCCACGTTGAGCCGATACGTCCGCCGCCAGACCGAGGCCACCAGACCAAGGGCAGAGGCCAAAGCAACTGTCGTACCTAGGTTGCGCAACCTCTGGTCGTCGTAAATCGGCCCGCCCCGTAGCAAAGACGCGAACCCGACGGCCAAGGCGATCAAGGCGACGTCCCTCAGGACGATACCGACAAACCTCGCCTCAGTCCGGTTCGGGCTCATGGTCAGCGCCTAATGATCGTCTCGACGATGAGCAACGACGACAGGGCCTGCGTGGCCCCCTCGATGGTGAATCCCTTCGGCGTACCGATCAGGATCATGTCCCCCGGCTCCAAGAGAGGGTTCTGGCTCGTGTCGCCGTCTTTGAGGTAGGCGTCGAGGTGGTACTCGGTGACCTTGATCTTGCCGTCGGCCTGCTTCCGACCAATGTAGGTGTGCCGCATGCTGCCGCGCAGACCCACACCGCCTCTGGCAGCCACAGCGTCGGCGAGCCGGACCTCGATTCCCGGCTTCATAAGGATCTGGCCAGGCTGCGCGATCTCACCCAGGACGGTCACACGCTTCAGGTTCTGCTGGACCCAAATCACGTCGTCGTCCTCGACGACAAAATCCACCAGCTTGCCCTCGGTGAATATTTTTCCGGCGTCGACAACGTAGGTTTGACCCTTGCGGAAAACAAGGACGTTTTCGTAGCTTCCTCCGCCAGTGATCCCTCCCGCGCCCTCAAGGACGGCGAGTAGGCTGAGTCCTTCGCGGATACGCCTCTCGCCGATCCCGTTCACCTCGCCACCAAGTGTGATGTGCAGCACCTTCGGCACTTCGACGAAGAGCATGTCTCCTGCCTCCAGAGGAAACCCTTGGGCTGTTGGCGACACGTCAACATCGAGTACTTGGGGACCACGACGAAGCTTGACCTTGTAGAGGCTCGTCAGTTCCAAGCCGTCTGAGACGCCGCCGCTTTGCAACAAGAGCTGTTGAGCCGTCGACCCCTCGATGACGCGATACTCCGAGGGCCGTTTTACGGCCCCGGTCGCCCAAACCCGGATTGCCGGCCGGTCAAGGACCGAAATGGAGTCGTTGGGGCTCAGCAGCATGTCACCGAGCTTGGTCGAGCCGTCCAACACCTTGATCAACGGGCTTCTCAGAATCTCCTTTCCTTCGCGGAACACGCGGACTTCATAATCCTCTTTGCGCTCGGGAATGCTGACGCGGGAGACGACCATACGCAGCGAGAGGTCCGGTTGGTGGTTGACTGGCCCGATCACTTGGCCCGTCACGGAGTTCACAAACACGAACTCCGACCGGATGCTGTCCACCAAGATCGTGACGTCAGGATCCTTGATGGTCTTGACAAGTTCTTTCTTGATGTAGGCCTTGACTTCACCGAGAGTCATGCCCTCGGCTTTGAAACGGTTGAACCCGTAGCCCACCACAGTGCCGTCGTCCAAGACGACATAGCCGCGCGAGTACTCGGGAAAGCCCCTGACGATGACACTGAACCTGTCGCCGAACTTCAGCTTGATGCCGGGAGGCAGGCTCTGGCCCGGATTCTGGGCGACGCCCGCCAAAAGGACAGCTGCAAGTGCGTAGGCCTGCACCAGGTCAGATTACCAGAGCCTTGCCAGGCGGTACGATCCAAGACTCCCCACCGCCATGTCACGCCCGCTCCGCCCGATCCTGGCTCTCGTCCCCGCCCGCGGCGGCAGCAAAGGCCTGCCAGGCAAAAACGTCCGTCCCTTGGCCGGACGCCCCTTGGTGGCCCACGCCGTCAGGCTTGCGCTGAGCTGCCCTGAAGTCGCCCGCGTGGTCTGCAGCACCGACTCGGAGGAGATCGCGGCAGCCGCGAGCGAAGCAGGTGCCGAGGTGCCGTTCATGAGACCAGCGGAACTGTGTACGGATGCTGCCGCCATGTGGCCGGTCGTGCGACATGCCCTTGACGAAATGAGCCGGATCGACAACGTCGCATACGGGTCGGTGCTTCTCGTCGATCCGACCACACCAGGCCGACTACCCGAAGACGTAGCCAGCGCAGTGGCCAGACTCGAGCAGGAGGACGCCGCCGATGGCGTCGTCGGGGTCTCCGAGCCCGAGTTCAACCCGATCTGGTACTGCGTCGTCGAGCGCGACGGTTTCATGTCCGACCTCATGCCGGAAGCGCGGACTTACGTCCGTCGGCAAGACGTGCCCCGCGTCTACCGGATCAACGGGGCGCTGTACCTTTGGCGCAGCGACTTCGTCCGCTCGGTGGACAATTGGCGCGACGGCCGGCTGCTGATGTGCGAAATCCCTGAGTCCCGAGCGGTGAACATCGACACACTGGAAGACTTCCAGGCCGCCGAACGGGCCGTCGCCGAAGGAAAGATCGTCCTACCATGAGCCGCTGTTTCATCATCGCCGAGGCCGGGGTCAACCACAACGGCTCGCTGGACATGGCTCTCCAGCTCGTCGATGTCGCCTCCGAAGCAGGCGCCGACGCAGTCAAGTTCCAGACCTTCAGCGCCGACCGGCTGGTGACGAGGTCGGCACGCAAGGCCGCCTATCAGGCCGACGCCACCGGCGAAGGCAACCAGTACGAGATGCTGAAGGCACTCGAGCTGGACGCCGACGCCTTCCGCCAGATCGCCGCACATTGTGCGGAGCGCGGCGTCGAGTTCCTCTCGACACCGTTCGACCTCGAAGACGCCGACCTCCTTGACGCGATCGGCGTCCGCGCCTTCAAGACCCCTAGCGGCGAGCTGACCAACCTGCCCTACCTGCGCCACGTCGCCGCGAAGGGCAAGCCAATGTACGTCTCCACCGGCATGGCCGACCTCGGCGAGGTCGAGCGGGCCGTCGCCACTATCTTGTCGGCAGGCAACGATGAACTGACGCTCCTTCACTGCATCAGCTCGTACCCGGCGCCGTTCGACCAAGTGAACCTGAACGCTATGGCGACCCTCGAACTCGCCTTTGGCGTTCCGGTCGGGTTCAGCGACCACACCCAGGGCATTGAGGCGTGCATCGCCGCCGTCGCCGTCGGGGCGGCATGTCTGGAAAAGCACTTCACTCTCGACCGGAACCTGCCTGGGCCGGACCATCAGGCCTCTCTCGAGCCTACTGAACTCGCGGCACTGATCCGTGCCGTCCGACATGTCGAGTCGGCGCTAGGCGACGGCATCAAGCGACGCATGCCCTGCGAAGAGGACACTGCCCGTGTCGCCCGGCGCAGCGTCACCCTGGCGCGTCCCGTGGCAGATGGTCAGTGCCTGGCCCCAGAAGACCTCACGCTTCGACGGCCCGGAGACGGCGTCCCTCCCGACCGCCTCCATGAGTGCGTCGGCCGCACCGCCGCCCACGACCTTCCGGAGGGCACGACCCTCCAATGGACCGACCTGCAATGAAGCGCAGGATCGGTGCTGTCAGCGTCGCCCGGAGCGACTACGGGCTCTACACGCCGGTCTTTGACGAGATCATGGCCCGACCCGGCCTGGAGCTCGGCGTCGTCGCCGCCGCCGCCCACCTGAGCCCCCGCTTCGGCCACACAGTCGACCAAATCGTCGCCGACGGCTACCCGGTGGTCGAAAAGCTCGACTTCACGCCCGAGGACGACTCCCCTGCGGCAATCGCCCAAGCCAGCGGACGGGCCACTGAGCTCTTTGCCCA
>JAFDWT010000106.1 GCA_018268335.1 Armatimonadota bacterium | reverse complement strand
GTAGTTCCAGGTCTTGCCCTTGTAGCGGTAGGCGCCGCTCCAGATGGGCAACAAGACGTGTTTGAACGTCGTGTCCAAGTAGTTTGTGTCCTTGGTGTGGATTTGTTGATGGTCGCCGCCGATGTCGTAGCGGATCGTCTGGTCGATCTCCGGCTGCATCAACTCGGTCGCGGTGCCAAATCCGTCTTGCAGGCCGACGTCGTAGCGGACCGCCTGGAAGCCGGACAGGAAGCCGTTCTCGTAGGTCACCAGTCCGCCGAGCTGCCAGGTCTTCATCGCTTGGGCGTAGCGCGGTGGCAATCGGCCGCTGGCCAAAACCAGCACGTCATCGAACGGCACCTGCACAGTGCCAGCGGCGGGCCACCAATCGGTTTCGACCCGCTGGCGTGTCTGTGTGTTGCCGTCCGAGTCGGTGTATGACTCCGTGACGATCCGGTCGATGCCGCGCGCACCAGTGTAGTGGGTGATCGTGAAGCTGTCGAAGGTCCAATACGGGACGTAAACACCGGAGAGCCCGCCTTCGACCATGGCTAGCTTTTTCAGGTCATTCGGAGCCCAGAAGCGGCTGGAGACCCACTGCTTGTACTTGTCTCGCGCCAGCTTTTTGTCGACAGCAAAGGGAAGGAGGGCGCGGGGCTGGATCTGGCCCGACTGTTGGGGCGGCAAGACGATGTTGCCGCCGCAGAACGGGCATTTGCCGGCCGCTTGGTTCGGTGGCAGGTTAAAGGTCGCGGCGCAGGTCTGGCAGACGACCTCTTGTAGGTTCGGGTTGGCAGGGACGTCGGCGTGTACCCACTGTTCGTAAGGGAGTTCGACCACGCCCTCGGTCGACACGACCAGGGCTTGGACGAAACCGCAGTAGGGGCACTTCAGGGAGGTGGTGCCGGGAGCGAACTCCAATTGGGCACCGCACTGGGCACACGGGAACCTCTCCGCCATTCACTCTTTCTTACCCTTCCCAAGCCAGTGGGGATTTGACTCTGCGACAAAAGGCCGTGCAATCCACCGAGAGGACGACGGTGGAAAGGATTACGCGTAAGTTTGTCGAAATTCCCTGGCAAAGCTTGGGATGGCAAAAATACTGTGGCAAAATGAGGCGTCATGTGGAGCCGACTTCGGTCCGCATGGAGAGGATGAGAATGAAAAGGCTTCTTTCGATTTCCCTGCTTGCCCTCGCCGCTTCGTCGGCCTTTGCTGGAACGTTGATCCAAACCGGCACCTGGGACGGGTCCAGCCCTCGCTGGAACCGACCGCTTGAGGACGGGTCTGGCTTGAGCGGGCTTGGCATCGACAACGTCTATACGGCGATCAAGTTCACCGTATCGGCGAGCAGCACGTACACCTTCGAGCTGGGCAACCCGGTCAACTCGGTCAATAACATCGACACATTCCTGGTCTTGTATAAGGATGCGTTTGATCCCAGCAACGGTCTGGCCAATTTTGTCGCCGCCAATGATGACAATGGGGCTGCGTTCACCGTCCTCGCGGACGGTGGCTATAAGGCCGGAAGCATTCTTCGATCGAGCTTTTCCAGCGCTTTGGACGCGGGGACGACCTACTACCTTGTCGCCACGACGTTCTGGAACTACGATCCCAACTTTGACGACAACCATGGCGACTATGGTGTCGGTATCGGCGGCCGAGGCGACATCAACCCGCCGGTGCCCGAGCCGGCCAGCCTGGCCGTCCTCGGTTTGGGCGCATTGGCTCTGAAGCGGCGCAAACGCTGACGACGGTTCGCAAAAAGGGAATCGGCCCGTTCCGCCTTAAAAGGTGGAACGGGCCGAATGAGTTCTTGGCCAGGCCAGTGGTCACTGCCCAGGCGGCATCGGTGGCGGGACGGCAGCGAAGAGGGCGGCCAGGTCGGCGACGGCCCTGGCGGGCTGCCAGTCGGCCATGCCTTGCGTCCACACCAGCGTGTCTGGGGTCAGCTGGCCGCTGCTCACCATGCCGCGCAAGGCGTCGGTACCGAACGGGCCTTGCTGCGAGCCGTTGACGGCCACGTGGAACTGCTTTTGGACGGGCATGGGTGGCGGCGCGGACTGCATGTTCTGGACGGTCTGGCCGACCATCATGCCTGCGGCCATTTGCGCTCCGATACCGCCCATACCGCCGGGGTTCTCGGCGCCTTTCACCATCGCTTCAGCCGCCTGGAACTGCATGAACTTGTTCAGGTCGCCGACCGCACCCATCTTGGAACGGGTGTCGATGGCTTGCTCGACCTCGGGCGGCACCGAGACGTTCTCGACCAGGAGGTTGAGCAGCTCGATGCCCATCTCGGCCATCGTGGGCTGGACCTTGCCGATGAGCGACTGGCCGATTTCGTCATATCGAGAGTACAGATCCAGTACTGGCATCTGCGCGTCGGCGACCGCTTTTGCAAAAGCAGAGACGACGTTGTTGCGGCACTGGTCGCTGATTTGGTCGGTCGTGAACTCCCAGTTAGTGCCTACGACTTCGCTGAGGAACTTCTTGGCGTCGACGATCCGCATCGCATAAGAGCCGAAGGCCCGGACGCGCACCATGCCGAAGTCAGCGTCGCGCATCATGATCGGGTTCATCGTCCCCCACTTCTGGTCGTTGAACCGCTTGGTGTTGATGAAGTAAACCTCGGCCTTGAAGGGGCTGTTGAATCCGTACTTCCAGCCCTTGAGGGTGGAAAGGAGCGGCATGTTCTGCGTCTCCAGCGTGTACATGCCCGGCATGAAGACGTCGGCATATTTGCCTTCGTCGACGAACACCGCGACCTGCGATTCGCGCACGGTCAGCTGTGCGCCGTATTTGATCTCGTTGTTATGCCGCTCAAAGCGGTAGACCATCGTGTCGGTCGAGTCGTCCGTCCACTCGATGATGTCGACAAACTCACCCTTGATCTTGTCCCACAGGCTCATATGCTTCAGTATGTCTCCTGACAGAGGAGTATACGAGGCGGCCCTGCGAGGTGTTGCGGGGGCCTAGAGTGGGGGCTAGAGGCTAGGGGCTGGAGGCTAGAGGCTAGGGGTTAGGGGCCGCGGAGTGCGCCGGTTCTCCTTTGCGCTCAGCGATGGTGGTGCATGCCGACGGTGGCGACGACTGCCAGTACGGCAGCGATGACGGCGAACCGGTCCCAGAAAAGTTTGCCCATACCTTTGGTGTCGGCATACTGGGAAGCCATGGTCACCCTTGCCGACGTCCAGGCCGCCCGAGAACGCTTGCGCGGTATCGCACATGTGACGCCGGTGCTGACTTCCCGCACCTTGGATGGGATGGTGGGTTTGAAAGTCTTCTGCAAAATGGAGAGCTTTCAGCGCGGCGGTGCTTTCAAGTTTCGCGGGGCGTACAACGCGATGGCGCAACTCTCGCCAGACCAGCGCACGAGGGGCGTGCTCACTTACAGCAGTGGCAACCATGCGGCCGCACTGGCTTTGGCGGGCTCGCTCTTCGCTTGCCCCGTGACCGTGGTGATGCCCAGTGACGCTCCTGCTGTAAAGAAGGCAGCGACCGAGGGGTATGGCGGGGAAGTCGTCCTTTATGACCGTGCTGAGCAGTCTCGCGAGGCGCTGGGACGCCGACTGGCCGAAGAAAAGGGTCTGACCGTCATTCCACCCTACGACCATCCGCACATCGTCGCAGGTGCGGGGACGACAGCTATGGAGCTACTTGAGTCGTGCCCGGATCTCGATGCAGTGGTCGTGCCTTGCGGTGGTGGTGGTCTGTTAGGAGGATGCTCGCTGACCGCCAAGGCATTGCGACCAGGCATCAAGGTCTACGGTGTCGAGCCCGAGGCGGGGGACGACGCGGCCCGGTCCATGGCGAGTGGCAAATTGGAGACCGTCGACAACCCTCAGACCATCGCCGACGGTGCCAGGACGCCGAGCCTGAGCGAATTGACCTTCGGCTTGGCGCAGAAGCACGTGGATGGGATCGTGACTGTCTCCGACGCTGAGCTACTTCAGGCGACCAGGTTCATGTGGGAGCGCATGAAGTGCGTGGTGGAGCCGACAGGCGTGCTCGGGCTGGCCGCGGTGATGACGGGCAAGCTAGCCACGTCCAGTCAGCGTGTCGGCGTCGTGGTCAGCGGCGGCAATGCCGACGTCAAGGCTCTCTCCGCGCTGTGGTGAGCCAGGCTCGTAACGCTCGAGTTACAAGGTTGGTCGGTAGGCAACTGCATAATTGCTGGTTTTAGGTCAGGGACTGTACGCGGGGCCGGAGCCTCGTGTAACCTTGCCGAGACCGTTTCTTTGAGAATTGGAGAGTCAAATGACCAAATACATCACTCTTGCACTTGCGGTAGCAGTTGCCGGTGCGGCACAAGCGACCATTTTGACCTTTGGTGACTTGCACGAAGTCACGGGGGCTCCGCTGGGCAACTACGGCGTGATCGACCACGCTTACGGCGACAACGTGACGCAGACGAATGACGGTGTCGGTAGCTACCTCATGGGTAGCGGCTGGACGCCGAATGTCACAACATCCTATGCGACTCACGACGGAGCCCACAACCATTTCTCGAACAACCTGCTGCACTGGGACAGCTCCTACGGCGACCTCGAGCATATTGCGTTTAGCGAGGTCAGCAACGGCTATGCCCGTCTCATTCTCTCTGCCGATGCAGGCTGGTCTGTCAGATTGGAGAGTTTTGACTTGGCTGGGTGGCCACAGACTGACCAGGCCATCGAATACTTGCGAGTCCTTGACGGCGCGAACAACATTTTGTGGGACGCCAACACGACTGTGGCTCACGGTGCTGGCCCGACCCACGACCACTATGCTCCAAACCTCGTCGGCCAGACGCTAATCATCGAGTGGGGCCCGAACTGGAACACAGGGCTCGACAACGTCAGCTTCTCGCAGACTGACGTGGTTCCGGAGCCGGCCACTATGGCTGTCCTCGGCTTGGGCGCCCTCGCCCTCAAGCGTCGCCGCCGGTAAGGCGTTGCGGAGCAAATCGAAAGGCCCGGCCACTTCGTGGTCGGGCCTTCGGGTTTCTGCTTTGGTCAGTGGCCGACGGGTGGGAACGAGAAGCAGCCCTCGCAGACGTCGCCTGGGTTGTCGTCCGCTAGCTCTGCAGCATCAATTCGGATGCCGCCGTTGCGCTGGTAGAAGCCCGCGACCGGGTTGTCGGGGTGGAAGTAGCAGAAGAAGGGCGTCAACCCTTCCGATTCAAGATATGCCCGCGCTTCGTCGAACATCGCCTGCCCGGCGCCCTGACCCTGCATTGACTTCAGCAAATAGATCGCGTGGAGTTGTCCAGGATGGCCTGGCTGGTTCTTCTGCGCTGGCCCGGCGGTGACAAAGCCGACCACAACATCGTCCTCTTCGACCAACCACACCCACTGGCCCGACCTGATCGCTTTTTGCCACATTGCCGTCCGCGAGTCGAAGGTGTGCTTGTCGATCACACTGTCGGGAACCCAGCCCCGATAGGTTTCCTCCCAGCTCTGGACGTGGACTCGGGCGAGGCCCGGGGCGTCCTCCAGCCTTGCTTGCCGCAGTATCCAAGACACAGCCTGAGGATAGCGGATTTGGTAGGCTGAAACTATGCTCACGGCGATGGTGCTCGGCATGACCCTGGCGGCTGTGCCAGTCGAAGACCCCAAGCGGGACCGCAAGCTGGTCTGGCACGACGAGTTTGAGCAGGCAGGTGCGCCGAACCCGGACAACTGGGTGCCGGAGGTTGGAAAGATCCGCAACAATGAGTTGCAGTACTACACCGACCGGCGGATCGAGAACGCTTACCAGAACGGGGGCCAACTGGTTATCGAAGCAAAGAAGGAGAACTTCCAGGGCTCGACAGTCACCTCGGCCAGCTTGACCACGCGCAAGGCCTGGACGCACGTCTATATCGAGGTCAAGGCGCAGGTGCCAGCCGGTAAGGGGACGTGGCCAGCGATTTGGATGCTTGGCGAGGGCCATCGGTTGGCCGGCGACCGTCGTGTCGGTTGGCCCGCCTGTGGCGAGATCGACATCATGGAGTACGTCGGCTTTTCACCCGACAAGCTGCACTACAACATCCATTGCCAGAAATACAACCATGGAGCCGGTAGGGGCAAGGGCATCGCCATCGACGCTCCTGGCGCAGCATCACAGCCTCATGTCTGGGGGCTGGACTGGCGTCGTGACCGGCTGGACTTCTACCAAGACGGCAAGAAGGTGTTCACCTTTGCCAACGAGCACACTGGCAACGCGGCCTGGCCGTACGACAAACCGGCGTATCTGCTCCTCAACCTCGCAATCGGCGGCTCGTGGGGCGGCCAGAAGGGCGTGGACGACGCGATTTTTCCGGCCAAGTTCAAGATTGACTACGTCCGCGTCTACCAATAGAAAAATTGCCCTCCGAGAGAACTCCCGGAAGGCAAACGATTGGAGAGGTTGGGTTGTCAGGTTAAGCTTTCTTGTTGCGGCGGCGCAGGAGGCCGGCGACGCCCAGGGCGAGCACGCTCATGCTGGCGGGCTCGGGCACGGGGCCGATCATGCTTTGGTTGCGGTTCTCCACGTGGACAGCGTCCAGCCAGTAGGCGTGGTCGTTGGTGCCGACGTTGGCCAGGAAGAAGTTGGCCTTCATCATGATGGCGCCCGAGGTGCCGTTGTCCTTAAAGTTGCCGTTGGCGAAATCGACCACGGCGTTGTCAACGACGGCTTCCCAGATGGCCAGCTGCAGGCCCGCGCCTTCGTCGCTGGTGGAGATGCCACCGGCAAAGCTGTTGTACAGCTTGGCGGCCAGCGAAAGGCCGGCGTTGCCGAAGCCGTTGATCTGCGTGGGATTGACTGGATAGTCGCTGCCCGGGGAAACCGTGTGGTCCAGGTCGACGCAGAACATGCGGAAATCTGGTCCCGCGCCCAGGTGGCCGCTCTGCGGGCCAGCGGTGAAGTCGCGGTTGTTGCCGTTGTAGTTGACGTGGACGGTGTTGTATAGGCCGCCTTCCAGGCCGTTGACGTGCAAGTTGATCGAGGCGAAGCTCAAAGATGAGCAGGTGGCGATAAGGGCGAGGGCAAGTGTCCGTTTCATGGCTCTCTCGCTGATTGGATGATCAAACGGCGTGCCAAGGCGAAGCTAGAAACGCGAAACTGTTAAGGTTGCCGAACTGTGCGGGAGACAAACTAGAAAGGTCCCCGGGGTGACCGGGGACCTTGTGCTCTTTATGAGGCGATGACAGCAGGACTCAGGCTTTCTTGGCGCGGCGTCGCAGGAGGCCGAGGGCGCCGAGGCCAAGGGCGGACAGGCTGGCCGGCTCGGGCACCGGGCCGATCATATCCTGGTTCTTGCCGTTCGGGTGGGTGACCGACTTGAGCCAATAGCCTTCGTCGCTGACATTGGTCAGATCGGTGGCCAGGTAGCTGGCGGCCAAGTTGCGGATGGAACTGGTCGTCCCGTTGTCCTTGAAGTTCCCGTTGAACAGGTCGCCGTTGCCGTCGACCATGACTTCCCAGATCGCCATTTGCAGGGCGGCGCCCTTGGTGGAGTTGTCGACGCCCGGGGCGAACTTGTTGTACAGCTTCATTGCCCAGTGGTGCCGGTCCGATAGGGCTAGGCCAGGGATGTACAACGGATCGACTTGGTAGCTCGATGGAGGCGACACGGAGTGGTCCAGGTCGACGCAGTACATCTTGAAGCTCGGGCCGTTGCCGAAGTTGCCGCTGAACGGGCCAGCTCCCCAGGTCCGGCTGTTGCCGAAGTGCTTGACGTTGATGTTGGCCTTTTGACCACTGATCTGGCCGGTGACGTTGAGCGTGATCGAGGCGAAGCTCAGGGCAGAGACGAAGGAAAGGGTAACGAGGGAAAGGAACTTGTTCATATGCTCTCCAGCTGACTGGTAGTGGCAAGGCAGGTGCCAATTCCTTTGGCGTCCTATCAAGTCCCAAAACTCGACTAGCTGGGAGGATTTCCTGGACCTCACACGGTTTGAGCCACAATCCACGTATGGTCACGTGGATCGCGGCGGTCGCATTGGCGGGACAGTCGCATGGTGCTGCTGTTTCGCTCTTCAACGGCAATGATTTGGACGGCTGGTTCATGGACGTCCCCGATCTGGACAAGAACCCGAACGGCAAGAAGCCGTTCATCGTCCGCGACGGCAAACTGGTTAGCCTGGGCACGCCGGGCGGGCATTTGCTGACCAAGAAGGAGTACCACGACTACAAGCTGACCGCGGTCTACCGGTTCAGCGCCAAGCCGGGGAACTGCGGCATCCTCGTCCACGCGTCGAAGCTGAGACGGCTTTACGGCATGTTCCCGCAGTC
Source organism: Armatimonadota bacterium (assembly GCA_018268335.1). Classification (GTDB taxonomy): domain Bacteria; phylum Armatimonadota; class Fimbriimonadia; order Fimbriimonadales; family Fimbriimonadaceae; genus JAHBTB01. The sequence goes on along the minus strand of JAFDWT010000106.1, from coordinate 13,848 downwards.
CATGGAGTGCCAAATGCAGAGCGGCGACGCCGGCGACTTCTGGTGCATCGGCGAGGACATTGTCGTGCCCGACATGGAGAAACGGCGCGGACCCAAGGAGAAGTGGGGAGTCGACGGCGACAAGAACCGCAGGATCCTCAACCTGACCGACGGCAGCGAGAAGCCGCTTGGCCAGTGGAACACCTACGTCATTCTGTGCAAGGGCCGCAACATCACGGTCTGGGTGAACGGCGACCTGGTCAACGACGGACATGACTGCACGGCCGACCACGGCAAGATCGCCATCCAAGCCGAAGGCGCCGAGGTCGAGTTCAAGTCGCTGATGTTGGAGAAGGCCTGACCGTGCTGCGCGGCAAAAACGTCAATCTGCGCACGGTCCGTCGCGCCGACCTGCCGAAGCTTCTGGAGCTCCGGTCAGAGATCCGCGCTCGCGGGCAGTACTTTCCGTTGAACCTACCCACCGAAATTTCGATGCAGAAGAGCTTCGAGGAAGACGGCATGTGGGGCAAGCAGGACGGCACGATGCTCGTCGTGGATGCCGTCACCGACCGGATCATCGGGTCGGTCTCTTACTTCAACGCCCAGCACTACTACGACGCGACGAAAGAGATCGGCTACATCCTCTACGACCCGACCGACCGAGGCAAGGGGTATGGGACGGAAGCGGTGAACCTGTTTGTCGACTATCTCTTCGACTGGCTGAACTTAGCCCGGATCCAGATCCAGGCAGAGGTGGACAACGTCGGCAGCCGTAAGCTGGCCGAGAAGTGCGGCTTCGTCCAGGAGGCGATCCTCAAACACGTCTTCTGGGCCGGAGGTGCTCCGCAGGACATAGTCGTCTACGCCAAGCTGCGCGGAAAGCCCGGCCTCAGAGGTTTTCCAAGCTCGGACTAGTCCATGAACTCGAATTCGACGTGAGCGATCTTTGGTCGCCCGCCGTCCTTGACGACAAGGAGCCGGGTGCTGATGCCTTGGACGATCTCTGGCCCTGAACTGGTGGACTCGCTGGCACCGATGTCGGCCGACGCCCAGGCGATCCAAGTGTCCTTGGGCGGGGCGTTCGGTACGCCGTAGGTCTCCTTCATCTCCTTCTCGTCATCGGGCAACGAACCAAAACCTGCCTCCACTCTGTCCGCTTTGAATGTTGGCGTGCCTTGCCTGATCTCACCGACCTTGGCCTCGTACTCCCGTTTGATCCACTCTGCGGTGAAGGTCTTTTGTGCTTCAGTCGTGAGCAGGCTATGAGCCTCGTCGTACTTGCCGGCAAGAACGGCGTCCCCAAACTTCTGGGTAATGTCCTGGGCCGCTTCGTTGTGCTCAGGCCCTTTAGCTTCGGGGGCGTTTGAGCATCCCGCCACTGACCAGAGTGCCAAGAGAGCAATGGTCGTTCCTCGCATGCCCGTATTATAAACAGGAAGTTTAAAATTATTTGAACAGCTTCTGGCTGAACGCCGACAGGGCTCGTCGCCACAGCATCCAGACGTGCCCGCCGCCGGTCTCTTGGGTCTCGACCTTGGCGCCCTTGTCCTTCAGCCACCCTGAGAACCCGCGTTGGAAGCCGATGAGGCCGTCGTCGGTGCCGCAGGTCATCCAGAGGTACTTGAGCCGAGCCAGTTGAGCCTTGGTCAGGTGAGGGAAGACTTCCTCGGGCTTGTTGGCTGGGAATCCGCCGCTGCTGAATCCGCCGATGTAGTGAAAAGTGTCCGTGTGCTTGAGGCCAATGAACAGGCTCTCGGCGCCACCCATCGAGAGACCGCAGATCGCCCGTTTGTCGGCGGTCGTGGCGGTGCCGTAATTTGACTCGACCATGGGTCTGACCTCGGTCAAGAGGGATGTCTCGAACCTCGTGAAGTTGTTCAGCGTCCTCTGCCGGTCGCCGAAGTTGCGGCCGTTGGGCGAAGCGAAGTCGGGGACGCCGTAGCCCAGCGGCATGACGACGACCATCGGCTTGATCTTGCCTTCGGCCAAGAGGTTGTCGAGGATCACGTGCGCCTTGCCGACTTCCGTCCAACCGCTCGCCATGTCGGAGAACCCGTGGAGCAAATACATCACGGGCAGCTTCTTGGCCTTGCTGAACCCAGGTGGCGTGTAGACGAAGAAGTCGCGCTCGGCGCCGATCGCCTTGGACTGGAAGAAGTGGTGGTGCACTGTCCCCTTGGAAACGTTGCGTGGCTCCCAGACCTGCTTGCCGGGAACGGTGACCATGTTGCCGACCCAGATGAGGTTCGGCTTGATCGCCGGATTGTGCGAGTCCAGAGTCGCTTTGCCGTCGATGTTGAAGGAGTAGCCATAGATGTCCGGCTCCAGAGAACCGGTCGTCACCGACCAGACGCCGCCGGCACCCTTGGTCATCTTGAGTGCTGCCTTGCCGCCTTCGATCGAGACGCTCACGTCTTGGGCGTTTGGAGCCTCGCACCGGAAGGTCACTGTCCGGTCAGGGTGGACCTCGGGGGAGACAACGGCTTGCTGCTGCACGGACGCCAGAGCCAGCAGGCCAAGAAGAGCCTTCAGCATGCCTCCATTATGTTCAGTCAAAGGCTTACAGTCGACGCGGCTTCGGCTGAGGTGACGACCGGCACGACCTCGAACTCAACGAGATCCTCCCAGTTGGCCATCCACGACTGGAGCAGGGAAGGGTCGTCGCAGGCCATCACTTGGTAGCAAACACCGAGCTTCAGGTTCACCCAACTGGAGATGTATTCCAATCCCTCAGGGGCAAGGCGGCCACGTTCGGCAAAGCGACGATAGACCGGGGCAGCTTCGCCAGCACGAAACCGCTCGACGACCATGTAGTGCATGAAGACATTTTCTCTCGTCCTCTTGTTTTCCTGCGCTTGGTCTGATATATTACTAAATGGTTACAAAACCAAACGGTAATAAATGGCCACCGACCAACTCAGCCTTGTTTTCTCCGCGCTAGCTGACCCTACGCGCCGGGCCATTTTGGCTCAGCTCGCCCAGGGGCCGAGGCCGATGGGGGAAGTGGCTGGCTCGTTCGCCATGACCGGGCCGGCCGTTACCAAGCACCTGAAGGTGCTGGAGCGTGCCGGACTGGTCCGGGTGGACAAAAAGGCGCAGATGCGCCTGCGCGCCTTGGAGGCCGAGCCGCTGAGGCACGCACAAGACTGGATCGAGCCGTACCGGCAGTACTGGGAGGCGAGCTTCCAGCGCTTGGACGACTATCTCCGTGAACTGCAATCCGAACAGGACAAAACCAATGAGCCCAACCCTTGAAGTCAATATGCCCTCCGACCTGGAGCTTCAGTTCTCCCGGTTTTTCGCCGCCCCTCTCGACCTCGTGTGGGAGGTCCACACAAAGGGCGAGCACCTCGCCCGCTGGCAGGGACCGCACTCGGTCAAGTATTCGAAGTACGAGGTCGACTGTCGACCAGGAGGCACATGGGATTCCGTCTGCACCGACTCGGACGGCAACGAGCAGCGCTTCTACGGCGAGATCCGTGAAGTCGAACCGAAGTGCAGGCTGGTGCTGACCTTTGTTTGGGACGGCGCACCCAACCACCCGCTCATCAACACCGTCACATTTGAGTCGGTCGACGGCGGCACTAGAGCCTCCTATCACTCGCTTTTCACCGACAAGGGCTCGCGCGACGGTATGGTCGCCTACGGCATGGAACGCGGCGTCAAGGAAGGCTTTGAGAAGCTCGACGTGCTGTTGTCTTCGATGGGAGCGGCCCAATGACAATCACGCACCCCGAGCGCACGTTGTCCCTCAGCCGCGTCTACAACGCGACCCCCGAGCGGCTGCTCGAGATGTGGTCGTCGCCGGAACACCTCAACAACTGGTGGGGGCCGGTCGGCTTCACGACCACGACCCACGAGTTCTCGTTCCAGCCGGGCGGGTGGTGGATCTTGACGATGCACGGCCCGGACGGGCGCGACTATCCGAACCGGCTCCAGTACCACGTGACAGGGCCCGACCGGATCACCTACACCCACTACGGCGACGGAGACACCGTCCACTTCAGCGGCGTCATCGAGTTCGAGCCAGTTTCAACTACCGAGACGCGGATGACCTTCACGATGATCTTCCCGACGGTCGAGGAAAAGGTGCTCTGCGTGGACACATACGGCGCCGATAAGGGCCTGACGGAGACAATGGGCCGCCTCGCCGATCTGGTTGCTTGTAGCGATATCCGGCGTCCTTTTGTCCTCTCCCGCGTCTTTAACGCGCCGCGTGACCTTCTGTGGCAAGTCGTGAGCGAAGAAAAGCACCTGGCCCGCTGGTTTGGGCCAAAGAGTTTCGAGCGCGTCCGGTGCACGATGGACTTGAGGCCAGGTGGGCTGTACCACTACTGTCTTCGTGCGCCGGACGGCCTTGAGTTTTGGGGCAAGTGGGTGATCCGCGAAGTCCAGCCGCCCGAACGTATTGTCTTTGTCGTGTCCTTCTGCGACGCAGAGGCTCGCACGGTTACGCATCCGATGGCACCAGATTGGCCGCGCGAGATCCACTCGGTCTTTACGCTGGCAGAGGAGCAGGGGAAGACAAGGCTGACGATCGAATCGACAGCCTTGGGCACAGATTCCGAAATCGCCACCTTTGACCAGGGTCGTGAAAGCTTGGCCGGCGGATGGGGCGGCACCTTTGACTTGCTCAAGGACTACCTGGACACGATGGCAAGCTGATAGAGGTCACATGCGGACAGTCAAGGACGCCATTTCCAGCTTGCCTTTGTACTGCTTGCCCTTGTGTGTCCCGGCTTGGGGCACTTTGATTTCGGCGCCGATGCAGAGGTAACCACCTTTGACGGCGCCGAACTTCACTTCACCGTGACTGTCGGACAGGAGGGTCAGGTCTTTGGCCAGGCCGTTGCCGTACAACTCGACGGTCGCGCCTTTGAAGGGCTTGCCGTCGTGCCAAACCGTGGCGGCCAGACCGTTTTTGTCGTGCCGGACTGTGATCTCGTACGGTCTGCCCAACGGCTTGGCCGCGGAGGCCAGGTTGGTGGTGGCTTTGGCGTACCAGGTGACCAGGTCGTCACCGTGCAGCCCGTAGACCAAGGTGAGGGCTCCCGAAGGCGCTGTCATTAGGGCCTGGAGTCTCTTGCCGTCGGTGGCTGGCTTGATGTCCTGGAGCCCAACAGGCGCGAAGTCGGTCCCTTTGTTCCCTGAGACGATCTTGAGCGGCACCGGTGCTTCGCCCGGCTTGTCTGTGATTTCAATTCTGGCTGTCTTGGTCGTGTCCGCATACACCCACACGAAGTGCGCGTTGGAGACAAGTGGCATGGCAGCGAAAAGGACGATGGCAGCGATGTTTCGCATCGCGAGGGTTTACGACGGGCGACTGGCCGCCTATGCGACATCCCGGACGGTCCTGTCCGGTTGCGGGCATTTATCGGACAATTGTCCAGAAACGTGGCACATCAGACTCTCGACCGCCGGATCGTGAAGACCAGGGCCGCACTCCAGCGGGCTTTGATCCAGTTGGCTGTCGAGCGCGGATACGACGAGGTGACGGTTCAGGACGTCGCCGACCGGGCCGATGTCAGTCGGTCATCGTTCTATGCCCACTACGCCGACAAGGACGACCTGCTGGCGGCGAGCATCAGCAACCTCAAGCAGGGCATGGTGCACCGCTGGCGCGAGTCGCTGACGGCAGGTGCCGAGCGAGGGTCGCTGGCTTTCGCCGGGCCGCTGCTGCGCCACATCGACGAGGGCAGGCCGATCTGGCACGCTCTGACCCGGGGCCGGTCGGCGGCGGTTTTGGACCGCGAGTTTCGCAAGATGGTCGCCGAGCTGGCGGTGGCCGACTTACGGCTGGGGGGCCGGCCTGAGGTGGTTCGGGAGGCTGCATGCGCCTCGGTCGTCGGCTCGTTTATGGCCGTCGTCGGCGCCTGGATGGATGGGCGGATCGAAGCTGACGCCGCCGAAATGGAGCGGCTGTACCTCGGCCTTGTCTTGCCTGGCCTGGCGGCTATCGCGGCTGAGCCTGGCTCCGGAGGACCAACTCCCGGCAAGCCGAGGCCCACTCGGGAAACTCAAAGGTGAACCCTGCCTTCAGTAGCCGCCCAGGTACGACGAAGCGACTTTTGAGGACCAGCTCGCTTTCGGTCCTCATGAGCCAGGTGCCGATCTCGATCATCCACCGCGGCGTTGGAATCGCGCCCATGCCGCCAGCCGCGGCGCGTAGGTCGTGGGCGAACTCCTGTTGAGGCAAGGGGTTGGGCGAACAGATGTTGACCGCCCCGTCCAGGTCGTCGCGTTCGATCAGGAAGTCCAGCGCGCGGCCGAAGTCGCGCTCGTGGATCCAGGAGACGTACTGCTGGCCGGTGCCGAGCGAACCACCCAGTCCCTTCCGGGCCAGGCCGAGCAAGACGTCGAATACGCTACGTTTGTCGACCGACATCGTCATGGCCGACCGTAGAGCCACCTTGCGGGTATGGGGCGTATCTGCTTCGGCGAGCGCTTGCTCCCAAGCTTTGGCGATTTCGACGCTGCGGTCCCACAGTCGCTCCGAGCCCGGCTCGCCGCCGCCGATGAAGCCCTCCGCCTCGTCGTTGGCCCGATCGAACCGGTGGGCATAGATGGTGGCCGTGCTTGACTGGAGCCAGACCCGGGGTGGGCGCGAGGCCACCGCGATTGCCTGCCCGACCACGCGGGTCGAGTCGACCCGGCTCGACATCATCTCTTGCAAATTGGCTTCGGTGTACCGGCAGTTGACGCTGCGGCCGGCCAGGTTGACCACCACGTCCGCGCCGTCGATTTCGTTGACCCATGCACCCAACGTCGCGCCATCCCACTTGACCGACCGCACGCCCGGCAGGCCCGGACCACGGGAGAGGACGACGAGGTCGTGCTCGGTCCAGTGCCGGGCCAGGGCCGCGCCGACGTGCCCGCTGCCTCCGGCGAGGACGATCTTTTGGGCCATAGTCGATCATGGCCGGACCTGGTGACCGCCTGATGCACCGTGCTGAGACCGCCCCACTGAACTGGGATCCGGTGCACGGCGGGCAAAGGGCTCGGGTGTGCTGGGACGACGACAAAGTCTACGACCTTGGCTCCGACCCCGACGGATCGCGCTTTGACCGGATCGCCACTAAGATGCTGAGTGGCGACTACTATCCGCCCGAAGCGGTGCGTTGCTTTGGTCGGTTTCGATTGGATGGTCGTCCCTTGCGGGCCGGGGATCGGATGCTGCAGCGGGCGCCCATGTTCCTCACCTGGGGCGGGCCACTGCTCAACTCGTCGACTGAGATCTTTGTCGCGGAGAGGGAAGTGGACCGCTGCAAGCTCGGCTACGTGACCACCCAATTCCACCACGGCAAAGGGATATGGTCGTCTGAGCTGACGCGGGCGGGCCGCCGCCTGTCGCTCCATGTACAGGGCACTGCCATGCCGCACTCCTGGCTCTTCTGGCTCTGCCTCCCTTTGGCGCGGCACTACCAAAAGCGAGCCTGGCGCCGGGCGGTGGAGGAGTTCGGGAAGCTTTAGCTGGGAGCAGTTTGGAGTGCGCGGGCACAGACCGCGCTTTGGTTGGCCGGGCTATGACCGGCCTTGGTTTTTCCGAGCTAGCTCGGCGAATGCAAAGCGCGAGCGAGCTCGCGCACTCCCAAGGTCCGCCTGTGGAGTGTTGCGACTCTGGCGCAGCTTTGACCACAGGCTTCCGATGTGCGGCATATTGGAGCGGCATTCTCCGGACGGCGCGAGACGCGCTGACGGAAAAGCGCGGTCAGAGCCCGCGCACTCCAAAACTACCGGACTGCATACAAATTGCCGTCCGTCGAGCCGAAGTAGACGACTCCGTCGGCCACCGTCGGCGAGCTGAGCACCGAGCCGACCGTCATCATCCGCGAGATTCCGGCGACGATGTCGTCGTAGAACGGCGAATCGAAGGCCTTGCGACTATCGAACCCACCGTCAGGTTTCGTGTACTCCGCCCCGTGGGCGCGGCAGCCGTCGGTTTCGAAGGCCCAGGCTTCCTTGTGGGCTGTGAGGTCGATGGCGTGGATGCGGCCTCCATGGGTGCCCACGACCAACATATTTCCAGCCACGGCCGGAGACGAGAAGATCAGCCACTTCAGATCGACTGTGTAGGCGTCCTTGCCGGTCTTGATGTCTACGGCATGGATCGTGTGCTTGTCGGCGGTGCCAAAGAACACGAGACCGCCGGAGATCGCTGGAGACGTGTTCACCCACGAGCCATTGTTGGAGTACGCCCACTTCTTGGCGCCCGTCTTGGCGTCCAGGGCGTAGACGAACGAGTCGCGGCAGCCAAAGTAGACGACTCCATCGACAACCGCCGCCGACGACTGGATGCCGACTTGGTTGTAAGTCTCCTTGTCTTCGCCGGTCTTGAACTTCCACTTCTGCTTCCCAGTCTTGGCGTCCAGGGCATAGAACCAGCTGTCCCAACTCCCTACGAACACCGTCCCGTCTGCAACCGCCGGTGAGGCGTGGACGACGTCGCCGGTCTTGTGGTGCCACCTCTCCTTGCCCGTCGCCGCGTCGACGGCGTAGATGGTGGTGTCTCCGCTGCCAAAGTACACGACTCCATCGACCACCACCGGCGAGGACATGAAGAAATCAAACGGGTCGGGCATCCTTTCGGTCGCCGGCAAGACACCGTGGATCCCTGGCGCGGCGAAACGCCGCTCGCCCTTGGTCTTGAAATGCCATTTCTCCTTGCCGGTAGCAGCGTCGACTGCGTAGAGGTTGCCGTCGTAGCTGGTGACATAGACGACACCGGCGGCCACCGCCGGGGAAGAGACGATACGGCCACCAGTAGAGAAGCCCCATTTCTGCTGGCCCGACTCGGCGTCGACGGCGTAGAGGGCTCCGTTGGCAGACCCGACGTAGACGACACCTCCGGCGACAACCGGCGAAGAGATCACTTTGCCCTTGGCATTGAACTTCCACTTCAGGCTGGGCGCCGAACTGGGTGCGGAACTAGCGTAGACGCCGCTGTGGGCCGCATCACCCCGGAACATGCTCGTGTCGGGTCCGGGGGCGGCTGATATGGCGATCAGGAGTGGTGCGAAAAGCATCACGAAACCTCACCGTCCGACGCACGGATCAGCTTCATTGAAGAGAGATACCGACGAAAGCCCTCGGCATGTTCCCACGATTCGTAAAACTTCAAGCCATCACGAGCGCAAAGTTGAAGTCCGCTGTGTAGCCGTAGTTTGGCGAGCCGTCCAAGTGCACGGTCAATTCGCCGCCGGCCTTGTCACCGTTGGCCAGTTGGGTCGCGTAGACGCAGTCCTCGCTGTTGAAGACGCGATGGCCCACGCGATAAGGAGGATAGCTGTTGACCAAATCGCTCGTGACGTCGTCGAAGAAGAGGTCGGTCGTCACTTCTCTGGTCACGTCCGCCTCCTCGTCATAGGCACGGACGCGCACCGAGACGTGGGTGGCCCGGCCGGGAGTCCAACCAGGATAGATCGTTTTGAACGTCGCCTTGCCGTGAGGATCCGTCCATTGATGGCCGCGCAACCAGGTCTGCCCTAGTGTCGACTCCTTTTGTCCTTCGCCGGCTTCGACACCACTGCGCACGCCGACGGCATCGCAATGGGCGACCTCGACGCAGGCATCGGGAAGCTGCGTCGCCGTGCCGCCTCGGAGTGCGAAAACCTTGATGCGGAGTTCAAGGGGTAGAGCGTCGAGCACCGTCGGCCGGAGCGTGCCGTGGATCAGGTTCCTCTTTTCCATTGCATCATCGACCTCGAAGTTGCCGGGTTCGACGACGGGGGTGGCGACCATGTGCAGCGGGTCGACCTCAAGTTGGGCGGCATCGGAGGTGACATGACCCATGGAGTTCGTGACGACCAGCCGGTAAGCCCCTTCTTCGGCTTTCGTGACATGGGCCAGCACCAAGTGGTCGGCGATGGCGCCTGGGATTGGGTCGCCGTCGCGAGTCCATCGATATTGCAGGTCGTCGCCAGCCGCGACGGCACCGAAATAGGCAGTCGTACCGGCGACGACAGAGAGTGACCGAGGCTGCAAAATGATCTGGGGGAATTGGAAGTTGTGGGTACGGCTTTCGGCTCGGCTGCCAAAGTCCCTGGTCTCTGCCAGGGACGCCACGACGGCCAACGCCTCGCGTCTGGTCCATATCCGCCCTCGAACGGCACCTGCGTCGCCGAGGATTCCCAACGGTCTTGTCTCCGACATAAGCTCTCTCCAGCTGTCGATAGCAAGTTGTCTCGAGTTTGGCTGCCTTTAGCGAATAGGCAACATGGCCCGAATCGGGACACTGTTGCCTAGGTGCACACAGCCGCACTCCTTGTCTGCTCTCACAGGTATGGACGTCCATCCAACCGGCGTTGTTCCGGCTGGCCGTTAACTTACTTGAACTTTGCTGCCAAGCAGGTAATGTCAGGAGGTGGTTGACGGTTTGCGGGAGGTGGTCCTCGTCGTCAACGGTCGTTCCCGGTCCGGCGCTGACCAGGGCCAGGCTGCGCAAGTGGCGCTGGTGGAGGCGGGTTTTGATGTCCGCGACTTCGTGCTGGTGACGGAGTCTGTGGACTTCGAACGGGTGGTCCGACGGCTGGTGCAGGACCAGGCTCCACTGATCGCCATCGGAGGTGGCGACGGGACGCAACGGGCCGCCGCCTCCCTGATCGCCGGGTCGGCGTCGACGATGGCCGTCGTCCCATTGGGCACCGGCAACGCCTGGGCCAAGGACCTCGGAGTCCCCACCGACATGCCGTCTATGGCCGCCGCCTACGCCGCCGGAGAGTCGGAAAAGATCGACTTGGGCGTCGCTAACGGACAAGGATTTGTCAATGTTGCCACTGTTGGGTTGACTGCACTGATCGTCAAGAATTTGCCGAAAGCCATCAAGAAGAAGGCTGGCAAAATCGCCTATCTTCCGGCAGTGGTGCAGTCCTTAATGGAGATGAAACCTTTTGGACTCAAAGTGCAGGCCGACACCGCCGAAGAGGACTATGACGGCGACGCCATCGTCTTTGTCGCCGCAGCCGGGCGCACCCACGCAGGGCCCTTCCGCGTCACACGCTCGGCAAGCAACAACGACGGCCTCCTGTCCCTTTATGCCCTCGACAACACCGACAAGGCCGGACTCGTCAAGTTTGGGCTTGGTCTGCTCACCGGAATCCACACCTTCTTCACTGAAGTCTGGTCGTGTGAGACCCCGTCGGCTTTGGTCAAGACCAGGCCACCTAAAAAGGTGGTCGTCGACGGCGAACCGTCCGGCGTGACACCTCTGAGCCTCACAATTCGGCCTAGGGAATTGTCGATTCTCATGCCCGGCAAAGGCGAGAAGTGAGAAGACCCCGGGACCGATCCAATCCTGAGATAGCGTGACGACAAGGAGAAGCGCATATGCAATGGGGCAACGTCCTCGCTATATGGGTCGCGCTTGCCGTATTAGCCGTCGCTAACGGAATTCTCCGTGAAAAGGCGGTCAAACCAAGAACCGGCGAGCGGTGGGCCCATCTCATCAGCACTCTCGTCCTTAGCGTCGTCATCCTTGTGGTGTCGGTCTTCAGCCTGCCTTGGACAGGCGCCAAGTCATTGACCGCCGCCTGGGAAGTCGGTGCGCTTTGGACTGGTCTCACTCTGGCCTTTGAGTTTTTTGCCGGGCACTATCTGTTTGGCAACCCTTGGTCCAAGATTCTGGCTGACTACGATCCGACCCATGGTCGGGTCTGGATGCTCGTACCCGTGGTGACGCTGTTCGGGCCGCCTCTGGCGTTCGTCGGTGTGCCAGCTCAGTTCGCGGTTCCGTATGCTGTCAGCCAGGTCTTTGCTGTCGTGACCTTGGCTTTTGCCTTTGGTCGTCCAAAGGTGGCGAGGTGGGTGATGGCCGCCTTGTTTAGCTACGCCGCTGTGCACAACGCACTCTTCGCGGTCTTTTCGCCTCAGGAGTACCAGGGGTTCGCCTCGATGATGCTCGTTGGCTGGTACCGCGAGATCGTGGAGGGGCCGTTCCGGACTTCGGCGACCGCTTGGCTGGCTGTCATCGCCCTCGGGCAAGCCATTGTCGCCCTTTGCCTGGCAATGGGCGGCCAGAGGCTTTGGGTGGGTGTCGCCGGAGTCATCGTCTTCCTCGTGGCCCTGCTGCCTTTCGGGGTCGGCAGCGCGTTCCCGTTCGGTGTCGTAGTCTCGCTGGCCGCCCTGGTGGTCTATGGTGTCGAGGTTGAAGCGGAAACTGGCCTCCGAGGTCGAGTCGACGGTCAGCGCCCTGCTTTCACGGCCAAATAGAGCTGCCTGATCGCACCCAAATGGTAGGCCACGTGGCCGACGTTGGCGATCTTGCCGATGATGTGGTGCTCGCCAGAGGGGCTGGAAGAGACGTGGCCGACGAAGCCCTGCACCTTTTGGCGCAGGTTTACTTTGATCCCTGTCCACTCATCTTCGGTCACTTCTTGCTTGGCCCAGCTGCCTGGCCAGTCGTCTGTCGGCTCTTCGCCAGCCGCCCACAGGAGAGTCTGGTTCAGATAGTAGGCGGTGTGGATTGTGTGCGAGGCGATCGAACTGGCGCCCGGGTAGGGGTGTGCCGATGCCTCGGCGGCTGTGAGGTCGTCCAGGGTCGCCCAAAGGGCTTCGCCACCTTGGACGAAATACGTTCCATCGGCACCTGGCGGCGTGCCTTCAAAAACCTCGATGAACAATTGGCAGACGGCCTGGTTGACTTCACTCATAGGCTCATTCTGACGAATAGAATTGATGGCTTGACGACCTGTAACTACGGACTCCGGTTGACGTCAAGTTAAGGAACGGTTAATATAAGGGGAGTCTTGTATAATGGCTCTGCGGGTGCCGAAGTTCCCGCAGGGAGAGCATATGCACGTATTCGATGCCTTGGCCGATCCGGTCAGGCGAACGGTCTTGGAACGTCTAGCCGAAGGCGAGGCGAACTCGGGGGAACTCGTCGAGGCCGTCCAGACCCGGTACAAGATTTCTCAGGCGGCTGTCTCACAGCACCTCAAGGTGTTACGTGACACTGGCCTGGCCGTCGCACGTCCCGAAGGCACCCGCCGCATCTATCGGCTGGACTGCAGCGCTTTTCTAGAACTCGACGCCTGGCTGGCGCGAATCCGTCCACAGTTTCAGGCCGAGCCGACCATGAGGGAAGGAAAAGCTCCTCCTACGCCCAAGCGGCGACTAGACCTCGGCCCAATGCCGGACAAAGCGGAACTGCAAAGCATGCTGGTTGAAGCCGAAGGCCAAGTGAGTTGGGCAGAGCAGCGGTGGGACACTGTGGCGGACATTGCCGCCGACCGGTCTGCGGAAAACGCGCCTTTGGCGGCCAGGCTCCTCTGCAGGCTGGCCAAGTCGCTGCGAGACGGCCGTCCTGTGCGCGACTTAGCCCTCGTGGCCACGCACCTGGCCGACGAGCGCGCAGCCGTCTCGCGCAGCGTGTTGGAGGAGTTTTGGAAGGTCGGCTTGGTGTCTGCCGACCTCCGGACTGCCGTGGTCGACCACTTGCACCGCCGGTTCCGCCACGGGCAGACCGGCAAGACCAGCCTGCAAACCCGCTTGGACATCATCGACGCCCTGGCCAAGCTCCACCGAGCCACCGGCGACCCAGCAGTGTCGCAAGTGATCTCCACCATCGTCTCCACCGGGCAACAGCGGACGGCCGACGAAGAGTGAAGCCGACCTCCGACGTGCTGAAGGCCTTTGGTTGCGCTGGTGAGCTGACCAGCTTTGATGGCGGCCAGGGCTGGGCGTGGCGGTGCGGCGGGGTTGTGCTCAAGCCAGTCGGCCTGGCGGTCGAGGCCGAGTGGGGGGCGGAGGTCTTTGCCTCGCTGGAGCAAGTGGGGTTCACCGTTCCGCGACCGATCCTGGCCAATCATGGCGGCTATGTGTACCGGGGCTGGGCGGCGTCGGAGTTCGTCGCCGGAGAGCACCCGCCGGTCGGTC
>JAFDWT010000105.1 GCA_018268335.1 Armatimonadota bacterium | reverse complement strand
CAACCTCAATACCGAAAGACCGGCCACTGACTACTGCGTCAGAGGCCGGCCATTGTGTCGTGAGGATCTTCTTTTGCGACTAGGCTGCCATGCCATAGGCGACGTACTCTTCGCGCCCTTCAAGGACCGCCTGCAGGCGGTTGTTGGTGTAGTCTTGCGCCTCGCGCTCGTCGCGGGTCACAAAGGTCACTTTGTGGGCTCCGCCAAAGATACACCGTTCTCGGCATTCGTTCAACAGCTCTTTTGCACGGTCTTCGATCCGGCTGGCTGTCGCATAGTCGACGACGACGCTGAAAATTTGGCCCTGCATCGACTTGACCATGTCGGTCAGTTCTTCGTCAAAAACCACCGCTTCGCCTTTTGTGATGCATCCGCCAAAACTCGCCTCGATCCGGCTCTCATCAGGGTTCCAGGTTAACAAATACATGGGTGCTGTGCCTCGCTCTGGGTTCGACCCTTGGTCTGCCCACAAGGGTTATTCAACACTGACCGAATTATTTGTCCCGCGTTGTTGACAGGTCACATCTGATCCGGTCCAATGGCTGGTAGTGCCTTTGCTAGCCGGGATTTTGCGGGGCCAGAAACAGCAGAGCCCGCCGCATAAACGACGGGCCCTGATTGAGTAGTTCGTGTTAGGTCAGCTGGCTTCGCGGACTTCTTCGTGCGTGAGGAGGATCGGCTTGCGATGCTCAGAGATCACGCCTTCAGGAATGACCACCCTCTTGATATCTGTGCTGCTCGGCACTTCGTACATCACTTCGAGCATCACTTGCTCGATGATCGCACGCAGCGCGCGGGCGCCGGTTTTGCGCTTGATCGCCTCACCGGCGATCTCCTGCAGGGCCGGGCCGTCGACCTGAAGCTCTACGCCGTCCAATTCGAACAGCTTGGTGTACTGCTTCATGATCGCGTTCTTCGGCTCGGTCAGGATCGAGATCAAAGTCTTCTCGTCCAGTTCGTCCAAAGTCGTAATGACCGGCAGACGGCCAATGAACTCGGGGATCAGGCCGTATTTCAGCAAGTCCTCAGGAGTGACCGCCCGCAGCAGTTCACGGTGCCTGTCTTCCTTGCTCTGCTTTTCGCCGCGGAACCCGACGACGTTCTCTTTCTGGCGTCGCAGGATGATCTCTTCCAGGCCTTCGAACGCTCCGCCGCAGACAAAAAGGATGTTGCGGGTATCGATCTGGATGTATTCCTGCTGCGGGTGCTTGCGGCCCCCTTGCGGCGGCACATTGGCCACTGTGCCTTCCAAGATCTTCAACAGTGCCTGCTGAACGCCTTCGCCGCTCACGTCGCGCGTGATAGACGGGTTGTCGCTCTTGCGGCTGATCTTGTCGATCTCGTCGACATAGATGATGCCGCGCTCGCACAGTTCCTTCGCATGGCGGGCGTCCATTCCTTCGGCCGTCTGGTACAGCTTCAGGAGAATGTTCTCGACGTCCTCGCCCACATACCCGGCCTCGGTGAGGGCGGTGGCGTCGGCGATCGCGAACGGCACCTCCAACATGCGGGCCAGCGTTTGGGCCAGCAGTGTCTTGCCCGAACCGGTCGGGCCGACCATCAGGATGTTCGACTTCTGGAGTTCGACCGTCCCTTCCTCGATATGGTCCTGAATCCGCTTGTAGTGGTTGTAAACCGCCACGGACAACGACTTCTTGGCCTGGTCTTGACCGACCACGTAGTTATCCAGGAACTTGACGATCTCCTTCGGCTTGGGAAGCTTTTCCTTGCCGGAGACCGCGGCGACCGGCGGTCGACTGGATTTCGTTTCAGCGGGAGCTGCCGCTGTGGTAGCGGCGCGTGGCGCAGCCCGAGAACCGTCGTTCTGTAGGATGTCGTTACACAGGTCCACGCAGTCGGAACAGACCGCCCCGTGCAACCCCACGATTAGTTTGGGAACCTGTTCTTTGCTCTTCCCACACAAACAGCATCGGTCGCGTCTTTCGTCTGGTTTGGCCATTGGTCAACCTTCCTCTAGATTATCGTTCACCTGGGCGCAGAACTTTATCAACAAGTCCGTAATCAAACGAGTCTTGAGCCGACATCCAGTGGTCGCGGTCGCAGTCTTCGGTCACTTGTTCGATTGATTTGCCCGTCGACTCCGCCAGGATCTCCATCAGCGTCCGCATCGACTTTTCAGCTTCGGCGACAGCGATCTTCATGTCGGTGAGTTGGCCGCGCGCGCCGCCGCTCACCTGGTGGATCATGATCCGGCTGTTAGCCAGGGCGAACCGCTTGCCCTTGGTGCCGCCCGCGAGTAGGACCGCACCCATGCTGGCGGCCATGCCGACGCACATCGTGGCGATGTCCGGCTTGATCATCTTCATCGTGTCGTAGATCGCCAGACCGGCGCTCACCGAGCCGCCTGGGCTGTTGATGTAGAACTCGATGTCCTTGTCCGGGTCTTCCTTTTCCAAGAACAGCAGCTGGGCGATCAGCAGGTTGGCGACATAGTCGTCGACCTCCGTGCCCAAAAAGACGATGCGGTCTTTGAGCAACCTCGACCAAATGTCGTAACTGCGCTCGCCGCGCGAGGTCTGCTCGATAACGTACGGTACGCCCATGTCCTTGGTTTTCATTCAGTATCCGTCCCTACTTGTCTAGAAGTGTCGGCCCATGGCGCGGGCCGGGTCAGGCTTCTCTTTCTATTACTTCTTCGCTTTGGCCTTTGTCTTCTTGGGCCCAGCCGGTTCTTCGCCGTCGGTGACTTCAGTGATTTTGGCGTTCTCGGCCAAGAACGACATCACCTTGCCATACATCGACCGGAAGACCACCTCGTCCCGAATCTGTGCGCCATAGTCCTTGGCGAATTTCGGCATGTCAGCCTCGGCGATGTTGTTCTCCTGGGCGATCTGATAGAAGTGCGCGTCCAGGTCCTGCGGGGTGATCTTCATCTGCTCGGCGCTAAAGACCCGCTCGATGACGACCGCCCGCTCGACGTGCAGCTTGGCTTCGTGCTTTTGCGCGTCGATCAGTTCCTGCAGTGTCATGCCGTTGGACTTCGCGTGCTCTTCCAGGCTCGATTTCTTGGTCAGGAGCTCCTGGTGCATCTCGTTCAGCCTGCGGGTGGCGACGCTTTCCCAAGTGTTGTCCGAGACGTGGACGGTGCTCTCCTTCAGCAGATGGTCGAGAATCTGTTCGAAGACCATCTCCTGGGCGACTTCGTCCTTGGCCCGCCGGATGGCTTCGCCGACCTTGGCCTTCAGGTCGTCCAGGCTCTGGGCTCGCATCGACTTGGCAAAATCGTCGTCCAGGTCTGGCAGCGCGAGAGCGCTGATGCTCCGGATCGTGATCGTGGTGTCCTTCTTCGACCCCGCCCAATCTTTCTCCTGGAACGTCGCTGGGAACTCCAGTTTCGCCGACTTGATCTCCTCGGCCTTCATGCCGACGATGGCCTTGTCCAAAGCCTCAAACGTCTGCCCGGCGATGACCATGAAGTTGCGACCGTCTCCCTCGACGCCTTCCAGGCGGATGTTGACGACGGCGACATCGCCTTCTTGGATGCCGCGGTCTTTGACTTCCTGCTTCTTGCCGCCGCGCTTGCGGAGCTCGTCGATCTGGCGGTCGACCTCCTCGTCGGAGACGGTGGCGACACGCTTGCTGACGGGAATGCCTTTGTATTCAGCCAGTTCCACCTTCGGAGCCAGCGGCACCTTGGCTTTGAACTCCATTTCTGGCGGCTCTTTGGTGAACTTGGTCAACTCGACGCTCGGCTGGCTGTCTGGTTGCAGGCTCTCCTGTTCGAGTACAGATGGGAACGCCTCTCGCACCACTTCGTCGGCAGCTTGCTCGAGCAGAGTCTGGGGGTCGACCATCTTCTCGATCATCTTCGCTGGCGCCTGTCCTGGGCGGAAGCCAGGCACCTTCACTTTTTTGCCGATCACCTTGACCGCTTTGGCATAGCCTGCCGTCACCATCTCGGGCGTGCAGACCACGTCCAGTTGGATGGTGCACGGGTTGAGTTCCGTGCGGGTGATTTTCATCTTCGTCAGGGCGGCAGTGCTCATAGGTGTCAGTCCTTCATTGTACTTGGCTGTGGAAGTCTCTAGCTGGAGCCGTCCTGCCACTAGCCTCAAAGCAAGTCGTCAAGGGCCGATTGCAGGTCGGGAAACTGGAAATTGAAGCCGCGCGCCTGCGCGACGACTGGGCTGACTCGTTGGCCCTCGAGCACGACGCTAGCTTCCTTGCCCATGGCAGCTGCGGCAGCACGGAAAACAAACTCCGGCATCGGTGGCAAAGGAGGCAGCCCTCGACGCGACCCGAGTTGGCGGAAGAACTGGGCGTTGGTCACCGGATCCGGCGCACAGCAGTTGACAGCACCGTCAAACGGATTGTCCACTGCCCACGAAACCATCCGTCGAACATCATCCAAATGCACCCAACTGATCCACTGCCGCCCGGAGCCGATACCACCGCATGGGATCTTCTTGAACTCGACAAAGGCCCCGCCTTCTCGAGCCAAGACCACGCCCAAACGCAGTACCAACTTGTGCGTCCGGGGCGCCGGGGCCTCCAGACACGCACTTTCCCAATCCACACAGGTCTCTGCCAAAAACCCTTTGCCTGCGGGAGAGGCTTCCGAAAGACTGGTGTCGCCTGTGTTGCCGTAGTATCCGACGCCGCTGGCGTTGATCCACAGCTTGGGAGGACTTGCCGACTTGGCGACGGCCTTGCCCAGAGCTTCAGTCGGCTCGACACGCGACCGGTACACCTCGTCGCGCCACGCTGCGGTCCACTTGTTCGCAATGGCGGCGCCGCACAGGTTGACAACGGCCTTGGCGCCGTCCAGGTGCGACGTCCACTCTCCTTCAGGGTTCCCGTCCCACCGGGCTGTCGTCGCACCTTCCACGACTCCGCCACCACGGCTCAGGATGACGACGTCGGTGCCACGTTCCAAAAACTCAGCGGCCAGGGCCCGTCCGACGAACCCGGTGCCTCCCGCGATGACGACGTGGTTCATCCGGCGGCGTCGACTCTTTTGGCGGCAGCGAGCAGAGCCTCGACGCTTCCCTTCTTGTCACCCAGGTTGACAAACGACTCGGTCACCTTCATCTTGCGGTAGACCAACGCGGTCGTCCGTGTCTTCGGGCTGAGGTCCACCTTGTAGGCCTTGATCACGGAGTCGGTGGCCGGCAAATACGTGACAGCGACGTGTTTGAACTTGTCGCCATAGACCGACCGGACCATGTCCTCGTCCTCTTTGTCATCGGTGAGGACGACGACAAAGGCGTGAAGGTCCTTCTTGCTGTCGGCGACGGTCTTGTCCAACTTGGTGGCGATATCGAGAACGCGCTCGTTGTCTTCCCCGTGGACAAAGACCATGACCCCAGGCAAGGTGCCGTACTTGCAGATTGGGCAGGTGTCCGTACCGTTGTCCGGGCCGGTGACGTGCTTGGTCTCGAAGGCCAGCATGCGCTCGCCGACAGGAAGTCCAGATTTGGTGGCCGCGGTGGCGACTCCTGCGTCCGCGCCATGACGTCCACCCATGGTCGCCGCTCCGACGCCCCCCGTCATGGCCAAGGCGACCACGGCGACGAAGAACGACGCGTTCTTGAGGTTCATTCTGTTAATCAGAATACACGGTCCCCGATTTGGTTCCAGTTGACGAACTTCAGACCCCAGACCCCGACGACACTCGATCCTTACGTCGAGATTCGTCGTCCCAGCGAACGCAACAGCTCACCGTCAGTAAGCCCACAGCCTCCCAGCCTACTCCCGCAACTCCGCAACCACCTTTTTCGCCGCATCCCAGCCCCGTCGCCTCGGCTCCGGCTCGACATCAGTCAACAGTCGCCGCGGCGTCCAGTTCTCAATGACCGGTACCTCGACAGTCGGATCACCCCCAGCCAAAACAACGACCGCCGCCGCCCACATGCGCGGCACGTTCGCCAAGTCGTAACCACCGCCCCCTAGTGCCACCAAGGGCAACCCAAGGCCCGCGACCAGACGCACGGCGTCCAGCCACTCGCGGTCGATGAGGTCGAGGTGCCCGAGCGGGTCGGTCGTGTGGGCGTCGCATCCCATTTGGAGCACGACGGCGCCCGGCTTGAACGCGTCGATGGCTGGCAACAGGGACTCGCGCAAGGTCATCAGCCAGGTGTCACCGGTGGTGTGCGGCTCCATTGGCGCGTTGAACTTGTTCCCACGGGGCCCGGTCTCGTGGGTGAAACCGGTGCCTGGATACAGATAGCGCCCCGATTCGTGGATGGAATAGGTCAGGACGTCCGGGTCGTCCCAGAAGATCGCCTGGACACCGTCGCCGTGGTGCAAGTCGATATCGACGTACGCCACCCGACCGAACCGCTTCTTGAGCCGGTTGATCGCCACCGCGCAGTCATTGAACACACAAAACCCGCTCGCCCGATCAGGCTGCGCATGGTGCAGCCCACCTCCAAGATTGACCGCCACCGGCGCCCCCGCCACCACCTGGCGCGCCGCCCAGTCAGACCCCGCGCAAACAAGCGAGGCCGCTTCGTACATGCCGTCGAACCGGGGCGTGTCACCTTCGGCGATGCCGTGGGCGTAGAGATCTTCCCAGTCCACCTTCGGGTCATGCGATGCCCGGCGGACGAGGTCCAGATACTCCTCGGTGTGCACGTCCAACAGCCGCCCCTCGTCCCACCCCTCCGGCTCGCTGACCACCAGGTCGGGCATCAAAGCAGAACACAAAGCCACCGCCCGCCGCAGCCTTTCCGGCTTCCAAGGATGCTGCGGCCCAAAGCTGTAGGCGAGCATGCCGGGGCTGTAGGCGAAGGGCGGCGTCGGCACGCCGTCCATCATGGCCGGTCCGGCGCATGCTGGTTTCTCACACCGTCATTCCCGCGAAGGCGGGAATCTATCCGGAAGTCCGAAAATCCGGATGGATCCCCGTTTTCACGGGGATGACGGGTGGAGGACGGACACCCCGTACCCCGTACCCCTACTCTTCGGCCATCCATTGCCCGACCAACTGCTGCTCGACCCCGAGGCACTGCAGGATCCGCGCGACCACCGTATCAGCGAGGTCTTCGAAGGTCTTCGGCTTGTAATACCAAGCCGGCGAGGCTGGCAGGATCGTCGCTCCCGCCTCGGCCAACTGAGTGAAGTTGCGCAAGTGGATGAGGTTCCAGGGCATCTCGCGCGGCACCAAGACTAGGGGCCGCCGTTCCTTCAGGCAGACATCGGCCGAGCGCGTCAGCAGGTCGTTGCTGATGCCGTTGGCGATCCTCCCCGCCGTGCCCATGCTGCAAGGCACGATGACCATCCCGTCGTGTCGAAACGAACCGGAAGCTGGCGGCGTGAAGAAGTCCCGGTCGTCGAGCAGGTGGATGTTGGGATAGTCCCCGCCCAACCACTCGCGGGTGTGAAAGTCCTTCTTGCTGGGCGCAACGCCGAGTTCAGTCGCTGCAACATCGACGGCCTGGTCACTCAGCATTAGGTACACGTGGTCAAAGGCCCGCGCCGCCTGCACCAGCAAACGCTGGGCATAAATCGCCCCGCTCGCCCCTGTGACCCCAACCACCAGCTTGCCGGTCTTCACTGCCCAACATTATTGCGCTACCGACCCCGTGCGGGTCGGCCCGCACTACGTCAGACCCGTGTAAGTCCGGGCGACCACGCCGTCACGGATGAACACGACCCCAATCCTCAAGTGCCACCTGTAGACCAGGAACTCGTCAATCTCCAGGTCAGGCGGGTCAGGCTCGTAACTGGCGGCGATTTGGGCACGGTCTTTAGTGCGGTATTCGACCAGACTCCCGCTGTCCTCCGGTTGACCCAGGTCGGCCAAGACGCGGGACCTGGGCTGGCCAACCAACCCGCTGAGAACCGGCACTACGTGGTCAGCGTTTTCGACAGTGCGAATCCAAACGAACAGGGGTAGGGCAACAACCGCGGCCGAAGCGACCAAAGCCACGAGGCGTTTTCTCGGTTCCGTCATATTGCCCGCCCGACTCAAGGATACAGTTCGAAACGGCGGCTTGTGTCGATCCGTAGGAAGGACGCACGGATGACATGCTGAAACCGCCATGGGTGACAATAGCAGTTGTCTTCTGTCTGAGTCTCTTGCCAGGCTGTCAACACCACCGAAAACTTCCCGCAGACCTCAGCTTTATGGGCGCCGACTTTGTCTCCGCAGTGGTCTCAAGCGACAAAGTCCAGGTTTTAGTCGATGCCAAGAAAGAGAGCATCACGGGCATGGAGGTCTCTACACGGTTGCCCATCGACGAGGTCCGCAGAAGAGCGACGACGTACCTCACCGCCCACGGATACTCGCGGAGCACCTTTCCGATCGAGTCTTGGTGGTACTTCGAGCGCCCAAATGGTGACGCTGTCTGCTTGATTCCGCCGCGCCGTTCGCAGGCCAAGTCACCGTATACCAAGGTGATCTACACTCCCAAGAACCCAAAAGACCTCCAGCGGTAGATTTAGCCTTGCTTTCCCCAAGCTCCGTACCTCCACTTGAGATATCCCACGACAAAGACGTGGAGCATCAAGAATGCCAGACAAATCGCCATCTTCCAGACCAGTGCGACGGCAAGTTGCCCCGTAGCCAAGCAGTAAAACAACCAAGGAACCAAGAGCACGCTGCTCGGCCCCTTGCCGTTCTTCCGCCAGATCAGAGCGTAGTGGAGGTTGACACCATCAAGAGCGAGCCCGACGACGTAAAGGAACACGGTAGACCAAAGCATGAGATCGTGTGCTTGTCAGTTTCATTCTAATACCGGTGACCCAAAAAGCAAGAAGCGCCGCATCCATGCGACGCCCCTGCCTGTCGGTTTTGCCTAGAGTCTGACGGTCAGTATTTCGCGGGTAGGAAACTCGGGAAAAACACCATCAGGACCGGGCCTTCGTCGGACTGCCACTCGGGATGCTCGCGCTCGTCCATTGGCACTTTCACAAACTTCTCCACTTCGTGGACCGGCTCTTCTTCATCCTTCTTCTTCTTCTTCTTGGAGTCTTTTTTCTCCTCCACTTCTTCGCCCTTGGCTATTTTCTCGGCTTTCTCTTGGAGCTCCATTTCGTGGTTCAACTTCCAGGCGATTTTCTCTTTTAACGTGGCGATGCCTTCAGCGGTCGAGATGTCCGTCGGCGAGGTTTCGGCCAGCACCATTTGGACGGCGTTGCGCAACACGGGGTCAGCCCCGCCCTTGCCGCCGCCATGGCCCTCGCCGGCCGGCTTATGCGTGCTGTCCATCTGCACCACGACCTGCAGTTTGAGATAGGTGTGGGCGTCGGTCAGTTGGGCGGTGAACTCGCCAAGGTCCATCTTGACCTCACCCAGCATCACGGCCGGCTTCTTGACCTCCTTCTTCTTGCCACTGGTCATGAAGTAGCCGCCGCCGGCCACCACCAGCACAGCGATCAAGATCACGGGCAATTTGCTTTTCTTCTTAGGCTTCTCTGCTGCGTCGTCCGACATCGGTGTTGACCCTTGTGTGGTCTGTTCCACATATCCCAGCAAAAATCACATACCTCCACACTCTTTTTGCCAGGGTGCCCGCAAGTGAGCCAAGGAACCCAGCGGGGTGGTGCCAGAACGGCCGATCCAGCCACAATGACCCCTATGGCAGTCTGTTCCGGCACGGGGATGTGGCAGGACATCAAGGAAAAGGGCGTCCTGGCGATGGTCCAGGGCCTTTCCTATGAGGACTCGGTGGCCCTGACCCAGGCCAACGGCACCCACAACTACAAGCCGCTCCCCGTCAACGTCGCCCGTGGCGACGGCGCTCTGCTGTGGGACACCGACGGCAAGGAGTACATTGACTGCCTCGGCGCCTACTCGGCCGTCAGCCACGGCCACCTGGCCCCGACCGTCATCAAGGCCGTCCGCGACCAGCTTGACCGTGTGACGATGACCTCGCGCGCCTACTACACGAGCGAGGTCGCCCTGTTCCTCCACGGCGTCGCCGAGTTCTGTGAGCTCGACATGGTCTGCCCGATGAACAGCGGTGCGGAGGCTATCGAGACCTGTATCAAGCTCGCCCGAAAATGGGCATACACGGTCAAAGGCGTGCCCGCCGACCAGGCTGAGATCATCGTCTTCGAAGATAACTTCCACGGTCGAACGACCACCATCGTCGGCTTTAGCTCCGAAGAAGGTTACAAACGGCACTTCGGTCCGTTCACGCCAGGATTCAAGGTCATCCCGTTCGGCGACATCGACGCCCTCAAGGCGGCGATCACCCCCAACACAGCGGCGGTCCTCGGCGAGCCGATCCAGGCCGAAGGCGGCATTCTGATCCCGCCTGACGGCTTCCTCGCTGAGGTCCGGCGGGTCTGCACGGCCAACAACGTCCTCCTCTGCTGGGACGAGATCCAGTGCGGGCTCTACCGCACCGGCAAGAAGTTCAGCTGGATGCACGAAGAGGCCAAGCCCGACCTGATGGCGATCGGCAAGGCCCTCGGCGGCGGCCTATTGCCCGTCTCGGCGGCGGTCGGCACGAAGGAAGTGATGGAAGTCTTCCAGCCCGGAGACCACGGCAGCACGTTCGGCGGCAACCCGCTGGGTTCCGTCGTCGCCCTGGCGGCTCTGGCAGAAATGGAGACGGCGAACTACGGCGAGCGCGTGACCCGGCTTGGGGCGATGGCCCTGGACTTTCTCTTGGCCATGCCGTTTAAGCAGGTCAAAGAAGTCCGCTCGCGCGGTCTGCTGATCGGTGTCGAGGTGGACGAGACCGTGGATGTCCCCGCTCTCACCGCCCAGCTTCTGGCCAACGGCCTGCTGACCAAGCAGACCCGTCAGCGCACCTACCGCCTCACCCCGCCGCTCGTCATCACCGAAGACCAACTGATGGAGGCGCTGCGCCGGTTCGAAAAGAGCCTCGCCGCGGTCGTCGGCTGATGGGTGATCTGGCGACTATCGAGGCTGAAGCAGTCCAGGCCGTCGACCTGGCCAGCGATACGGCCGCCCTACGCGAACTCGAGATCAAGTATCTCGGCAAAAACGGGCTGGTGACCGGCCTGATGAAGGGCATCGGCGCCTTGCCGCCCGAAGAAAGGCCCGCCTTCGGTGCCAAGGTGAACGAGGCCAAGGCCCGGCTGCAGACGCATATCGACGACAAGGCCACCACGCTCAAGTCGGCCGAACGACTCGTCCAGTTTCGTGAGGAGGCGGTCGATATCACGCTCCCTGGCCGCCCGCCGCGGATCGGCCAGGAGCACATCCTCAACCAGACCGTCCGCAAAATCAAGCGTGTCCTGGGCTCACTCGGCTTTGTCTACGCGGAGGGCCCCGAGCTGGAGCAGTTCAAATACAACTTTGACGAGCTCAACTACCCGCCTGACCATCCGGCGATGGACGCCCAAGACACGTTCTATGTCACCGACGACCTGATCCTGCGCACCCAGGGCACCGCCTTGCAGGGTCGGATCTACGAGACAGTCAAGCCGCCGCTGCGCTATTTCACTGTCGCTCGGACCTTCCGCAACGAGGCCGTCGACCGCACCCATGGCCACACGTTCCACCAAGTGGACTGCTTCATGGTCGACGAAGGTATTTCGATGGCGCACCTGAAGGGCACGCTCGGCGCCTTCGCTTCAGCGATGTTCGGCGACGAGGCTAAGGTCAGGTTTAGGCCCGACTTCTTCCCCTTTGTCGAGCCAGGCGTCGATTACGCTGTCTCGACTCCTAAGCTTTTCGGTGGCCGCTGGGTCGAGCTGGGTGGCGCGGGGATGATCCACCCGAACATCCTAGAGCGGCACGGGATCGACACGGAGCGCTTCACAGGCTTCGCCTTCGGCCTGGGAGTCGAGCGCATCCCGATGATGGCCCACGGCGTGGACGACCTTCGACACTTTATGGACAACGACCTGCGCTTCTTGGAGCAGTTCCCTTGAACATCGCCGGACTACACCACCTCGCTATGCCCATGCCGGTCGGCAAAGAGGACGTCGCCCGAGCCTTTTACGGCGACTTCTTGGGCCTGACCTGGGTGGACAAGCCTGTCCACCTGGCCGCGATGGGCGGGGCTTGGTTCGCTTTTCCGGACGGTCGGCATGTCCACTTGCAGGCCGAGCCGAACTTCGCGCCGTTCGTGCATCCGCACCCGGCCATCGCCGTCCGAGACTTGGACGCGCTGGCAGCGCAGTTTGTGGAGCGCGGTGTGACACCTCGCTGGGACACCCGGTGGGAGGGCGTCCGCCGGTTCTACGCCATCGACCCGTTCGGCAACCGACTAGAGTTCGTAGACGCAGGAGACGTCGGGCTATGAAGTTCACCGAATCCATGCTCCGCGACTGGGTGGAGACCAAGCTGACCGCCCAGGAGATTGGCGACCTGCTGACCATGACCGGCTTTGAGCTGGAGGAGATCACGGAAGTCGAGGGCGAGCCGGTGCTGGACGTGAACATCATGTCCAACCGCGGCGACGGCGCCAGCGTCATGGGCATGGCCCGCGAAGTCCTGGCCAAAGACCCCTCGGCCCAGCCGACCGACCTCTACCGACGGGCCGCCGAGCGGTTTCCCATGGCCGACGCAGCCGACACGAGCGTGTGGTCGCGGGCTCATGTGACCATTGAGTCTCCCTTGTGCAACCGGTTCGCGTGCCGCGTCTTCGATGGAGTCGTCAACGGCCCGTCGCCGGACTGGGTGCAGGAGCGCCTGCGCAAGATCGGCCAACGGCCGGTGTCGCTTCTCGTCGACCTCACGAACTACGTCATGTTCGAAACCGGCCAGCCGCTCCACGCCTACGACATGGCCAAGCTGGGAGACACCATTGTCGTTCGCGAGGCCCGCGAGGGTGAGACGCTGGTGACGCTCGACGAGAAGGAGCACAACCTGTCGCCTGGCCAGCTGATGATCTGCGACGCCACACGACCAGTAGGCGTAGCCGGTGTCATGGGGGGCCTGGACACGGAGGTCGACTCGTTGACGACTACGTGCCTGTTAGAGTCAGCTAACTTTAACAATTCGTCTGTTCGCAAAACGCGCAAGGATCTTGGATTCTTCACTGAAGCGAGCTTCCGGTTTGAGCGGCATGTTGATCCAGACGGAGTCGTCGCTGCCCTGAACCGGTTTGCCGAACTGCTTGTTGCAGCCGGAGGCCCGGCACCTGTCGCCGGTGTCGCCGATGTCTACCCGCGACCGCCGCAGGCCAACACAGTCCGCTTGCGGATCGACAGGGTCGACAAGATATTGGGCCTGACCGTCGAGCCTTCGGCTGCCGCCAGCTACCTCGCCAAGCTGGGTTTTGGCGTCGAGCAGACCGGCCCGCGCGAGTTCTTGGTGACTACCCCCTCTTGGCGCATCGACATCGAACGCGAAGACGACCTGGTCGAAGAGGTCGGTCGGGTACACGGCTATGAGTTGATCCCGGAGGCCCTGCCGATCGGATCGACCCCGCTGGGCGGGACGCACGGGGCCGATTTTGCCATCGACAAACTGGCCGAAGCCCTGGTGCGCTGTGGGCTCACCGAAGTGGTGAACCATAGCCTGCGCGACGAACACTCGCTCGACGGCACTGGAGATCGTGTCAAGGTGCGCAACCCGCACTCCCCGGAGATCGCCCTCCTGCGAAACAGCCTGCTGCCGGGCCTGGTCGAGACGTCGGCCCGCAACAACCATGCTGACTTGCGGTTCTTCGAAGTCGGACGTGTTTTCAATGGCGACCGCGAGTCGACATCTCTTGGCGTGTTGATGGTCGGTGCTGCCGAAAAGCCCCATTGGCAGGGGACAGACCAGCGGCAGGCCGACTTCTTTGCGATGAAAGGCATCGTCGAAGCCGCGTTTGCCCACATCGGCGCGAGCATACAGCTCGCTCAGGCTGACGACAAGAGACTGCATCCGAGTCGCTCGGCATCCGTGACGGTGAACGGACAGATCGTCGGCGTCTTTGGCCAAGTTCACCCTGACGCGGCAGAAGCCAGCGGGCTTCCACCCTCGGCAGTGCTGGCCGAATTCGACCTGGGTTTCCTGGAAGAATTCAAGCCGGCCGACCGCCCCCTCAAGACGTTCAGCCGCAATCCCGCGATGCGACGGGACATCAGCATGGTCTTCGACAAGTCGGTCTCCTATGCCGCGATGTCGCAGGCGATCGGGCAAGCAGGTGGCCCACTGCTCGAAAAGCATTGGCTCTTCGACGTCTATGCTGGCAAGGGTATTGAGCCCGGCTTCCACAGCCTTAGCTTCGCCCTCCAGTTCCGTAAAGTCGGGGCTAACCTGACGGACGAGGAAGGGAACCAGGCGCGGGACTCGGTCGTGGCGGCGCTTGCGTCGCTGGGTGGGACAGCGCGCTGACGACGGCTTGGCCGCCGAGCCCGGCAAGCCATACGACCAACAAAGCCCAATAGACAGCCGGCCAGTAGTGGTAGTGCTCAAACATCTTGAGCCAGGCCATAGGCAGGAACACGACGAACGCACTCAACCAGGCGAAAGCGAGGTGCCAGCCTTGTGGCGAGAGGTATGACCGCACACCCGTCCAGACGTTGCCCAGCACGTGCAACATGTTGAAGTAGGGGCTGGCAGTGACAAAGATGAACCACTCCTCCCGCAACTGGGCGGCAAAGAGCGAAAGCGAGCCGTGGGCCGGAAACAGGTAGGCGAACAAAGCCAACAATACGCCAGGGCCGTTGCGGAATTGCTGTGCTTGATAACCGCTGACGTCGCTGGGGACGAGCTTCTTTCGCAGCACGACATATCCGCCGAGGACCATCCAAAAGGCGATGTGCGCCCACCAGTGCGGGCGGCGTCCCTGAGTGCGGAAGAGCACGGCGACACCAAGCAGCGCGGCCGGCAACATTACCGCCTGTTCGTAGCTGGCTAGCGCGAGCGCGACACCCACGACTGCTACCGCAAGCCAAAGCGCGTCTGACTTCTTGGAGGATCCGACGACTGTCGTCCGCGAGGCCAGCGGCTCGTCTTCGGCCCGGGCAGCTCGCAGTGGCATCGAACCGGCTCGCAGCCGCTCGAAACGGGCATAGGCAGCGGTGGCGAGCAGGCAAAAAACTGTCATCACCGTCGCCGTGCGGCCAGGCAGCCAAGTGACCGTGCGGCTGGCGAAAAGGACGGGCGGGTAGGTGATGGTGGAGAGGAAATACAGCATCGCCGAGGCCAGCAAGGTCGGCCCGATGCGCTTCCACCCATACCGGAACGGTGCGACCCACACGACCACTGAACCGGCGAGGAACAGCCACGCTAACCAATCAGAAACCGGCCACAGAAGGTGCCAGGCACCGAAAAGGAACGATGCGGCGCCAGCCGCCCAAGGCTTGTCCGTGAGCTCGCGCACCAGCCAGAAGACCAACATGATGCACAGCGCGCCGATCAGCGACTGCGTCAGTCCGTAGCCAGCGGCGTCGTTGCCGTGCGCCCAGTTGTCGAACTCGAACGCCAGCGTGCTGACCGGGCGATAGAAGTGGTTGAACAACGGCCAGTCGCCTCGGAACCAGCTCAGAGGGTCGTGCCGCTCCCGGATGTGGGCGATCAGGACTGCCGTGTCGGTATCGGCCAGCAGGCCGGCTCCGGTCGGATGGCTCCAGACGAGGCTGACGGCGCAGATAAACGGCAGCGCCAACCAAGGCAACCATCTCTTCACGGGCTGATTATCCCAGAACCTGGGCCAGTCGGCGTCAGAATGAGGCGAGGGCGGAACCCAAGGGCCTGGGAGACGTTCACAATGGATAGAGAAACCATGACCAAAGCCGCTTTTGCCGCCTCTGTCGTTTTCTGCTCCGTCGCCGCAGTCGTCTTTGCCGTGCAAAAGAGCAAGGTCTCATCCTGGAAGGGCAAGCCTCTGCCGGCGTTTTCCATGAAGACCGTTGACGGTAAAACCGTGTCGAACTCGACCTACAAAGGCAAGGTGCTGGTCCTCGACTTTTGGGCCACCTGGTGCGCTCCCTGCCGCAAAGCCAGCCCGACATTCCAATCTATCTACCAGAAGTTCGGTTCCAAAGGGGTAGCCGTTCTTGGGGCTGATGTCTTGGAAGAGAAGCCCAGTCCCGACCACGGTAAGAAATACGCGGCCGAGCACAAGTACACGTATACGTTCACGACTGGCGGCGATTCTTTGCATAAGGCGCTTGGAGCCACCGGCGTGCCAGTCTTCGTGTTCGTGGATAAGAAAGGTGTGGTCCGCGAGATCGCCGACGCCTTTGACGCAGCGAAGGATCCTGCCCGTTTTGAGGCCATTGTGGCGAAGCTGGCCGCCGAGTAGTCGGATCCGGCCTTGGGACTGCGCGGGCTCGCCCGCGCTTTTCCGTCGGCGTGCTTGCTCGCCATCCGGAAGCTAAATCGGGGCACCCAAAGGCTCAGACTTTGTCAATGTGCAGGGTCTTCTCCTGCGTGTAGACAGCCAGCCCCGGAGCCGAGCCGCGGGGCTTGCGGACGTACTTCTTCAGCGTATAGTCCACCGCCACATACGAGGCATGCTTGCTGACGCTGTTG
>JAFDWT010000104.1:1305-12310 GCA_018268335.1 Armatimonadota bacterium | reverse complement strand
GTACCGATGGAACGCGACGGCCCATGCGCGAGGCCAGCTTCGTCCAATCGCTGGACGATTTCTCGCTCCAATTGCTCGTATGCCCGCCTGACGGCCGTGGCAGGCAGCTCCTCACAGCCTAGTTCAAACAGCAGGTCAGGCATCGGCAGGCAAGTTTACCGGCTCAAAGGAATAACGCGACGATATCCTGAGCCTAGTTGACCTTTGGCGCAGGTTCAAGTACAATACGGAGGCCTGAGAGATCGAGGCACGTCTGGCTAGACACGGAGGATCACAACGCATGAAAAAGTTTCTCGCCTTGGCCGCCATCGGATTGGCTGCCGTCAGCAACGCCCAATGGAGCACCCCGACCAACCTCGGAGTCCGCATCGGATGGGTCTATCCCATTGATTCGGGCCTGCGCGACGTCGCCCCGACTTACCTCGGCGCTGGTGTCGATTACTATCCCGACTTCCAACTGCTGAAGGGCAACGGCGAAACCTACTTGTCGTTCGACTGGATCGGCAAGTCGGGTAGCGGAGCAAAGGGCAACTTGTTCCCGATCCTCCTGAACCACAAGTTCTACGGCACGCAGACCGACAAGAACCAGCCGCGCTCGTACTTCTCGCTCGGCGCCGGTGTCGCCATCGTCGACGTGACCAGCACCAACACGGTTCTGGCCGCCAAGGTCGGCGTAGGTCGCGAACTGAACGAGAACCTCTTCCTGGAGGGCAACCTGTTCTACACCGACTCGTCCGCTGGCGTCCACGGCACCAGCCTGGGCTTCTACCTCGGCTACCGCTTCTAGTTTCGAACAGAAACCGACAAAACCCGGTCGCTTGCATAAAGCGACCGGGTTTCTTGTTGCCTCAGCCGAGGACCGCTTGGGCAAACGGCCGGATGTCGTCGTCCGTCAGCCGTCGGACGCCGTCCTTGGTCAAGACCGTTGCCGAAGGCAGGTGCTTGCGGAATCCGCCAGTGGCCGAGTCCATTTCAGCGGCGATATCAAGGAGGCTGAGTCCGTCCTGCAAGACTTCGTCGCGCTTGCGCGTGTGCCACGGCCCCTTGGTGCGGGCGATGTATTCGAAGACGCCTCGGATCCGCTCCGAACCGCTGCCTGCGGCGGCGAAGTCGGCACTCAGGAAGCGGCCGCCCGCCGTGTCGAAGAAGTAGACGCCAAACGTGCCTGCCACCGGGTCGTAGTTGGCTGCGATCGGGACGAACAGGCCAATGCCCTGCATGGCCATCGGCAGGTTGGAGGCCAGGGCGCGGCTGATCTCCATGAGTTTGCCTTCCGCCGAAATCTCAATCATGTTCATGCGCTCGTAGTACTTGAACGCGTGCTTGAGATACCGGCACACCTCGATCGATCGGGCGTATGCTCCGCTGATCGCTACCACGACGGTGTCGTCCAGGGGCTCGATCTTCTCGGCCTGCTCATACATGATGAGGTTGCCCATCGTCGCCCGCCTGTCGGCCATCACGAGCACGCCCTCGTCAAAGCGCAGGGCTAGCACGGTCGTACCGTGGACTTCTTCCGGCACTGCAGGGATGCGTCCGAGGTCGAAGTTGACCAACTCGGCGAAGGTTTTCGCGCCGCTCGTCATTGGCCTGACCGCTGGCGGTACTTCTTCGCCTGGTCGGGGTCGACGTTCTTCATGCGGCGAAGCAGTTCGTTGGGGGCCTTGGGCCGGTCGATGTCCGGCTTGCCCGGGCCGCCCTCGTCGCCGAGTTTCCGGCTGGGTTCGGGCTCGGCCGGTCGTGTCGTCCTATCGAAATTGACCATGTCTTCTCAGTCCTGCAACAAGGCGCAGAACTCCTCCCATGATTCTACGTCGGCCAGGGCCGGATTGAACTCTCGAAGAGGGTCCAGTCGCAAATCGACGGGTCCGTCGTTGCCCTTGAACACCATCGAGCCCCAACTTATCGTCTCGATGTGGCGTCCAAACCGCGCCGCAGCCAGACCCCGCGCCCAGGGCCGGCTGCCGACCGGGGCGGGCAACACCTCTGGCAAATCGCCAGGCTCACCATCGACCTCGCCAGCTTCGACCAAGGCGTCGAATAGACTCTCGGCGGGATCAACGTCGCAGTAGGCCAGGTCGAGCGACTGCATAGCCGGGTGGTGCCAGGCCAAGCCCTCTGCCTCGCGGTATTGGTCGAGCAGCCAGTGCTTGGCCGCCCAATCGACAGTCCGTCGGAACTGGTCGGGTCGACTGAACCGGGCCTCAAGAAGGCTACGGCACTCTTGGACCGTGTCGAGAGTCTCGCTGTCGGCATCTGGCAGCCTCTCGGCAGCGTCCAAGTACGACTCAAGAACGAGCCTGGGCGTCGTCCAACTGGAACCCTCGAGGTCGATCCGCCCCTCGTCGTCGATGGCCCGGCTGACCTCGGCGAACGACCGGACGGGGTCGGCCAGGCGCCAGACGGGCACCAAGTCGGCATCGACCAGGGCCAGTGCCAGCCGCACCAACGCGACTTTGCGACGGGTGCAGGCGAACATCCGGTTGGCGTCTCCGCAAATAACATGCGTCCGGATCCACTGCCGGGGGTCGGCGTGGGGCTCGTCGCGGGTGTTGAAGACAGGCCGACGGTAGAGCGTCTCGATATTAGCCGGCTCGACAAAGAAGTCGGCCCGCTGGCTCATCTGGAACGGGCACGCCGATCCGTGTTCGTGGCCGACCTTACCAGCACCAGTCAAAACTTGCCGAGCGACGAAGAGCGGCACTAACGCTTTGAACAGCTTCTCAAAGCCGACGGCGCGAGGGACGAGGTAGCTCTCGTGTGTCCCATAGCTGGCTCCGTGGAAGTCGGTGTTGTTCTTATAGACCTTGACCTGTCGACCAGTCTCATCGGCGAAGGCTGCCGCCGCCCGGGCGACTACTTGTTCACCCGCCTTGTCGTGGAGCGCCAATTCGTGGGCAGACAGGCACTCGGGAGTCGAGTACTCAGGATGTCCGTGGTCGTTATAGAACCGCGCCCCGTTGGGCAGCACACGGTCGGAGCGCACTTCGCGGTCGCCTTGCCTGACCTTGCCGGTATCGAACTGGGCGTCCTCAGGGTCGTAAGCGAGGCGGTCCACCTGGAACCCCCGCAAGTCGGAACGCGGAGACTCAAACCGGTAGTCCCACCCAACAAAACACTCGCCCGGATAACTCCGGACGAGTGCCATGGAATCGTCGATTTGGTCTTCTGCGCCCCGACCCTCGACGCTCAGACCGTATTCGGTCTCGAGCCCGACCAGGACAGGGCGCATGTCGTTCTTAGCGGAAGACCACGAAATCGCCAGTCGCCGGGAACGGCCATCCAGACGGAGGAGCGGACATCGTGAACTTGCCGTCGACCACAATGCCACCGCTGACGGTGAACGTGCCCAGGGTGCCTGTGGCCGTCGTCGTCGGCGCGCCCAGTTCCTTGATCGGGTGCAGGGTGACGGTGCCGCTGGAGGTACCGGACAGTGTTGCCGTGCCGTACCACAGGGCCGAGACGCCAGTGCCGCTCTTGTTAAAGGCGACCACCTGGTGCTGGCCATTGGCGTTTGTTGTCGGCAAGATCAACATCGTGAATGCCGGAACGTTGGTGAGAACGTCCGTATACGGCCGCCAAATCCCTTGGACGGCAGCAACCAAGGCAGCCGTCGGCGGTGTGCCGCGGGGATCCGGTTCCAAGACGTTATAGGTGCCCGGAGCAGGAGCGCCACCCAAGACCTTGGGAGGCGTCAACACACCGCTCTCAACAAAGCTTGTCGAGTACAGATCAAACGACCCGACGCTGTTCGTGCCAAGCGCCAGACCGGTCTGGTCGCCAGTGAACATCGCCTTGTCCGCCGCACCGCCCAATTGCATGTTGGGCCGCTCAGAAGGGGCCATCGGAGTCAGATCGAAAGAAACGAAGTCGCTCAGGAACCCTGGCAGAGCGGTGAGGCCGCCGGGAAGGTTGTCGTTGTTCCATCCGGCTTGGTCAAAAACGATGTTTGGACCGGCCATCGAGATGCTGGAATCGTTCAAATAGGTTTGGATTGTCGTCTGTCGGCCAGCCACCAATGTCGCGTTGATCGGCAGGTTCGGCAGTGAGACCGGAAGACCGCCGTGCGCGGCGTATTGTGAGACGACGTTGCCAAACTGATCCTCGACCGCATAGTCCCAGACCTCCATCAAGAGGGTCGTGAACGACTTGGCAGCGACACCTTCACCCAGATCCTCGGTGAAGACCGTGTTGTTCATGGAGGGGAGACCAAGGTTGCAGTCGATGCCAGAAAGCGAGCCCTGGAACACGGTCGGCACGATATTCAGCTGACCTTGACCCCACCGGAAGATGTTAAAGGTGGCGTGGTTGTCGCCAGAACTGCGCCGACCCTGACCCGACAGGATCACGATGTTGGCTTGGGCGGCACGACTCGGCAGGCTGACAGTCGCGATCTGACGGCTGTTGCCGCCCGTCGTTCCAGTCGAACCCGACGTCGTACCAGCCGTCGTTCCCGACGACCCTCCAATGATTCCCCCGTTGCCACCAGTGCAACCAACGACGACGGCACCGGCCACGAATGCGATCAGCCACTTCCTCAAAGCAAGCTCCTTTGTCCCGGCTCGAAAGCGTGGCGACCCGCCACGCCCGGACGGCACAGGCAGACACCCTCAAGGGCGCAGCCGATGCTCCAAGCCGGAGCCTATGGTACCCAAAGGACGCGGTTGTTGCTGCTATTCGTTCGGATCAAACGCGCAGTCTGTTGAAATTTGTCATCGCTGCCGAGACGACCCCGGCAAGCTCGGCTAGTTTCTCTTCGCCGATCGATTCAAATTTCACCTGAGCCGAGGCGGGAAGGCTGTTGGCGAATCCGAGGTCGCACCCCATCTGGTGGGCGGCAATGTCGGCTGTCCGAACAATTCCTGCTAACCCTTCGACCGTGGCCGAATGGTGTGTCGCCGCCACGTCGCCAAGGTCGTTCGGGAACCCACAGTGTTTGAGGCAGAGCGCCCCTGCTTCCTGGTGGTCGAATCCGAAGAGTTCCGACTCCATTTCGTGAACTTGTGCCTCTGTGCCGGCCAGTGGGCTAGAACCGCGGCCGTATTTCTCCGAATCTGACCAGACCATGACACCAAGGCCGACGTTGTGCAGCAGTCCCGCCAGACGGGCTTGGTCGGCGTCCATCCCTTTCCAGCGGGCAAGCGTCGCCGCCGCCGCTGAAGTGGCCCAAGCATGGCGACCGAACTGAGCCGGGTCCTTGCCGGAGAGGCGCAGACACTCCCGGAAATAGACGACAAGTGCTGCGCTAGTAAAAGCATAGGCAGCAAAAGCCGGGCCGCAGGCCGCTGCGACAGCGCCCAAAGACATGAATTCGGCCGACCCGTTGCCGTAAGCACCAACAGCGACGGCGGCCAAGGCGGTCTCGTTGGCAGCACGGTCAGAGCCTATCAGCCGGTCGACCAGCGCCGGGTTCAGTCCCGACTGCTGCGCCAACTGCGCCGCTCGCCGCATTGACTCCGTCGACTTGATCGCCGAGCACGCGCGGACGACCATCGACTTCAACACTTCGCGCCGAGGGTCGCGCGGCATTAAGCGGGAAACAGCCATAGCTGAAAGAATTGTCGGCAAACCTGGTCCGATCCCTATCCCTATGGCCCCCTGCCCAGCCCCGAGGTAACATCGCCTCCCCCATGAAAAAGGAGGACCTGCTGGATTTGAACGAAGCGGTCCAGAACCCGGGGAAGAAGCTGTCTTTCTCGTTCACGACCGCGCTCACCCAAGAAGAAGACCTGGACCTGGTCCAACCTGTGGTCGGTTCCGTCGATGCGGTGAGCACCGGCAACCTGCTACTTGTCGAAACCGGTTTAGAGACGACCGCCGTGGTTGAATGCGCTCGGTGCGGCGCGCCTCTCGAGGTCAAGCTACATTTCAAAATGAACGACGAGTTCGAGGTCGAGGGCGTCCCCAGCTGCTACGCCTCCGATGGCTACGCCAAAGTCGTCACCGACGAACCGGTCCCGCTGTTCAAAAACAACGCCCTGATCCGCGACAACTACGTGCGCCAGGGCCTCTTGCTCAACATCCCCGTTCAACCACTCTGTTCCTTCGGTTGGGACGGACCTTGCCCGAACGCAGCGGGCACCGTCGATGACAAGAACACACACGGCCATCCCGCCCTCGCTGACCTGGGCAACCTCTTGACTGGAGACGATTCGTGACCCGGGTGGCGCTCGACGCGATGGGCGGTGACAGGGCGCCGGAGCAGATCGTCCTCGGCGGGCTCCAGGCCGCCCGCGAGTTTGATGGCGAAGTCATCCTGGTCGGCGACCCCGCCGCCATCGAGCCGCTGCTTGGCCCCGACCGGCCGGCCAATGTCCGCATCCACCCAGCATCGGAAATCATCGAGATGCACGAAAAGCCGGCCGAGGCCATCCGCCGCAAGCGCGACTCGTCGATGGTCGTCGCCGCTGGACTTGTCAAGTCCGGCGACGCTGACGCCTTCGTCTCGGCTGGCAACACCGGCGCCACCGCGGCCTCCGCACTCTTAGGTTGGGGCAGAGTCAAAGGCGTCGACCGACCGGCCATCGCCACGCAGTTTCCCAACCGGCACGGCCGGTTCCTTCTCCTCGACGCCGGTGCCAGCCCCGACGCCGACCCACGCCAGATGCTCGAGTTCGCCCTGATGGGCCTTGCCTACGCGGAGCGCGTGATGGGCAAAAACAAGCCCAAAGCCCACCTACTGAACATCGGCGAAGAGCCCGGCAAGGGCAACGCCTTCGCCAAAGAGGCCTATGAGCTCATGGCCAAACACGAGTGGTTCGGCGGCAACATCGAGAGCAAAGAGATGTTCCGCAAACCGGTCGACGTGGTCGTCTGCGACGCCTTCGTCGGCAACCTGGTCCTCAAAGCCTGTGAAGGCGTCGCCGAGTACATCATGGGCGAGATCAAGCGGGCGGTCCCCACCGGGCCCGCCAAGTTGCTTTGGCTACCGCTCAAGAAGGGTCTGGCCCCCCTGCGCCAACAAGTCGACTACACGGAATACGGAGGTTCGCCCCTCCTGGGGGTTAACGGTGTGTGTATCATCGCCCACGGGAGCAGCGACGCTAAAGCGGTGAAGAACGCCGTGCTCAACGGTGCGCGCGCCCACGAGCAGGGGCTCGTCCAGGCCATCCGCGACAGCGTCGAGGCCGACATCGACAAAGGCATCCTATGAGCATCAAGAGCGTCGTCCAAGGCATCGGCCACGCGGTCCCCGACAAGGTCATGACGAACCATGACCTGGCCAAGTTGGTCGATACAAACGACGAGTGGATCACCCAGCGGACCGGCATTAAAGAGCGCCGCATTTGCCGTGACGACGAAGCCGCCAGCGACCTGGCTGTCGCCGCTTCGCGCGAGGCCCTGGCCAAATCTGGTGTCGATCCGATGGACCTTGACATGGTCATCTTGGCCACTGTCACCGGCGATTACATTTTCCCCAGCACCTCTGGCATCGTCCAAGACGCCATCGGCGCCAAGCGGGCGGGGGCGTTCGATGTCCAAGCCGCCTGCGCCGGGACGATCTATGCCCTCAGCGTCGCCGACGCGATGCTCAAGGTGGGCCACGCCAAGCACATCCTGGTCGTGGGCGTCGACACTCTGTCCAAGTTTGTGAACTGGGAGGATCGCTCGACCTGCGTCCTCTTCGGCGACGGTGCCGGTGCCATGGTGCTCGGCGCGGAGGAGAACACCGACCGCGGCATCGTCAAGACCGTGCTCCTGAGCGACGGCAGCGGTGCCCAACACATCTGCCTCGAAGTCGGCGGCTCGCGCTACCCCCTCGCCCGCCACTACAGTGAGCCACACAACCACTACATCTACATGAACGGCGCGGAAACCTACCGCTTCGCCGTCAAAGCCATCGGCGACGCCTGCTGCAAAGTCCTCGAGGAAGCTGGCCTCCATTCCGACGACGTCGACCTCTTCGTCCCCCACCAAGCCAACCTGCGGATCATCGAGTCAGCCGCCGCTCGGATCGAGCTTCCGCCGGACAAGGTGTTCGTCAACATCCACAAGTACGGCAACACCTCCGCAGGCTCCATCCCCCTCGGCCTCTACGAAGCCGAAAAGGAAGGCCGACTCAAGAAGGGCGACCTCGTCCTCACCGTCGGCTTCGGCGCCGGCCTCGTCTGGGGCGCCAACCTCATCCGGTGGTGACCAGCAAGGACACCTCTCCCTCGACCGCTAACTGCCGCATGAGACACGGCTTCTTCAGAGGGGGAGGTCGGTGAGCTCCCGCGAACCGGGTGGGGGATCGCTCGACCACCGAGGCGAAATCCTGATCCTGACCGGCACACCGGGAGCGGGCAAGACGACGACCGCCGAGGCTCTGGCCCGCCTCCCCGGCTCCCCCAAAGTCCACCTGCACTCCGACTTCTATTGGGGCTTCATCAAGAACGGCCACGTCGCCCCCTGGCTGCCCGAAGCCGACGCCCAAAACCGGGTCATCATGCAGGCCGTGGCCGCCTCCGCCCTCGCCTATGCCAAAGGCGGCTACTTCGTCGCCCTCGACGGCATCATCGGCCCCTGGTACCTCGACTACTACCGCGACCTTGGTGTCCCTCTCCACTACATCGTCCTCCGCCCCGATTTGGACGTCGCCATTAGCCGAGTGAAAGCGCGCTCGAGTGGACACTCCCTGAACGAATCGGGCCCGGTCATCCAACTGCATCGTCAATTCTCAAACCTCGGAGACCTCGAACCAAACGTCGTCTCCACCCAAGGACTTACCCAAGAAGCACAACTGGAAACGGTCACGCAAGCCCTCCAAAGTAGTCTATACCGGCTAAAAGACACTCTCCGAATTCCCCCTCCTGCCCCTGGAGGAGGGGGCTAGGGGGAGGTTCCGGACTCCGGATGCTCTTCCTCTACTACAAAGCTAACCACCCAATCGACCTGACTACAGAGCAGGGGGCCACTTATCGATACTCCGCTGGAACTTCGCCGCCCAGTTTGGCGACCAGCCCGGCGATCTCGGACTCACGTGGATTGGCGTCTTCGAGGTTGCCAAGGATCACAAACCGGTCTCCTTCGGCGGTCATTTCCCAGCTCCAGAGGAAAAGCGTCCTCGTGTCTCCTTCCAAATCGACTGGCCGAGTGCCACCAAACCTGGGATTGATGCCCCAAGGTTGGCCGGTGATCGGGTCGATCCAGTCTTGAGGATCGATGTATTTCGAGAGCGCTCGCTTCACCCTGAGTGGGCTGGATGTGTCCGGCGGCATTCGGTCGTCATTGTCAAGCCGATAGGCGGCGAGACCCTTTGAAATCTCCGCAAGCCGCGCCAGGGTCAGCGCGATCCGAGGGTTGTATGAGCAAGTCCTCGAGACGCACCACATACACCATAATGAGCCGCTGAAAAGGGTCGCAAATAGAAGCAAAAGATAGCGGATGCGAGGTGCGAATACCGGCAGCCGGAAATGATGATTCAAGTGAGCCTCGTCCGATTGCTCGTCGGCCAAGCAGAACCGAGAAATTGGTTTAGACGCAGCCGACTGCTCGCAGTTCGATTGTCAGCCCAATCCAGTCAAAGCCCCGTCACCACAGAAATCCCTGTTCCCAAACGCCTTCACGTCCTTCCCAAAACCCTGCGCCAACGACATGAGCAACCGGTTATGCGGCACGTTGTTGAACCGCATCGACCGTCCCATCTTGAATCCGGCACCACCGCCGACCAAAACGAACGGGATGTTGTCCAGCGTGTGGCTGTTGCCCTGGCCCAACTCGTTGGTCCAGACGATGGTCGTGTTGTCGAGCATCGACCCGCTGCCGCCTGGCTCTTGCGTCTCCGCCAGCCGCTTGGCCAGGTAGGCGATCTGCTCGCAGTACCACTTGTTGATCTTCGTCAACTTCTCCTGCGCCGCCGCGTTGCTGTCCGGCTCGTGCGAGAGGTCGTGCTGACCCTCCTTGATCCCCAGCCATGTGAACCGCGCCTGCCCGACCGAGTTCGTGTACTGCAAAGTCGCTACCCGCGTGGCGTCGGCCACAAAAGCGCTCACCATCAAGTCGATCTGCAGCTTGCTCAATTGCGGGATGTTGTCGTTGTGACGCCGCACCCCCGGCTCGATCGGCGGCACCGCGTGGCCTGCCGCCTCCTTCCGGGCGTTCTGGATGTCCTGCTCCATCTCGCGCACAGCCGTCAGGTGCTGGTCCAGCAGCTTCTGGTCTTCCTTGGCGATCACGCCTTTAACCTTGGCGATGTCCGCCTTCAGGTCGTCCAGCACGCTCGACATCATCTCCCGGCCCTTCATCTGGCCGTGGATCTTGTTGAACATCAAATACGGGTCGTCGATCGGCGCGACCGGCTGGTTGGGCCCGGCGTACACCATCCGTGTCCAGGTGTCGGCATGTTCCGGCACCATCACGCCAAACTCCAGCGACCCAAACCGGGTCTTCGTCGCGGCTTGGCTCTGCAGGTGGTTCTTGATCTCCTGGTCGATCGAAATCCCGCTCGACCACCCCGCCGGCGTGTCCGACCCGCCCTGGATGTTGCCTGGGAAGAGCTCGATGCCGGTCAGCAAACACCCGATCCCGCGCATGTGCCCGTCGCCGTCGCCCCGGATGCGGTCGCACACGCCTTTCAAGACTAGTGTCTTGTCCTGGAACGGCTTGAGCGGCATCAGGCTCTCCTTGAGCGTGAACTGCGAACCCACCTCGTCCGGCCAAAAGGTGCTCGGCACAATGCCGTCCGGCGAGAAGATGATCACCAGCCGCTGCTTGCGCTTGGGGTCGGCCATGGTCGCCGCCAGGCTGGGCAGCCCCATCAGGAACGGCATCGAAGCCGCCCCGACGCCGAGGCTCTTCAAAAACTGACGCCGCGTGGATTCGTTCATGCCTTCCCCCTTGCCGCTGTCAACACAATGTCGACCAGCAAGCTCCTCATATTGTAGTCGGCAGCTTTGAATTTGGCCAACAAATCTGGAAGCGTCGTCGGCCCATAAGCCCGCACCGGCTGCTTGGTGACGTTTTGGAACAGCTTCTCGACAAACGCCGCCTGCGCCTCGTCGCTCCCCGCCAAGTACGCCGCCAG
>JAFDWT010000104.1:0-1237 GCA_018268335.1 Armatimonadota bacterium | reverse complement strand
TTGTCCACCTTGCGCACCCGGCCGATGGCGTCGTACTCCTCAAACGCGAACCCCAGCGGGTTGATCATCCCGTGGCAGGTGTTGCAAGGCGCGTTTTTGGTCTGTAGGGCCACCCGCTCGCGGGTTGTCAACTCGGGATGCAAGCTCGCCGCTGTCGGCGCGACCGCCACCGGCGGCGGAGCCAAAACCCGCCCCAACATGTTCCGCGCCACCAAAACCCCCCGGTGGATCGGCGAGCTGCCCTCCAGATAGGCGAACCGCGCCATGACATAAGGTTGCGTCAGCACCCCGGCCCGGTCCGGGCTGGCGACCGCCTGGAACGGAGCGTCTGCGGCCAGGTTGCCGCCATAAATCTTCGCTAAACGCCCGTTCACATACTGCCGGTCGCTGAGCATCAGCTCGCGGTAATCCGCCCGCGGCCCCCAGGCGACCTCGCGCAGAAACAGGTCGAGCGACGTCCGTAAGTCCGTCGCCGTCGAGTCGTCGAACCCCGGGAACGCCTTCTGGCTCTTGACGATGTCGGGGATCTCGTCGATCTTCAGCCATAGCATCAGGAAGTCACGGAGCTTAGTCCAAGCCCTGGAGTCGGCGGCCATCCGTTTGGCCTGCTTGGCTCTGCCTTCCGGCGTCTTCAGTTCACCGGCGCCCGCTGCTCGCAACAGCTCAGGGTCTGGCAAGCTGTCCCACAGTCCGAACGAGATCTCCGCCGCCATCCTGTACGGATCATCCGACGGCCCGATTTCGCGGTAGAGGAACCTCGGGGACAACAAGGTCAGCGCGACCGACCGGCGCAGCGCCGCCGGCACGTCCTTGGCGCTGGCGAACTGCTTGTCGACATAGAGCTTGGCCGTCTCAGGATCCACAGGTCGCCGGAAAGCCCGGCTGACAAATCCCAACGCCAGCTCCTTAGCCTTGGCCGGGTCGCTGAGCTGGTCCTCCTTCGCCCGACGGACGACTTGGTCGGCCGCATCGACCGCCGCCCGGGTCGTCGCGTCGTCCCACTGCTTGGTGATCGCGTTGCCCCGCTCGTAGCCGATGCTCCGGTCGTCGGCGGGGAAGGCGGTCTCGTCCACGTAGGTCGGCTGGTTCCAAGCAGAGACCAGATAGGCCGAGGGGATGACCTCCACAGCCCCTTTGGGCCGCCGCCACATCAGCCGCACAAAGGCCGGGGTCGCCTCGGTCTTGTTCAACTTCGGATCCTGGACACCCTGGATCCACTTCTTGAACTCCATGTAGA
>JAFDWT010000103.1 GCA_018268335.1 Armatimonadota bacterium | reverse complement strand
GAACCCGTCGCTGCGCACCCTGGCATCGTTCCAGACGGCAGTCGCGCATCTTGGGGGCTCGAGTTTCGTGATCCAGCCCGGCGCCGGGAGTTGGCAACTGGAGACCCGCGACGGTGTCCGCATGGACGGCGCGGCGCAGGAGCATATCAACGAAGCCTTTCCAGTGCTTGGACAGTACTGCGATATTCTCGCAGTCCGCTGTTTTGCTGCAGGCAAGGTTTTGGATGAAGACCTTGGCGAGACACTGTTCAAGCGAATCACCGGTCTGAGCCCGGTACCGTTTGTGAACATGGAATCGGCCAGCGACCATCCGTGCCAAGCTCTCGCCGATTGGAAGACTCTTGACGACCTAGAGATTCCACCAAATGGTCGGTTCGTGTTGAGCTGGGCATACCACCCTAAAGCGCTGGCGTATGCGGTACCGCTGGCTGCCGCCTCAATGGCAGCGAGAAGGGGCATGGATGTCCGCATATTGCGTCCCGCTCCCTACGCGCTTCCGGCGCAGGGTCGGGCCAGAATCGACGCGGCGGCCCTTGCCGGCGGTGGCACTGTTATCGAGACGGACGATCGCGACGCTGCGCTCGACGGTGCCCACGTCATGTATTGCAAGTCTTGGGCGGCGCCGCAGCTGTATGGCCAGTCGGAGCAGGACGACGAACTGCGCAAGCAGTTTGCCGACTGGACTGTCGACGAACCATGGTTCCACAACGCCGCTCCCGACGCGAAGTTCATGCACTGCCTGCCCGTCAGGCGCAATGTGAAAGTATCTGACCAAGTGTTGGACGGTCCGCGCAGTGTGGTCGTCCAGCAAGCCGCCAACCGGTTGCACGTGCAGAAGGCCGTGCTGGCCGCGCTAGCCGAGGACTCCCACTGATATGCCCAGCAACCAAACCATGAAAGCCCTCTTGGAGGCGACGCCCTACCTGCGCTTGTACCAAGGCAAGACCTTTGTCATCAAGGTCGGTGGCGAGGCGTTTTTGGCCCGAGAGTCGACGTTCAACGTCTTGCGCCAGGTCTCGCTCCTTGCCCAACTTGGGATCAAGATCGTCTTGGTACACGGTGGTGGGCCACAGGCGACCGAGACCGGTAAGCGCTTGGGGCACGCAAGTCAGTTCATCGAAGGCCGTCGCGTCACCGACAGCGGCATGCTGGAGGCGATGGTCTTCGCGCTGAACGGCACTGTCCGGGCGGAGATCCTTGCGGTCTGCCGGCAGATCGGCTTGACCGCCGTTGGCGTCTCGGGAATGGACGCCGGGCTGGTGACCGCCAAGAAGCGACCGGCCAAGAAGGGCGCGGACTTTGGCATGGTCGGCGACATTCAGAAAGTGGACGCGAGTGTTTTGAACACACTTCTTGCCGCCGGAATCATGCCAGTCGTCAGCCCAATCTGCGCTGACGCGGACGGACAGGCCCTGAATGTGAACGCCGATACTGTCGCCGCCGAGCTGGCGGTCGCCCTGTGGGCGGACAAGCTGGTTTCGATGACCGGTGCGCCGGGCATCCTTCGCGATCCTGCTGACCCTTCGTCGCTCGTCAGCTACACGGATCTGGCTGGATTGCAAGACCTGGAGGCCAGCGGTGTGTTGGCCGCGGGGATGAACCCCAAGGCGGCTTCGATCAGGCGAGCCATTGAAGGTGGTGTTGAGCGCGTCCATGTGATCGGCCATGCGCCGGCGGACGCCTTGCTGACAGAGGTTTTCACCAACGAAGGGAGCGGGACGATGATTGTCCGCAGCGTCGAGTCGCTAGAAGGCAAAGGCGGAGGATAGGGTTGGGTTTGGTCGCCGAATTCCATCGGGCGTTGGTCGAAACGCCGTCGGTCTCGCACGACGAGACGGCGGTGGCCGATGTGGCCGAGGCTTTTTTTCGCGACCATGGCGTTTGGGTCGAGCGCTGGGAGAACAATGTCGTCGCCCGGGCTGGCAGCGGGCCGAAGTTGCTGTTTAACACCCATTTGGACACTGTGCCGCCGACGCCTTCATGGACCGATGATCCTTGGAAGATCCGGCGCGACGGGGACAAGGTTATTGGGCTCGGTTCGAACGACGCGAAAGCCTCGGCCGCCTGCATGGCCCTTGCTCTTCTTGAAGTGGCAAAGTCGGGCGGGCCTTGCGAGGTCACGTTGACCTTGGTGCAAGAAGAGGAGACGGGAGGGCGGGGCACCGAGGTGGTTTGGCCTCGGCTCCAGCAGTCAGGGTATCGACCAGAGGGCATTGTTGTCGGTGAGCCGACTGGGCTTGCCGTGGGCACTTCGCAGAAGGGGATGCTCGTGTTGGAGTTGGTCTCTCGCGGGCAGGCTTGCCATGCGGCCAACGCGGCGGAGTTGGGGGCGGTCAATCCGGTGTGGGGACTTGCGGCTGATCTCGTCGCCTTGCAAGGCGTGTCGCTAGGGCCCGAGCATCCACAGC
Organism: Armatimonadota bacterium; assembly: GCA_018268335.1. GTDB lineage: Bacteria > Armatimonadota > Fimbriimonadia > Fimbriimonadales > Fimbriimonadaceae > JAHBTB01. Next base: position 31,685 of record JAFDWT010000103.1, on the reverse strand, counting down.
TGGGCAAGACGACCTTGCAACCGACCTCCTTGTCGGCGGCCGAAGCGAGGAACCAGGTGTCTGACGTGGCGCAGTGTGTGCTTGACATCCGTTCAGTTCCGGGCGTGTTACATGAGGAGATCGTCGAACTTTTGCGGGCGCATGTGTCGGGAGAAATAAGGGCCCGCTCGATTCGGTTGCAGCCTTATCAGTGTCCTGAGGATGCCGTGGTTGTTCGTGCCGCCCTGTCTGCTGGAGGACGTGGCACCTTTGGCAGTCGCACGATGAGCGACCAGGTCTTTTTCGCCGGTTGGCCAGCGATCAAATGTGGGCCGGGCGACACGGCAAGATCGCACACGGCGGATGAATATGTTCTGGAAAGCGAGCTCGAGGAAGGACTGATGTTTTACAACCAATTGGTGAAGGAGTTTGCAGCACATGCGTAGGCTTTGGGACAAGGGCGTGCCGATGAACGAGGCGGTGCTCCGGTTCACCGTGGGTGACGACCATGTGCTGGACGACAGACTGGTTGAATACGACATCCGTGCTTCGATCGCCCATGCGCGGATGCTGTCGAAACAAGGATATTTGACGGCCGCGCAGTTCACAGCTCTGGAACGGGCATTACTTGAAATTGGTGCATCGCATGCGACTGGCGAGTGGAACGTCACCCTGGAAGAAGAAGACTGCCATACCGCCATTGAGAACCGTTTGGTTGAAAAGCTGGACGACCTCGGTGGTCGCGTGCATCTGGGTCGGTCGCGCAATGACCAAGTTTTGGTGGCGCTCCGGCTCTACTTAATCGACCGTGTCGCCGAGATCTGTGGACTGGCGGGGCAAGTCGCTGAAGCACTCGACAGCTTGGCGCAAAGACAGGGTGCCAAGCCTCTGCCTGGCTACACACACATGCAGAGGGCGATGCCCAGTTCGGTCGCGCTGTGGGCGGGTGGCTTTGCCACCGAAGTGCGGGATTCGGGCCAGGGCGTGGCCGCATCTCGGCGCCGCCTGTCTGTCAATCCGCTTGGAAGCGCTGCCGGATATGGGACGCCGGGCTTGAAACTAGACCGAGAACAAACGACAGAAGAGCTTGGTTTTGACAAGGTGCACGATCCGGTCACGGCTCCTCAGCTGAGCCGCGGCAAGGCCGAGGCCGACCTTGCGTTCCAGTGCACATTGCTTTTGCAAGACCTTGGCCGGCTGGCTGCTGATCTGTGCCTTTACAACAGCCAGGAATTTGGGTTCGTCCGTCTGCCGGCGGCATTCACCACGGGCTCGTCGATCATGCCGCAGAAGCGGAACCCTGACGTTTTCGAGTTGGTGCGCGGACATAGCGGGCAAGCGCAGGGCGATCTGATGGCGGTTCTGGCGACGACGGCGAAGATGACTTCGGGTTATCATCGCGACCTCCAGCTCATCAAAGCGCCACTGTTCCGTGTCCTGGACAGGACAGAAGCGTGTTGCCAGGTGATGGTCGCCGCGCTCCCCGCCGTCGAGTTCGACGAAGAGGTGTGCGCGATGGCTGTGCAGGGGCCCATCCAAGCGACTGAGGAGGCGTACCGCCTGGTCGTCGAGACCGGCGTGTCGTTCAGGGAGGCCTATCGCACCGTCGCAGCCAGGTTGGCGGACGAAGAGTCTAGGCCGACTTGAGCAAAGTGCCAGTTGACGAGGCCTTGGCCCGCTCGATGAGTTCGGCCAGTTCGTGATCATCTGGCAAGTCCAGGGACACATCCCACTTCCCAATGCCCATGCCATTGGAGTCGGCGACCTGGAGGGCAGTTGTGACGAAGGAGGTCGCGGCTACGGCACCCGGCAGACCCTGCCCGGTGCTGAGCGTCTCCAAGGCCGCGCAGAGAGACTCAGGCAGAGCCATAGAGCGAGCGCCGACCAATGCCAATTCGTGCAATGACCGACCATGGAGGGCTTGGAAAGCAGTCTCCAGGGACGTCTTGTCCGACTCAGCCTTGGCATAGACACGGTCGAACTCGTCGGGGGCCAAGAGAGACAGAAGACCGACTCCTAGTCGACCGAGGACTCCGAACGCGAAGACTTCCTCGCTCGACCAGGCCCCCTCGCCTTTTGGCTCTGGCGAGACGCTGCTCAGCTCACTGGCGAGGATGCCGGTGAAGTAGCTGCCCGTGCTGAACCGGACCAAATCTAGGCGAGACTTGTGCTTACCTTCACACACAAGGGCCTGTGTCCAAAGGGCAATGGCAACGGAACGGAGCGCGCGGAAGCCCAAGACCATTACGGCCTCGCGGATCGAGCCGACGGGGCGCGTCCGACCGAAGGCCGCGGCAGAGGCTGTCTTGAGCAGCCCGGCCGTCAGCGCGGGGTCGGAGTGGACGATCGCCTCGATTTCAGCTGGCGAAGGGTCTCCGGACTCCAGCAAGGCCGACAGGCGCAAAGGCGACTTGGAGGGTTGGGGCAGGTTGGACGCGCCGTTGAACGCGCGCACGAGTTGGTCAAAAGTCTGTGCCATAGGTGCCCCGACAAAGGGAATTGTCGGGACACCGGTTGGCTATGCCGAGGCCAATCTTCAGCTGCCCTTCTTCAGCAAGTCACGAATTTCGGAAAGTAGGGCTTCGCTTGGCGTCGGTTCTGGCGTGGCGGCCACTTCTGGCTCGGCCTTCTTGGCGGAGTTGATTGCTTTGACCATCAAGAAGACAATAAAGGCCAGGATCAGAAAACTGATGATGTTGTTGATGAAGGCGCCGTAAGCCAAGACTGGCGCGCCAGCCTTTTGGGCGTCGGCCAAGGAAGCGAAGCTGGAGCCCTTCTCGGTCGACAGCAACACGTACATGTCGTTGAAATTGACCTTGCCGAGCACCATGCCAATGGGCGGCATGACGACGTCCTTGACCATCGAATCGACGATCTTGCCGAAGGCACCGCCGATGATCACACCGACGGCCAGATCGATCACGTTGCCCTTGACGGCGAAGTCGCGGAATTCCTGGACCATTCCCATGCCGCGACGGTACCTGGTTCCCCGCAGGATTGTCAGCCCTCCCAAAAGCTTGACGGGTCAACTAGATTCCGACGAAAAAGCTATGGAACAAGACCAATAGGAGAGCGGTCTAACCGGACGGTACCGGTTGGCCGGAGTGATAAGCCCGGTGGAAACTGTTTCGGAGAAGAGCATGGTATTGGTCGTCGAACCAGAATCGGCAGAGAGAAGGCGCGTTGCGTCCGCATTGGAGCGGTCAGGCTACGCCGTTGTCGAAGCTGCCGACCTGCCACAAACATTGGACACTTTGGACAGCGTCAACCCGGACGTTGTCGTCTTGCCGACCCGGATCCTCGACCTGCCTGACACGCAGCGCCTGAAAATCCTGCGACAGAAGTCGCAAGCCGTGTTGCTCGTCGTGTCCGATCGGTCGGGAACGACTGAGATCGTGGCCGCCCTCGAGTCTGGTGCTGACGACTATTTGACCACGCCGTTTGCCCTCGGCGAGCTCCTTGCCCGCATCCGGGTCACGCTGCGACGCCGTCGCGGTGAGGAGTACATCGAAGGTCACCCGGTGGACGAAGACAGGCTCGTGGTGGACCCCACAAGCAAGAGCGTGATGGTTCGTGGCCGCGAAGTCCACTTGACGCCGACGGAGTTCAAACTCCTTTGGACCCTCGTGCGGAACGAAGGCCAGGTGGTCGGCCACCGTGATCTGCTGGGCAAAGTGTGGGGTGCGGCGTATGCTGAGGAGACCCACTACCTGCGCGTCTTTGTCGGCCAACTGCGCCAGAAGATCGAGCTCGAGCCGTCGCAGCCGCGGTACATCGTCACCGAACCCGGGCGCGGATACCGTGCCACCGGGCAGGTCGACGTGGCGGCCAATGTCCGGCACTTCACGGCCTAGCCGGTGCTTTGCATGCCGGCTGCGACTCCGGCCACGCTTTGCAATAGGGCACCTTCATAGGCCTCGTCCGCCTGGACACGGCGGAGCAGCGACGCTTGCAGCATGTTGAGCGGGAAGACGACTGGGTTGCGGAACGCGATGGTGTTCCGGACCATCTTAGCTCCTTCCATCAACTGGTTCGTGCCCAGGATGCCGGTGACCGCTCGGACGGTCCGTTGGAACTCCCGTTCAATCAAACCCATGATCCGCCCAGTCGCGCCGTCGTCGCCGGGGCGAGAATAGAGTTCGGCTGTGGGCAAGTGCGTTCGCATAAGCTCCAACTCGACGTTCTCGACGATCGTCTGAAAGAACGGCCAGTTGGTGTGCATCTCACGCAGCCTTTCGAGCCCGTCGGCGTGAGCAGAGAGAAAGCTCTCGATGGCTGTACCGAGCCCAAACCAACCAGGCACAAGCAGGCGGCTTTGCACCCATGCGAAGTTCCAGGGGATCGCACGCAGGCCGTCCAGACCGAGGTCGGCCTTACCGGGGCGCGAGACCGGGCGGCTCGCGATACTCATACGGCCGACGGCGCGGATCGGGGTCGAACGGAGATAAAACGGCCAGAACTCCGGGTCTTCGTGGACCAACCGGCGGTAGCAGGCCATTGAGGCGGCGGCGAGCTCGTCCATGGCGTCCCACCAGGGCCTCGGCTCTTCTTTGGCCGGGCCGCCGTGGCTGGCGGCCAGCATCGAGGCAGAGATGATCTGCTCCAAGTGCCGATGGGCGATGGGGCGGAGGCCGTAGCGGAAAGAAACGACCTCACCCTGTTCGGTGAACCTGATTTGGCCGTCAAACGACCCCGCCGGTTGGCTGAGGATGGCCCGGTTCGCCCGGCCGCCACCGCGCCCGACGGTGCCACCGCGGCCGTGGAACAGGCGGAGCCGGACACCGTTCTCGCGGGCGGCGGCGGCCAGTTCACTCTGGGTCACGTGCAACTCCCAGTTGGCAGCCAAGTAGCCGCCGTCCTTGCTGCTGTCGCTGTAGCCCAACATGACCTCTTGCCGCATGTTCCGGCCTTTGAGGTATCCGGCATAAGCTGGGTTGGACCAGAGGGACTCCACCAATTGGCGACTGGCTTTCAGGTCGTCGATGGTCTCCAACAGTGGGACGATGTCCAGAGAACCGGAGGGATGGCCTTTGACGTGTTCGACGAGGCCTGCGTCCTTGGCGAGCACGAGCACTTCCAGAAGGTCGCTCACCCCGTGCGTCATGCTGACGACGTGGCAACGGACGCAGTCTTTGCCGAAGGTGTCGTGGGCGTGTTTGATCGTCCGGAACACATCCCGCACCGCCTCGTCCTTGGCGTTGGAGCGCCAACTGGGGCCGACCAAGGGCCGTCTATCTAGCAGTTCGAGGGTCAACCACTCGACCTTTTGCTCTTCGTCGGCCTCGACATATTCTTTGGCCGACCTGATCCTGCCCGCCTGCGCGAGCAGGGCGCCGACGGTGGGGGCATGGACTTCGGAGTGTTGGCGGATGTCCAAGGCAGCAAGGCTGACTCCGAAGATTTGCGCTTGCCGGACAAACCGAGCAAGAAGACCGGTCCTGGCCGCAAGCTCGCCGCCGCAGCAGGCGACGGCGTCCTGCAGGCATTCCAGGTCCCGCAGCAGTGTCGCTTCGTCGAGCCAGACCCGGGTCGGGCCAACCCCCTGTTCCATGCGCGACAAGGCAGTCAACTCGCCGGACAAGGTGGACGACAGGGCCGCCAGATAGAGGGCGAAGGGCTCTTGGGCGTGTCGTCGTACAGTGTCTCCGTCCAGGTCGGCGGCCAGCGAGGCATGGCGTGACATGGCCCAGAACGGGTGCTTCTTGTCCAAGTCCTTGGCGTCTTGGGTGAGCTCGCTGCGGAGTCTCTCGGCAATGTCACGGTAGGCGCTGATGGCGAGTCTGCGGTGTTGCAGGATCGTCTGCCAAGTCACGTCGGCGGTGACGTAGGGGTTGCCGTCCCGGTCTCCGCCGACCCACGACCGGTAGCTCAGAACACGGGGCACGGCGACCTCGTGGCCCGCCAATTCCTTGAGCGCCATCTCGATGTCGCGGCGCAGCCAGGAGGCCACGCGCATGATCGTCGACTCGAAATAGTAGAGAGCGTTGGCGACCTCGTCGCTGACGTGCAGCGAGTCGCTGTTGATCTCCGGCGTTTGCCAAAGGTTGATCAGGTTGCGGCGCAGGTCGGTGAGATCCCACTCTTTGTCGTCCAGCGGTCGCTCCAAATCGACGAGGTTGCGCGGCTGGCCCAGGCGGCTGAGAGAACCACAAATGGCGTTGAGCCGATCGAGAACAGCCCGGCGCCTGGCTTCGGTGGGGTGGGCGGTCAAGGTGGGGCAGACGAACAGGCGGTGGAGCGTTTCGACGATGTCGTCGACGGATTGGCCCCGCTCCGCCAATGTGCGGATGACTTCGCGGATCGATTCGGGGCGACGTTCGCGTGACCGATTGACGCGGACGATCTCGACCTGCTCGGCGTGGTTGACCAGTTGGAAAAGGACAGTGTAGGCGCGAGCGACCCGCTCGGCTTTCTGGGGGTCGCGGAGTTCAGGAATGGCTTCCAGCGGATCAGCTTCTGGGTTGTTTAGCGACAGTTCCTGTAACCGGCGCACGAGGGCCACGAACTCCGGGCCCTCGAACTCGGCGACGACCTCGCCTAAGAGCCTGTCGACCAGCTGTAGCTGTTTCCCGAGGGGCTCGCTCAGGCCGTGCGCGGCGGGATCAAACCCAAGAAGTCCGTCGCTGTGTGGTCGCATGTCCGACATCTTGGCTGGAGTTCGATGTAGACGGACGGACTGGTCACTTCCAGGAAAGGGAGGAGGAAAAAACCTGTACAAACGCGACTTGACTGGTCTATAATGCTCGGACTCATCGACTGAGTGTCACCCTCGAAGCTGCGGGTCTGTGATCGGCTATGCCTGGACCCCCCGCACCCCAAGGTCTTTACCATCCCCAAAACGAGCACGACGCCTGTGGCATGGGCTTCGTCGTCGACATCAAAGGTCGGCGCAGTCATGACGTGGTGACCCAGGGCGTCGCCGTTCTAACTCGGCTGGAGCATAGGGGCGCTAGCGGGTGCGACCCCGAGACGGGAGACGGTGCAGGCGTCTTGATCCAGTTGCCGCACGAGCTTTTTCTCGTCGATTGCGCCTTCGCGTTGCCAGAGAGGGGCCGTTATGGCGTCGGCATGCTGTTCCTGCCCGAGGAGGCTGATCAGCGGGAGGCATGTGAAGCAATCGTCGCGGGTGCAGCGGAGGCGACTGGGCTGGAGGTATTGGGATGGCGCGACGTGCCGGTCGACGCTTCGAGCGCAGGACGGGTAGCGCGCGAGACGATGCCGGTCATCCGCCAGGTGTTCATGACCTCAAAGGACGGCTTGGCCGAAGACGACCTCGAGCGAAAGCTTTATGTTTGCCGGCGGCTCATCGAAAACGAGGCGGCGCGAGCCGAATTGGACGGTGGTTTTTGTGCCCCGTCGCTGTCGTGTCGGACGGTGGTTTACAAGGGCCTCTTGCTTGCCCGACAGCTCGGCGGCTTTTACAAAGACCTCACCAACCCGCACCTAGTCAGCGCCCTCTGTTTGGTGCACCAGCGATTTTCGACCAACACGTTCCCCAGTTGGAAGCTCGCCCACCCCTACCGCTACATCGCCCACAACGGCGAGATCAACACCGTGCGCGGGAACGTCAACTGGATGGCGGCACGAGAGCGCCTGTTGGCGAGCGAGCTCTTCGGCTCTGACTTGGAGAAGTGTCTGCCCATCGTCCAGCCAGGCAATAGCGACTCGGCGTCGTTCGACAACGTGCTCGAACTGCTCGTCTTGGGAGGACGATCGCTTCCCCACGCGATTGCCATGATGATCCCTGAGGCCTGGGCAGGTGACCTGCACATGAGCACCAAGAAGCGGGCTTTCTATGAATTTCACGCCTCTCTGATCGAGCCGTGGGACGGGCCGGCGGCTATCGCCTTTACCGATGGTCGAAGCATTGGGGCGACCCTGGACCGCAACGGACTACGCCCTGGGCGGTTCGTCGTCACCACCGAAGGGCGGTTGGTGATGGCGTCCGAGACTGGCGTGCTCGACCTGCCCGCTAACAAAATCGTCAACAAAGGCCGCTTGCAGCCTGGGAAGCTCCTGTTTGTGGACACAGAGAAGGGGCGGGTGGTCAGCGACCGCGAGATCAAAGAGGAATTAAGCAGCCGCCAACCCTATGAGGATTGGCTGCGGGCCAGCCAGCGGACTCTTGGCCAGATGCCCGAGCCCGAGACCGTCCACGGGGCTGATCCGGAGAGTCTTCTGTGGCGGCAACGGCTCTTTGGCTACACGCAGGAACACATCAAGACGATCCTGACGCCGATGGCGAAGCTTGGCGAGGAGCCGATCGGCTCGATGGGAAGCGATATTCCACTGGCTTGTCTCAGCGACCGGCCTCAGCTTCTGTTCAGCTACTTCCGACAGCTATTTGCCCAGGTGACAAACCCTCCCATCGACCCCCTGCGGGAATCGATGGTGATGTCTTTGATCTCGCCAATCGGCAAGGAGGGGAACATCCTGGTCGAAGAGCCTGACCTCTGTCGGACACTGCGCTTGGCGCACCCGGTCCTGACCAACCTGGACTTGGAGAAGCTGCGCAGCATCGATTCGGCGGGCCTCCAAGCCTGCACCTTGCCGACGCTTTACGATCCGAAGGAAGGCGGCGCAGGATTAGCGGCGGCAGTCCGGGGATTGTGCCAGCGCGCGGTTGAGGCCTGCGACGCTGGCCAAACGCTTTTAGTCCTGTCGGACCGGGGGGTCGACGTTGACCATGCCCCGGTTCCATCTCTCTTGGCTCTTTCGGCTGTGCACCACCACCTGGTGCGCGAAGGACGCCGCACGCAGGTCGCATTGGTCGTCGAGAGCGGCGAGCCGCGTGAGGTGATGCATTTTGCGCTCCTGATCGGCTACGGTGCCAGCTCGGTCAACCCCTACTTGGCTATCGAGACTCTGGAAGACCTGTGCCAGAAGCCGCCTCTGGCCGGCTCGGTGACTTTCGAGCAAGCCGTGGCCAACGCGATCCGGGCCGTCAACAAGGGTCTGCTCAAAGTCATGAGCAAGATGGGGGTGTCCACGCTGCAAAGCTATAAGGGCGCCCAGCTGTTTGAAGCGGTCGGTCTGGAGCAAGCCCTGGTCGACGAGTACTTTGCCGGCACCTCGTCGCGCATTGGCGGGATCGGCCTGGACGTGGTCGCTGAGGAAGTGGCGATGCGACATGCCGACGCCTTTGCGGACAAGACATCGACACTGCTGGATCCGGGCGGCGAATATGCGTTCCGCACCCAAGGCGAGCGCCACCTGATCGACCCAGACACGATCACCAAGCTGCAGCACGCCTTGCTGCGTAAGGACTACGCGACGTACGAGCAATACGCCAATAAGATCGACGAACAAGGCACCGCGCTGACCTCGATCCGCGGCATCGTCGAGATCAAGGAAGGTACCCACATCCCGATCGAAGAGGTCGAGCCAGCGAGCGCGATCGTCAAGCGGTTCGCTACCGGCGCGATGTCGTTTGGCTCCATCAGCAAGGAGGCTCACGAGACGCTTGCTGTCGCAATGAACCGCATCGGCGGGCGCAGTAACAGCGGAGAGGGCGGCGAAGACCCGGCCCGGTTTGAGAAAGACGCGAACGGCGATTGGCGCCGGAGCGCTGTCAAACAGGTCGCCAGCGGTCGGTTCGGCGTGACCGCCCACTACCTGGTAAACGCAGATGAGATCCAAATCAAGATCGCCCAAGGCGCGAAGCCCGGTGAGGGCGGACAGTTGCCGGGCCATAAGGTCGACAGCGTCATCGCTCGTGTCCGGCACTCGGTGCCCGGTGTCGGCCTTGTGTCGCCGCCACCGCACCACGACATCTATTCCATCGAAGACCTGGCCCAGCTGATATTTGACCTGAAGCAGGCCAACCCCGAGGCGCGGATTTCGGTCAAGTTGGTCAGTGAAGTCGGCGTCGGAACTGTCGCTGCTGGGGTGGCCAAGGCGGGGGCCGACGTGATTTTGATCAGCGGCGACAGCGGGGGCACCGGCGCTTCGCCGGTCAGTTCGGTCCGCTACGCCGGTATGCCTTGGGAACTTGGTCTGGCCGAGACCCAGCAGACGCTAGTGCTGAACGATCTGCGCAGCCGGGTGGTCGTTCAGACCGATGGGAAGCTGCAAACGGGACGGGACGTGGTCGTCGCCGCCTTGTTGGGGGCCGAGGAGTTCGGCTTCGCTACGATGCCGCTGGTCGCCATCGGCTGCGTGATGATGCGCAAGTGCCATCTCAACACGTGCCCAGTCGGCATTGCCACGCAGGACCCGGACTTGCGCCGCAAGTTCAAGGGCACGCCCGAGGACGTGGTCAACTTCTTCTTCTTCGTCGCCGAGCAAGTTCGGGTGCTGCTTTCCAAGATGGGGTTCCGGTCGCTGGACGAGATCGTTGGGCGGGCCGATTTACTCACGCAGCGCCCAATGGACGCCCACTGGAAGGCCAAGCATATCGACCTTTCCGCCATGCTGCACGTGCCGACGACCGCGCCGAGCGTTGGAAGGCGATTCTTGGGCAGTGTCATGGACGAGCCTTTGAGCCGGGCGGTCAAGGCGATCGACGAGGCAGCCGCCGAGTCGGTCGAATCGGGACGGCCGATCCGGATTTACACTCCAGTGGCGAACACCGACCGGTCGGTCGGCACCCGCTTAAGCGGCCAGATTGCCAAGCGGTACGGCGCGGCCGGGCTGCCGGACGATACTGTCCGCATCCGGTTGGAGGGCTCGGCCGGGCAGAGCTTCGGTGCGTTTCTCGCCCGTGGCGTGACGATGGAGCTGACTGGCGACGCCAACGACTATGTCGGCAAGGGGCTCTCGGGTGGCCGAATTATCGTCCACCCGCCGCTGGACGCCAGCTACAGCAGCGACGAAAGCGTGATCGTGGGGAACACGACTCTCTATGGGGCCACAAGCGGTGAGGCGTTCTTGAGCGGCTTGGCTGGCGAACGGTTCGCCGTGCGCAACTCGGGGGCCACGGCGGTGGTCGAGGGTGTCGGCGACCATGGGTGCGAGTACATGACGAACGGTGTCGTCGTGGTGCTTGGGCCGGTTGGGCGCAACTTCGCTGCCGGCATGTCGGGCGGTGTCGCCTACGTGCTGGACGAGCAAGACGACTTCAGGTCGCTCCGCTGCAACAAGCAGACCGTGGATCTGGATCCACTGACGACCGAGGACGGCGCCGAACTCCGCAAGCTGGTCGAGCGGCATTTCCAGTTCACCAACAGCGAGAAAGCGCACCGATTGCTGGACTCGTGGGACAGGGCGCTGCCGAAATTTGTCAAGGTGTTCCCGCACGAGTTCAAGCGGGTGCTCAACGTCGGTTCGCGGGCGGTCGTGACCGTCCGTAGTGCGGTCAGCGGGCCGTCGCCGATCCCGCAGTCGCTGCCATTTGAACCAGAGGTGACCTACAATGGGTAAGACCACCGGCTTTATTGAGTACAGCCGCGAAACCGAGCGCAAGCGCTCGGCCCGTGAGCGCATCGCCGACTGGAACGAGGTCTATCTGAAGACTCCCGAGTCGAAGATCAAGGTGCAGTCGGCCCGGTGTATGGACTGCGGTGTGCCGTTCTGTCAGCCCAGTTGCCCGGTCAACAACTCCATCCCCGATTGGAACGACTTGGTCTATCAAGACCGCTGGTACGACGCGCTAGAAGCTTTGCACGCGACGAACAACTTCCCGGAGTTCACGGGACGGGTCTGTCCGGCACCGTGCGAGGCTTCGTGCGTCCTCGGGTTGATTGAACCTGCAGTGGCGATCAAACTGGTCGAGAAGAACATCGTCGACATGGGCTTCGAGAACGGTTGGGTGACCCCTCGACCGGCCAAGAAGATGACCGGCAAGAAGGTCGCCGTCGTCGGTTCGGGTCCTGCAGGCCTGGCAGCGGCCCAACAGCTGGCTAGGGCTGGGCATGCGGTGACTGTCTTTGAGAAGGCACCTCGGCCGGGTGGGTTGTTGCGATACGGTATTCCCAACTTCAAGTTGGAGAAGCACCTGGTGGTCCGCCGATTGGCTCAAATGGAGGCGGAGGGAGTCGAATTCCGCTGCGGCGTCCATGTCGGTGCGGACATCATGGCGGAGCAACTGCGCCAGGATTTCGACGCTGTGTTGCTTGCCTGCGGGGCCGAAGCGCCCCGGGATGTGCCGATCGCTGGGCGAGACCTTCGCGGCATCCACTTCGCAATGGACTTTCTGACGCAAGCCAACCGGCGCTGTGAGGGCGACCCGGTGGAGGCCGATCCGATCTTGGCAGAGGGGAAGCGGGTCGTCATCATCGGCGGCGGCGACACAGGGGCCGACTGCCTAGGCACCTCCTTGCGCCAAGGGGCGAAGTCGGTCCGGCAGGTCGAGATCATGCCGACCCCGCCCGCCGAGCGCAGCCCGCTGACGCCGTGGCCGATGTGGCCGCTCATGCTGCGGTCGGAGTCTTCGCACGAGGAAGGCGGCCAACGCTATTGGGGCATGAAGACACTGGAGTTTGTGAACGACGGCAGCGGCAATGTGGCTGGCATCAAAGTCGAGCAAGTGGGGCCACCGCCTGAGTTCAAAACGTTCCCGAACACCGGTCGAACGCTGGAAGCCGACCTGGTGCTGCTTGCCATTGGCTTCCAGGGTCCAGTGCTTCCTGGATTGGTCGCCGAACTTGGACTAGAGACAAACGCCAACAGCACGGTCGCCACACCGACGCCCTATGCCACGTCGGTGCCTGGAATCTTTTCTGCCGGCGACATGCGACGGGGCCAGTCGCTGGTCGTCTGGGCGATCCGAGAAGGGCGCGACGCAGCGGCAGTAGTCGATACTTTCCTTAGGGTTTGACCAAGAGCCTGCCGGCCTCGCCGTAAAGCTCCTGGACGAGGTCGCTCAGAAAGTAGCGGCCTCTCTCTTTTGCCGCTCCGTACCAGGGGTTCATGAGCACGGAACGCAAAAGGAACACTCCTTCTCGCTGGAACTCTTCGGCCGTGACGCCAAGCCGGTCCAGGAACGGCGTGACGGCCGCGATCGAGTACCGGTGCGGATCGAGGGTCGTCCGGCTGACAAAGAACCCTTGTTCGTAGACTGAGTGCTTGCCGTCACGCGCCAAGCTAAACCGTTTGTATAGGGCCTGGCTGAGCTCATTGATGTCTCGTAGCGAGGCGCTCTCTGCCGGACGAAAGGCGTAGCAGACGATGTTTGATCCGGGAGGACAAAGTGTCACTGCCTGGGCGGTTTGCCCAGGGGATTCGTCTGGGAAGCGTCGCAGCAATTCGTATAGCTCACAGGCGTTCCGGATGGACTCGCGGACGACGACGCCGAGCCCAGAAGTGTCCAGCGGGATCACCTTGTGGCTCAGCCAGACGGAAGCCGCCGCTGCACCTGGCTTGCTGCCTTCGAGGGTGAACATGCCGATCTGGTCCGACACTTCGTCATCGAGCAGCGACACGGAGTCTTCGTCAATATAGGGCGCGGCTTGGCGTGCGAGTGGCTTGACGGCGCGGTCACGGAAGCTGACAAGGCCCGCCGGGTAGGGCACATAGCCTAACTTATGGGGGTCGACCGTCACTGAGTCGCATTCTCCCAAGGCGGCTAGGGCGTCGCATGCGTCGCCGACCGGTAGCTGGAGATCGATTTTGCACGGGCTGTCCCCAAACCTCACTTCGGACATTGGCTCGCCCAGACCGATCCTCTCGGGGACCACGACCGTCCGCAGGTACCCGCCATAGGCAGCGTCTGCGTGGAGCCAAAAGGAGGGTCGCCCAGATACTTCTCGTTGCTCGCGAAGGGCGACGATCTGGTCGACGGGGTCGACGGCGCCTTCCTCTGTCGTCCCGACGACGGCGACGACCATGAGGACGTGTCGTCCGGAGTTCTCGACTTCGTCCAGTTTGTCAGCCAGGTCCGCGACGACCATGCGGAACTGGTCGTCGACACACACGCGGACTAAGTTGTCGCGCCCCAGACCTAGCAAGTCCATGGCCTTACTGAAGCAATAGTGGTGGGTTTCGGGGACGAGGACGACGCCGGTCGAGCCCAGTTCACGCTCTACCGCAGCGACGCCTCGGTCGGCGACATTGGTCGGCGAACTGGAAAGGTCGCTGCGGATGTCGTGCGACTGGTAAAGAGAGGCAAAGTCCTCTAAGGTCTTGCGAGCGGACTGGCCCAACCGGGCCACCGCCGCGGGCAGGCCGAGGCGCTGACGAGCGGCCGCTAACGCGAACGGCAAGTACTGGACGTTCCGCGCAGTCCAAAGAGCCTCGAAGTTGGCCATGGTGCCGCCACTGGCCAGGTGCGCCCAGGCCCGCCCGCCGTGGCCGAGCATGCGCGACACGAGGGTCGCTGCTTCCAGTTCCAGGTCGACAGTCACCGGCGCGGCTTCATAGGCGACGTTATTGGGGTTGTAGAGCATCGCCGCGAAGTAGGCGGCGATGCTGGGCAGCGTCTGCTCGCTGATCATATGGCCGGCATAGCGGGGGCTGTAGAAGGGGCAGTCGGCCTTGAGCCGGCCCAGGAGCTCGTTGAGCCGGTCTTCGAACCGGTCGCGAAATCCGTCTTGATGTCGTCTGTACTCAGCTCCGACGACCACTCCGTCTTCTGGATAGTAGTTACGACGCCAGAAATAGTAGTCCCACGTCACCTGGCTCAGAAGCGCGGCGAACCATTCTGCGTTCTCACCTTTCGGGCCGGCAAACCAAGCGCTGGAATCTGCGTCAGAAGGGACCACATCGTCACTCTCTGGTCAGGAGCATATCCCGAGCCCGGTGCGGGCCTAGGTTGCTTGGAAGAGCGGTCCACGGCAGCATGAAGTGTCCATGATACAACGGTGAACTTCCTAAATCCTTCTTGATACACATATACAGACCATGTGCCGCGAGCAATGCTGACCGCAAAATCGCGCGAAACAACTGAACAATTTTGCCAATTCTCCGCTATAATGCTCCTTGGTACACCGATGTATCAAGATTCTCCGCGACGTGAGGGCGAAAAGAGTAGCGGCAATGTCACCGTGCGTGACGTGGCCGAAAGGGCGGGCGTGAGCCCGACCGTTGTCTCTCGTGTGCTGCACAACAAGGCCAACGCGATCAGGGTCAGTGAGGCCACGGCAGAACGGGTGCGCCGCGCCGCCGAGGAGCTGGGATACCGCCGCAACGTGCTGGCCACGCTCTTCCGCGAACGCCAAACCATGATGATCGGCGTTCTGCACGGCATGGGCTTTGGCAAGCCTCTGTTTTCCGGCACGTCGCAGTACTTCTCCTGTTTGATGGACGGCATCGTCGACGGTGCTTTCAGCCATGGCTATTCCGTGACGCTTTGCCCGCAGCTCTATGGCAGCACGCCGGAGGACGCGATGGCGGACGGCCGGTTCGACGGACTCGTTTGGTACAGCACCCACCTGACCGGTGGCAACCGAGAGCTGCTGGAGAAGTGCTCGGTGCCGCTCGTCTTGATCCATACACCGGCCAGTGAGTTTGGCAACAAGTTCCCTGCGGTCATCTGTGACAACCACCAGGGGATCGGCATTGCCCTCGACAAGCTGGCCGAGTTGGGTCACACCCGCATTGCCTTTGCCCTGGAGAACGAGTATCCGTCGGTCGAAGGTGTTTTTCGCCGAGACGCGTTTATCGAGATCATGGAGCAGCGTGGCCTGTCGGTCGACGACTCCGACATCATCGACATTCGCGCCGATTTGACCGGACTGCACATGTACTTCGCCTCAGGTGTCCGGCATACGGCGATCATCGGTGCCAACGACGACGTCGGCTCCAAAGTGATCGCTTTGGCGCACCAATACGGCGTCAACGTTCCCGGACAGCTTTCGGTCGTGGGTTTCGACTCCACATCGTATTGCGACCAAGTCCAACCCGGTTTGTCTTCCATCCATCAACCGCTTGTCGTCATGGGACGCAGCGCAGTCTCATTGCTGGTGCGCAGCATCAGCGGCGAGATGCCCGACCCCCCGACCCTCGTCTTCCCGTGTGGCCTTGACATCCGAGGCTCCACCACGTCCGCCCGCACTTGAAAACTATCATGAAACGCAGAGGTTTCACCCTTATAGAACTGCTCGTCGTCATTGCGATCATTGCGATCCTCGCTGCGATCCTTTTCCCTGTTTTTGCCCAAGCGAAGGCAGCCGCCAAGGCCACGGGAGACCTGTCCAACATCAAGCAAATCGGCACCGCGATGTTGCTTTACACTGCTGACAACGAAGACCGCTACTCCTACGGTATCCCGCACGACTGGTCTGGGGCACCCGCATGGGGAAGTGCCTCGCTCAGCTGGTCGTTCAACGTCCAGCCGTACATGAAGTCGTTCGCCTTGATGCGCAGTCCGCTGGAGACCAACTCGGCCGGCGGAAGTTGGGGAGACTGGATGGGATTGACCGTTTCCTACGGCTTCAACGGATTCACTGCACCGACGGCTGCCGCAGCGGTCAACTTCATCGGCGTTGCTCCGTCGTCCTGGCAGGGTCGCTGCTTCGCTGACTCCTACACGGACGCCCCGAACTGCAAACTCCGCGGCATCATGGCCCCGTACGCGCAGATCAACGGTGAGAACGGTGGCGAGCTCGATTTGGCTTCGTTGGCGCAGACCCAGGTGACCAACCCGTCAAGCTCCATCGCTTTTGCGGTGAAGTTCAACGGTGACGCGCTGAAGTGGAGCGGCAACGGTCCTGGCAACCAGATCCAGTTCCAATGCGGCGGCATCTTTGAAGCCGTTCCGGCGACTGACGGCTCGGACGTCTATGACCTTGACTGGTGCGGCGGCGCGCAAATGCCCAACGGCCTGCGCGCGATCGACGATAAGTCTCCGCAAGGCGGCAACGGTGCTGTCAGCCAGACCGGCAAGAACAAGTCGAACTTCTCGTTCGTTGACACGCACGCCAAGGTCATGGTCATCACGGCCACCAACCCCGACCCGGACAACAACCCAGGCAAGAACATGTGGGACTGCCTGCGACCGAACACCAACTAAGAAGAACGGTTCCCCGCGCTGCCCTTTGGTGCAGTGCGGGGAACCATCGACCGCTGATGGTCAATTTGAACATGAACAAGAGATTGAGTCTGTGGTGTGCCGTGCTCGGCGTCGTCGTGGTTGTGCCGTTGGCCGGTTGTGGGGACGAGGGCATGTCCAAAAAGGAGATCGATTCGATCAAGAACTCTCCGCCAATGACAGAAAAAGACTGGAACAAGGTCGGCAGCGCGATGAAGGCGGGTGGCGAAAAGCGACTCTCTAGCCAAGCCGAATGGGCCAAGACCCATCCGGAGGAGGCCGCCAAGATCAACGCCGAGAGGGCGAAGATGGGCCGGGCTCCTCTTGGCGGGGGATAGACAGCCAGTACATCGATTTTGTGAACGCACGTTTCTCCTTGCCTTTGGGATGAGTCAGGCGTTGCCGGTCTAGTTTGGCAACGCCCTTTTTTCTTGTTTGTTTGTCGTACGGCGCTGTAGAGCGGATTTGCGACGATTCGCATAATGCACGCATGGTTTTGGCAGCCCTCTTATTAGGTCAAATCGACGCTCAAGCTGCGCACCTGAGGCATCTCACCGAACAAGTCCGAGACTCGGTGGTGCGCGACGGGTTTTCTGCGGCGGTCAACAGCAACCTGCTGCCCGCTGCCACCGAGAAGGTCTATCCGGGCCACTTCACGATCAACGCCGACGGGGGCGGCTATGGCAATGACACGACTTGGCCGGGACTGGACTCTTGGCAGATGGCCGGTGCCTACTTGCTCATCGGCAAGAAGCAGACCGCGATCGACTACTTTGACTTTGTCTGCGCCTCTCAGCGGAAGGACGGGAACATTCCGTTCGCCATCTTTTCTGGCGACACAAAGAACGATGGGGCGTTCTTGAGGGGCATGAAGTGGCCCGACGATGTGTTTGAATACAAACCTCCTGTCCGACCGTCGGCGCCGCCGGGTAGCCAGGTGACCAAGAAGTGGTTCGGCCTGTTCACGCATTGGGAGCTGAAGTCGAACCCGCTCAGCGTCTTGGGGCCGATCTGCCACTTACTAACGGCAGCCGAGATCTTCGATGCGACCAAAGACAAGAAGTGGTTACGGTCACGGATCGGCTCGATCGACGAGGCCGGGGCCTATCTCATGTCGCAGGTGTCGTCCAGTGGTCTGCTGTCTGGTTCCGGCTTCTATACCGAGCGGCCGCCGCGGGACGGCTGGGACGGCATGACGCAGTGTTATGGCGCGTTCGCGTTCAAGCGTCTAGCCAAGATGCATGCCGCTCTGGGAGACTCACGTAGCGCGGCGGCTTGGCAGACCGCGGGCTCTCGATTGGCGTCGTCTTTCCGCCAGAAGTTCTGGGTCCGCGACCACTTCGCCGAATACATCCACCGTGAAAGAGGCCTGGTTGACGCCCACGGCTTGACCGACACCAACTGGGCGGCCGTCGGTTTAGGAGTGGCTACCGACAAACAGGCGAAGACGGTTTGGCCCAAGTTGGTAGGCGATAAGGGCTGGTGGCCAGGCGGGATGCCGACGATTACAGCGACCAAGCCTAAAACCTATGAGGACTGGGAGCATGAGGTCGTGCCGTTCTCTGGAACGCCACCCTACACAAACGACGTCGCTGCCATGGGAAGGACTTGGTACGTGGAGGCGTTAGCTTGCAAGCGGATGGGTGCGGACAGGCGGCTGCTCGAATCGGCCCGTGCGGTCGCGAGGATGGCCAAAGGCGGCTTCTGGCGCGAGCGCTATCACGCAGTGCCTGCCGGCGTCGAGCCGTTCGGCACGGAGAAGTACTGCGAATATCCGGCGGTCTTTGTCCGTGTCGTCCTAGAGAACACCAGGGTCTTCATGTCTCGGCGGTAAGAACTCCAATTGTGGACAAGGGGTCGAAAACGCGCAGGCAGAACACTAAGTCCTAGGTGCGTAACCCGGTAGGCTTTTCATGGATATTTCCAATTTGGCGGGCCAGGCGGGCATACTTGATGACTAGTAGCCCTACGGGCCAGGATTGACTCTGTGAGAATAAAACCAGCCGGCAAAATTGCCATCCTCATCATCGTCATCGGGATCTTGTTCGGGGGTTATCAGGTGCTGAACAAGTCGGGCGTGCTGCCGGGGGCAGTCGGCAAGGAATCTGTCGTCCCCACAAAGGCAGAACTGGTCAACTTCACTCCGTCGGGCGAGGTGACCGTCTCCAACATCGGCATGCCATCGGACGCCCCTGTCGGCACCGGAAAAGAAGTCCGATGGCTGCACTGGGCCTGGAACGCCCAGATGGGATTGATGTTCGCCAACGGCGGCAAGGAGACCACGAAGGGAAGCCTGATGGCGGGGCAAGGCATCAGCGTCAAGTTCACCCGCCAAGACGACGTCAGCAAGATGCAGGAGGCCCTGGTGACCTTTGCGACTGAACTGAGCAAAGGCAACCCCGACCCCAAGAACGGCGCCCACTTCGTGACGATCATGGGCGACGGCGGTGCAGCGTTCCTCGCCGGCCTGAACGACGCCTTGGGCAAACTCGGGCCGGAATATAAGGCCAAGATCGTCGGCGTCGCTGGGTTCTCACATGGCGAAGACAAGTTCATGGGGCCCCCAGAGTGGAAGAAGAACCCGCGGTCGGCCATGGGTGGCGTCTGCGCCGCTTACCTCCGCGACGGCGACTGGAACATCGTCCAGAAGTGGCTGGGTGACAATGGCCTCAAGACCAACCCCGACGAGAAAACCTACGACCCAGACGCCATGAACTGGGTGGCGGCCAACGACTATGTCGACGCTGCTGAAAAGTACATCGCCGGCTACAGCGAAGAGCGACCGGTCGTCCGCAACGGCAAGTTGACGGGCGAAAAGAAGCGCATCACCGTGCAGTCCGTGGCCACCTGGACCCCGGCTGACGTCACTGTCGCCGAGAAGAAGGGCGGCATCGTTTCCATCGTTTCGACTAAGGAATACGCCTCGCAGATGCCATGCGTGATCATCGGCATCGACAAGTGGATGAAGGCGAACAAGGAGACGGTGCAGGGCCTGATCAAGGCGGTGCTCCTGGGCAACGAAGCGGTCCGGGGCAACCCCGACGCCCTTCGGAAGGCGGCTGACATCAGTGCGGTCGTCTACAACGAGCAGGGAGCCGACGGCTCCTATTGGGAAAAGTACTACAAGGGCGTGACGCAGAAGGACCGTCAAGGGCTCGACGTTGAACTCGGCGGCTCGAGCGTGGTCACGCTCGCCGAAGAGCTTCAGATTTTCGGCCTTGTGCCAGGATCTCAGAACGTCGTGCAAGCGACGTATACGGTCTTTGGTGATATTGCCAAGTCGCAATATCCGAACCTGATGCCGCACTATCCGCCGCCAGCCGAGGCGATCGACACGCAGTACGTGGTGGCGCTTGCTAGTGCGGTGAACCCCAATCCAGGGGGCATCAAGCCCGTCAGTCCGCCCATCGTCGATCAGAAGGCTCAGCCGGGCGCGACGATTGGTCGACGCAACTGGAAGATCACCTTCGAGACCGGCCGCGCTGCCTTTACCGGCAATGCAGGGCAGGAACTGAAGAAGTTGCTGAACGACCTTCTGGTCGCCAGCAACACCTTTGTGGAGATCCACGGCCACACCGACAGCGTGGGCAACAGCGAGGCGAACATGAAGCTGAGCGAGGATCGGGCCTTTGCCGTCAAGAAGTGGCTGGAGCAGCAGGCGCCCTCACAAATGGAAGGCCGTCTCCGGGTGTTTGCCCATGGCCAGACCGAGCCGATCGAATCGAACTCGACCGACGCGGGGCGAGCGGCTAACCGACGGGTCGAAATCAAGATCAGAGCGGTCGGAGAATAACGGGTGGCCGAGGCAGCTTCCAAGCGACCGGGCCGGATCACAGACGTTTTCCGGCCCAATCGGCTCGTCTCTCCGGGCGCAATGCGTCTGGTGGTGGTGTTCCAACTGGTCGTCTTGTTGATCGTCTGGACGCTTTCGCCCTACAAGGTCTTGCCTAAGCCTGGCGAAGTCTTCTCAGCGTTCCAGACCTTGTGGCTGAAGGACGGCCTGGCCCAAGAACTGATGTCGAGCGTCACGCTCAACGTTGAGGCTCTGCTGATCACGTCGGTGATCTCTATTGGGCTCGCCTACCTGACGGTCTTGCCGTTCTTCCGGCCAGTAGTGGCTGCACTCAGCAAGATGCGCTTTCTGAGCATGGTCGGCTTCACGCTCGTCTTCACGATGATGGTCGGCGGCGGCCATCCACTCAAGCTCGCGCTCCTGACTTTTGGTATGACGGTCTTCTTCCTGACCTCAATGGCCAGCGTTGTTGAGTCGATCCCGCAAGCACGGTTCGACTACGCCCGCACGCTGCGGATGAAGGAATGGCGAGTCGTGTGGGAGGTCGTCGTCTTGGGGACAGTAGACCAGGCGTTCGAAGTCATGCGCCAGAACGCCGCGATGGGGTGGCTGATGCTCACTCTGGTTGAGGGGATCAACCGCTCTGAAGGCGGAATCGGGGCCATGCTGCTCAACTATCAAAAGCACTTCCAATTGCCGAGCATCTTTGCCCTCCAGATCCTCATCTTGCTGATCGGCTTGCTCCAAGACTTTCTGATCGGCCTGGCTAGGTCGATTGTTTGCCCCTATGCCGACTTGACGAGGGAGAGAAGGTGAGCGACTACCATTTCGAAAAGCACCAGTGCGTCCTCCGCGCGACCGGAGTGCATCTGACTTTGGGCGAGAAGAAGATCCTTCGCGACGTGAACCTGCAGATCGACAACATCGTCCGACCCGGGAAGACCCAGGGCCAAGTCGTCGGTCTGCTCGGGCCGTCCGGCATGGGCAAGACCCAGCTGTTCCGCCTGTTGGCCGGCCTGAACACACCAGACGAGGGCACGGTGGAAGTCGGAGACCCCTTGCAGCCTATTGCCGCCGGCCAGGTCGGCGTCGTCGCGCAGGACTATCCGTTGTTCCAGAACCGGACAGTTATGTCGAACCTCCTTCTGGCAGGTCGGCTGAGCGGGTCGAGTTTAGGCTCACCAGAAGAGAGGGCCAAAGAACTCCTCTCGCGCTTCGACCTGGCCGAGCACGGAGACAAGTACCCTGTCCAACTGAGTGGCGGGCAGAAGCAGCGGGTGGCGATCGCCCAGCAGTTCATGTGCAGCGAGCACTACCTGCTGATGGACGAGCCTTTCAGTGGCCTCGACCCTATCGCAGTCGACGCCTTATGCCACCTGATCAGCGAGATAGCCGCTGCCGACGAGATGCGCACTTTCATCATCGTCACCCACGACATCACGTCCGCTCTGCGCGTTTGCGACACGCTTTGGCTGCTTGGACGAGACCGAGGGCCGGACGGCAAGCCAGTGCCCGGTGCGCGCATCCAAGAGGTCGTGGACCTGATCGCCCGCGGACTGGCGTGGCGGCCCGACATCCACAAGAGTCCGGAGTTCTTCGCCACCGAGACTGAGGTCCATGACCGTTTCGCCACGCTTTAAGCGAAAACGTCCATACTAGGGTTCGTCTCCGATGAGCGACCAGCAGCCCTTTGATCCCTCACGGCCGCCGCACCGGAGTGTCCGGCAGCGGTACGCCGAGGCGTTCAAGGAAAACGGCAACCTCATTGGCCTGGCCACGGCGGCCGCGCTCTCCATCGCGACGTTCAACCCTATCCCGCTTCTGGTGGGCATCGTCGGCGAAGTCGCATACCTGCTGTTCGTCCCCGACAGCGCCTGGTTCACCAAACGGCTCGACGCGAAGTTTGACGCCGAAGTCATCGCTCGGCGCAAGGCTCTGCGGGCACAGGTGCTGCCGCAGGTCCGTCCTGACGTCTCCACCCAGTTCGACCGTCTGGAGCGCGTGCGTGACCAGATCCAAAACCAGGCGCAGTCGGAGCAGCCATGGTTCCGCGAGGCCCTGCGCAAGTTGGACTATTTGCTGGAGAAGTACCTCCAGTTCGCCCAAAAAGAGGCGTGGTTCTGCGAGTACCTGGACTCTCTACTCCAGGAGATCTCGGGCGACCTCTCGATGGACCGTCGCAAGACCCTTAGCCGTGTCGACGTGCGCGTGCAGCGACCGCCTACGATCGGTAGCTATTCCAGCCCGTCACGCGGCTATATAGAACCGACCGACCAGTGGGTCGACGGGGTGGTGGGCGTCATCAAGGGCCACTACGACGACGAGAACGCCAAGCTAGCCGAGAGGATGGAGACCGAACAGGTCTATGCGACCAAGGCGATCCTGCAGAAGCGGCAGGAGATCCTCAACCGGCGGCACGAATACGTCGGCAAGATCGCCGAAATCCTTTCGAACTTGGGCCACCAGATGGCGCTCATGGCCGACACGTTCGGCCTGATCAACGACGAAATCCGCGCCCGCTCGCCGGAGCAGGTGCTGGCGGACATTGACGAAGTCGTCATCCAGACCAACTCCATGACCGAAGCGATCGAGGCGATGACGCCGCTCGAAGACCTGGTCACTTCGCAACCGATCACATCATAGAAGAGCATCCATGAGCATCAAGAACGTCCTGAGAAAGGGGCTGTCCCTCTTCGCCGAGTTTCCGGAAGACGAGGCGGCGGCATCGCCGGCCAGCACCTACACGACGCCCACGCCGACGCCCCGGACAGTCGAAGAGATCGTGGCTTCGACACCGGGCCCGAAGTTGGAGGAGATCAACTTGGGAACCGAGCCTGCGCCAGCCGTGCCAGCTCCAGGCGGAGCACCAGACTTTAATGCGGTCTATCAGCGGGCCGGGCTGCCGGTCGTTCCGTTCACCGCCGAGCAGGCGCTGGAAGTCATCCACTCCCTTCCCGCCGACTTGCCGATCGACGTGCGCCGCAAGACCGTCCAGGCGACGCTGCAAACCATGGGCAAAGCCATGGGCGTCGGCACCGACGCCGTGCTGAGCGACGCGACCCGGAAGTTGGCTGCCTTGGCTGCCTATGAGGATCTTCTCAAGGGGCAGACAGAGGCGTACTGCACCAAAGTCCAAGGGCAAATTGCTGATCTCGAGCGGCAGATCGCTGAGCACAAAACCGACATCGACAACACGCGGCAGATGTTGGAGTCAGCGACCAAGTCATGTACCGACGAGTCGGAGCGTCTCGACGACGTGATCGAGTTCTTCACCCAGGACGTCGGGGCGAGTAAGTACGCCGGCGGCGGACCGACCGAGCAAGCCTAAGCCTGTTTGCGTCGGAGGACGAGGTTGTCGGCAAGCACCCCAAGCAGGATCACCGCGCCCATTACGGCGAAATTGAGCGAACTGGGAATGCCCAAGAGGTTGACCAGATTCTGAAGGATCTGGAGCAAAATGGCGCCCAGCACCACACCGACTACCGAGCCCTCTCCGCCACGGAGTGAGAAACCGCCCAAGACTGCCGCCGCGATGGCGTAGAGCTCATAGAAGTTGCCGTGCGAGGAAGGCGAGATCGAGTTGGTGTAGAACGCAAAGAGGATCGCCGCGACCGCGGTGAACCCGCCGGCGACAACATACGCTAGGGTCTCGACCCTTTTCACGTTGACGCCCGAGTACCGTGCTGCTTCAGGGTTGCGGCCAATCGCGTAAAGGTATCGGCCGTAGACCGACTTGTGCAGGAGCACCCCTAAAGCGACGGCGAAGACGGCAAAGATGACAAACGGCCAGGGCACTCCCAGGAAGTTCCCGACCGCCAGGTCGTGCAACCACATGAAACCGGCCGAGTCGCCAAAACCCTTGGACTGGTCTTCGGCCACGAACCGGGCAGCTCCTCGGTAGATGAGAAGTCCACAGAGCGTGACGATGAACGGCTGGAGCTTGGCCCGCGTCACGAGCAGGCCGTGGACGAGCCCCAACCCAGCCCCGACGAGCAGCACGCCTACGACGACGACGACCGGCGACATGTGCTTGTCGACCAAACCGATCGACAACAGGGCGCCCAGAAGCGCCACGAGGGAGCCGACTGAGAGGTCGATTCCACCGGTGACGATGACAACTGCCAGGCCGAGGCTGAGGATTCCGAACATGCCGATGAGGCGTGCCGTGTTCTGGACGTTGATCGGCGATAGGAACCGTGGGTTCATGACCGTCACGACCACGCAAAGGACGACGAGAAGCAGGAAGATCCCCGCCTCCTTCCCGAATTTGAACTTAGGCATGTCCCACCGCCAGAGCCATGATGGCCTCTTCAGTCGCTGCGGCGCGCGGCAGTTCGCCAGCTAACCGGCCCTCGTGCATGACCAAGACCCGGTCGCTGACGGCGAGGACTTCTTCCATGTCGCTGCTGACCATGAGGACCGCTACACCGGAATCGGCCAATTCCCGCATCCGCGAGTAGATCTCGGCACGGGCGCCGACGTCGATTCCCCGGGTCGGCTCGTCAAAGACGATGCACCTCGGGGACATAGCCAACCACTTGGCGATGACCACTTTCTGCTGGTTGCCACCGCTCAGGCCGCTCACTGTGGTCTCGACGCTGGGCGACTTGATGTTGAGTTCTTCGAGCATCTTCGCGGCAGTCTGGGTTTCGGCCCCTCGCTCAAGGAGCCCGATGCGTGCGTAGTGGGGCAGATCGGGCAGTGTCGTGTTCTCGCGGACGCTGGACCTGGTCACAAGCCCGGTACGCCGCCTGTCCTCCGGTGCGAGGTAGAGACCGGCCGAAATAGCCGCCCTCACTGAGTTTCCAAGGCTCTTCCCGTCGAGGCGCACATTGCCACCAGCAAGGGGATCCACACCGCAAACGGCTTGGGCCAGTTCAGTCCGCCCCGCCCCGACAAGACCAGCTATGCCGACGATCTCCCCGCTATGGACGGTGAACGAGACACTGTGACTGGGAAATCGCTTCGTTCTGACGGCCTGAAGCTCCAGAACTGCTGCACCAGCTAGGTGGGTGTGCTCGTTGGCGACTGCTACGTCGCGACCGATCATGAGCCGGACCATCGCTTGGGGGGTGATCTGCTCCTTGTCGAGCGCGCCTGCGTTCTTGCCGTCGCGGAACACGACGACCCGGTCGGCAAGTTCCTTGACTTCGTTCAGCCGGTGCGAGACGTAGACGACGGCCACGCCCTGCGCTCTCAGATCACGCACGACTTCGATCAGGCGTTCCGTTTCACCAGCTGTCAGGCTGGAGGTGGGCTCGTCCATGATGAGGACCTTGGCCTCGAGCGAAAGTGCCTTGGCGATCTCGACCAACTGCCGTTGGCCGATGGACAGGCTGGACTGCGGTTCGTCGACAAGCTGCCCCATCCCAAGCCGCTCCAGGGCACGGAGCGCCATGGCTCGCAGGGCCGGGCGGTCGATTAAGCCAAATTTCGTCGGTTCGCGGCCCAGCATCACGTTGCCCGCGACGTCAAGGTTGTCGAGGTCGCTCAGTTCTTGGTGGATGACGCCGATCCCGAGCCTCCGGGCTGTCGCGGAGCCGTCGATTTTGACCTGACGTCCCTCCATCACGACCTGGCCAGAATCAGGCTGGACCAAGCCGCCAAGGATCTTGATGAGCGTGGATTTGCCCGCGCCGTTTTCACCGACAAGGCCGACAACCTCGCCCGACGAGATGGAGAAGTCCACCCCGTCGAGCGCAGTCACGCCTGGATAGCGCTTGGTGATCCCGGACGCCAGTAGCACGCTGACTTATTTGCCCCGGAGCTCTTTGAGCTTGGCAGCAAAGGCGTCGACACCGGCCTTGTCGATCACCTGGGTGGGGACGATCATGAGCTTGTTAGCGGGGACCACGTCCTTTTTGCCTTCCTTGAGAGCAGCCATGACCTTGACGGACTGGTATCCGAACTCGAACGGCTGCTGGACGATCGTCGCCTCGATGGAGCCGTCCTTGACGCCAGCGAGGGTGTCGTCCTCTTCGTCGAAGCAAACGATCTTGACCTTCCCGACCATGTTGGCTTCCTTGACGGCGTTCAGGATCGCGGGGCCGTTGTAGCTCCAAATGCCGACGAGTCCGGCGATGTCGGGATACTTGACCAAGGTGTCCGCCACGTTGGCCTTGGCACGGGCGTGGTCGGTGTCGTCGGTGCGGACGTCGATGATCTCGATCTTGGTTCCGGCCACGGCTTCGCGCAGACCGGCGACGCGGTCTTGGGCGTTCTGGACGTCCATCTTGCCAACGAAGACCATGACCTTTCCGCCGTTGGGCAGAGCCTTCTTCAATTCTTCGCCCGCTTGGACGCCGGCTGCCTTGTTGTCCGTGCCGACGTAGGCGGCGCGGTCGCTCTTTGGCGCGTCGCTGTCTTGGGTGACCAGGATGGCTTGTTTGGCTACCTTGTTGAGAGTCTCCGTGGCGTTTGCCGCGTCATTCGGGCTGATCGCGATGCCGTCGATTCCCTTGGCCAATTGGTCGTCGATCAGGCGCTTCTGCTCCGTGGCCGAACCGTCGCCAGGAATGAGGAACTCGACTTTGACATTGGGCATCTCTTTTTCAGCCTTCTCCACGCCTTTGCGAGCGATGGTCCAAAAGTCAGAGGCGTTGTTGGTGATGAAGGCCAGCTTGAGTTTATTGCCGTTGGTTGCGGAGGCGGACGATTCCGGTCCCTTGGGCGCGGCCGCTTCGTTGCCGCATCCGGCGAGGGCTATGGCGGTGGCGAGGAGGCCGGCAAGCACGATTCGGCTGGACATTCTTGGATTCTGCCCGATTTTTCGCTGCGCGTCCTGTGATCGGATTCAGATTAGCGGCAATTGACTTCGGTTCATCAATCTGGCTGGATGTTATAGGAGTGTCAAATGGAAGTCAATCCGGCAAAAATACAGGTGCCAATTCCGGCGATCTGGAAAAAAACCTGTTAGAATCTACGATGTCAGTTGTACGGGGGGCCGTGCGACTCGTGATTGGCCATGTTCAGTCGGCTCTTGATGTGGGGCCGTTGTTAGATGCAGATTTGGTTGACCGATGTGCCAGTCGTCGAGCTTCGGAGCCCCGTGATTGCTAGGAGACGGTAACAGACATGAATTCCAAGAGATTCTCTCGATGCTTCCGCTGTGCGTTCGTTGCGGGCACCGGATTGGCCCTGGCGGCCAACGCCCACGCGCTTGATTTCAGCGTCACGTTTGGCAACGACGGCTCGGCCGCCGACTTTAGTGCGGATCAGAAAGCCACCATAAACGCTGCGTTGGCCGAACTGAAGGGCATTTACACCGACAACGTGACAGTCAAGCTGCAGATTCTGAACTCTGGCAGTGGCCTGGGTGGCAGCAGCACTTGGCTTGCTGTCGACAGCTATGCCAACGTCAAGGCGGCTTTGACGGCCGACAAGAAGTCGGCTTTGGACAATACGGCGGTCGCATCGTTGGCCGCAGCTATGCCATTCTTGGACGCAACTGGTGCCGAGAAAAAGGTCAATATGACGTGGGCCAGCGCCCGTGCGCTGGGCTACAACGTGGGGGCAACGCCGGATGGCTTCGACGCCACGCTCTTCCTGAACGCTGGCATTTGCTTCACGCGGTCGGTAGGCCCGCAGGCTAACAAATATGACCTGCACGCTGTCGCCCAGCACGAGGCCGACGAAGCCATGGGAATCGGCGGGCCTGGATCTCGCATCGGTTCGACGACTCGGGTTGGTGTCGAGGATCTTTTCCGCTGGACAGGCGCTGGCGTCCGGTCGACTCTGAGCACCAACTCAGTCGGCAACTATTTCTCAGTTGATGGCGGCGTGACCAACATCCGCAGCTTCAACAATGGCAACAACGGTGGCGACTACGCTGACTGGGCAGGCAGTGGCCCGAACGTCCAAGACGCCTTTGCGACGCCAAACACGCTGGTCAACTATGGCACTCCGGAAATCTCGGTCGGCGATGCCGTCGGCTGGGACGTCAAGGCTGTGCCCGAGCCGTCGACCATGGCCCTGCTCGGCCTGGGTGTCGCGGCGTTCGCCAAGCGACGCAAGAAAGCCTAAGAGCAAATCAATTCTCTGAAACTTATTAGTGGGTGCTGGCGAAGGCCAGCACCCACTATATTTTGGAATGAGGATCTATAAAGGACTATGGATTGTCCCAGCAGTATTGCCATGGCATAGTGGCCAGTATTTGCTGGTAAGTAGGCCGTTATTTCGGTCGATTGCACGAAAAGGTTCGTTCATTGTTATTTAATGAACCCGAATTGCTTTGGAGTCAATTTTGTGAAGTTGCTCCAAGCTAGGATCGCAACTATGAACTCTCCGTGCTTATCAAAGGCCCTCCGTTCAGCGTTTTTCGTGCTCGGTGCCTCCGCTTTGTCCTCCGGCGCTTTCGCCGCTGGGCTTGTCTTCAACCCCACGTTCGTCGGATTCAGCGCTGACCAACAGGCCACGATCCAGGACGCCCTGAACGACATTTCTGGCCGATACACTGACAATGTGACAGTCAATCTCAAGTTTACTAACGTGAACTCTGGCTTGGGAGGTAGCAGCCAAAGTCTTTTCGGTTTTACTTACGGCGCGTTTAAGTCGTTGCTCGCTGCAGATGCTAAGTCGGCGTTGGACAACACTGCCGTAGCCAGTCTTCCGGGTGGCAACCCCTTTGGGGCTCGAGGCGTCGCATTGACCCGTGCACAAATCCGTGCCCTTGGACAGTCGATCGGTTCCGATGGGAACGGCTTTGACTGTTACATTTCCCTGAACGCCAGTCTTTGCTTCACGCGCTCTCAGGGGGCACAGGTTGGCAAATACGATCTACATGCTGTCGCCCAGCACGAGATTGATGAGTCCATGGGCATTGGTGGGCCAGCCTCGCTGATCGGCTCTGGCTTTATCAATACCTTTGTGGGTGCTGCCGACTTGTTCCGATATTCTGCTGCTGGCGTACGGACGAACCTGAACTCCAACTCTGTGGGGAACTACCTTTCCTACGACAATGGTGTGACCAAGGTACGAGATTACAATAACGGTTTGTTTGGCGGCGACTATGCTGACTGGGCCAGCGACGCCAATCCGCACGTCCAAGACGCATTCGGCACATCGGGCCAGCTGATCAACTACTCGAACGAGGAGGTCATGGCTGGTGACGGAATAGGCTGGGATGTCAAGTCCGTTCCGGAGCCGACGACCATGGGCCTGCTCGGTCTCGGCGCGATTGCTGCGTACCGCCGCCGCAAGAAAGCCTGACTTTCAGGCTGACAAGTCAATATTGGCGTCCCTGCACAACGAGGTGCGGGGGCGCCTTTTCTATTTCGATGGAGTCTGGTCTAGCCTTTCCAGGCGGTCAAGGATGGCGTTGATGGCGTCGTCTTGCTCCTTCAGGTGCTTCTGAATCTCGCATGCCTCGTGGAACGTGGCCTCGGCGTCTTTGTAGGTCATCTCCGCGCGTTTGTCCGCCGCCTGGCCCAGGATGTTCTGCCCGACCATGATGACGCTGAGCATCACAAGCTGGATGAACGTTTGGCTCACCCATTGCACAATGGTGATCATGTTGCCGGACTTGATCGCGTCGGGCAAAGCGACCAGCGCCAACCCGGTGAAGAAGTAAGCACACCACATGGTGCCGACTGTCTTGGTCAGGATGATCGCCACTTTGGCGTTGGTGTCTAGGTGTTCGCCTTGGTTGCGCCCCTTTTGCTTCACCGGTCCCGTCTTCTTGCGTTCCTCAACGTGGGGATGGCTCTGGTGGTCGTATTGCAGTCTCATGTGGCAGAAGTCTCCTGCATTGGGAAGTTAACCGCACACCATGGAAGGGGAGCCTGGTCTTGACGAACTCTTGAGTCTGAGCGACCGCGCGGGAACTGCTATTCGGCCATCAGCCGATAGCCGACACCGCTTTCTGTCCGTAAGAGCCTTGGGCGCGTGGGGTCGGGTTCGAGTTTGTGGCGTAGCTGGCCCATGTAGACCCGAAGGTAGTGCAGTTCGTCGACATAGGCGGGGCCCCAAACTTCCTCGAGGATCTGCTTGTGGGTCAAGACCATGCCGGCATGCCGGACGAGCATGGCGAGCAGTTTGTACTCAGTGGCAGTCAGACGGACCTCCTCTCCAGTTAGGCGCACGACGCGGGCCTGGAGGTCAACTTCAATGTCGCCAGACCGGAAGACCGGCTCTGGCTCAGCCGCTTTGCGGCGGAGGGAGTGGCGCAACGAGGCCCGCACTCGGGCCTGCAATTCGTTGAGACCGAAAGGCTTGGTCATGTAGTCGTCGGCCCCGTTGTCGAGGGCGAGCACCTTGTCGTCCTCTTTCCCGCGGGCTGAGACCACGATGATCGGCACGTCGGTCCACTCGCGCAGCCTGCGGCAGACTTCCTGGCCGTCCATGTCGGGGAGGCCAAGGTCCAGGAGCACGACATCTGGGTTCGCCTTGGCCACCAGTTGCATTCCGGCCTCGCCGGTGGTGGCGTCGAGCACCTCAGCCTCGTCACGGCCATAGCCAGTTCTGATGAGGCGGGATATCGCCCGCTCGTCCTCGATGACGACGATCCGCATGGGCTCAGCCAACGGGCACCTCCGGTGCGCCTTTACTAGCGGGCAGGTCGATGAGGAACCGGACACCCTGGCTTTCCCTTGGCTCGGCGCTGATCGTGCCGCCATGGGCTTCGACGATCGCCTTGCAGATCGCTAAGCCAAGCCCTGATCCGCCGCTGGCCTGATTGCCTTGAGAAAACTTCTCGAAGACGTTGGCGATTTCATGCTGCGTGAGAGTTGGGCCGTCGTTTGAGAACGCGATTCGGACAGCCTGCCCGACTGGCCGGGCGTCGATCCAGACGCTGGTGCCCGGCGATGTGTGCCGCGAGGCGTTCTCTAGAAGGTTCACAAAAACCTGCTCGACCAGGACTCCGTCCAACTCCATCAACGGCAAGTCTGGCGCAAGGTCGACGTGGACCGAGTGTCCAGCCAACAGGGTCTCGGTCCGGGCCAGCGCGCTTCCGACCAGCTCCTCCAATGACTGCCACTCCTTTTTCACCCGCAAGGCCCCTGCGCTGAT
>JAFDWT010000102.1 GCA_018268335.1 Armatimonadota bacterium | reverse complement strand
CCGACCAGGTCGGCGCCGACGTCAGCGGCCTTGGTGTAGATACCGCCGCCGACCCTCATGAAGAGGGCGGCCAGCGAGCCGCCAAAGCCGAAGCCAACTAGGAGCTTGGTCGCGTCCGAACCGAAGAGAAGGAAGATTGCGGTGGCACCGATCAGGCCGAGGCCGACGGTGAGAAGACCGGCGATGGCACCGCTGAGAAAAGCAGTCTCCAGCGAGTTCTTGTAGCTGGTCAGCGCCGCATGGGCCGTGCGCATGTTGCCGTTGACCGCCGAGTCCATGCCGACATAGCCGGCGATGTAGGAGGCCGCGACGCCGAGGATGAAACAGACGACCATCAGGCCGGCGATGTTGGCACCGAATGTCGGCTGGTACATACCGAATAGGAGAACCGACAAGACAGCGATGAAGACCAGCATCAGCTTTGCCTGCTGTTGCAGGTAAGCCAAAGCACCCTCGCGGATGGCCTTGCCGACTTCCTGCATCTTCTCGTCGCCTGGCGACAAAGCCAAGATCTTGGCTCGAATGTAGAATGCGACGGCGATCGCGCCCACGCCCAAAACGAGCGAGATATAAAGCATCGTCTTGTCTCCTTGGGAGAAGACCAGCTTCACGTCGCCTTCACCGGCAAAGGCCAGCGCAGGGGCGAAGAGCGTCAGAAGAAGAGAAAAAAGCCAGGCGAGCGGCTTCATGCCGGTGCGCTGGTTACGGGACAAGGTCGTCATCGATCGGATCTCCATGCTCGGTCCAATACCTGTCGGACGGCCCCAAGTCTCATCCAAAAAGAGAGGGCCTCCAATAGGCCCTCGGGCGTCCGTTCCGTGGCACGATACCCGGACCTGGGGCGAACCTACTAGGTTAACCGGCTTACTGCTTCGTCTCAGTGAACGAGGCGTAGGCGCCGTGGGTCTCCAGCTGCGCCTTCAGCATCTCCGCCTTCTTGCGCGGAATGCCGCTGAGCAGGACGACCGGCAATTCGTCAAGGATCTGTTTCACTTGGTTGCGGTTCAGGGCCAGCATGTGTTGCAGGCAGTTGATGACTTCTTCGTGCTTGGTGCCGGCCTCGTTCAGGGTCAGGTCATAAGCGGAGTTGTCGTCGCGGGCGGCATATGTCGAAAAGGCCTTGCTGGGGCCCGACTCGTCGTCGGTAGCGATGGGGATCACCCGGTCGCACTCTTCGCAAATCAGTCCGGTGCTCTTCTCGCTGTAAAAATTCAGGGTGTTGCAGAAGCCGCAGCGCACTTGGAAGACGCGGAGCATCCGGCCCTCAAAGATCGGCACCATGCGATTGCAGTGGACACACCGGATGTCCGACATCGGTTGTTCGACCAAGTGGTTCTTCTTGCTGCAATACGGACAATCCAGGCTGAAGTCGGGGATGTCCTTGGTCTTGCGGTACTGGACGACGGCATAGACGATCGCCGCGATACTGGCGGCCAGGATCATCAGGCCAAGCACAAGCCAAATCTGGAAGTACGCCAGGATCACAATGCCGATCCCGACCCCGATGATGCCAGGCACTCCTGCCAAGATGGCGCGCTGGACGAAAACTTCTTTGAGATCGCTACTACGCTGTGCTTCTGCCATGGTCGCCTCCTGCTCCCTGCCCTAGTATAGCGACCAGGGCAGGGAGAATCGACGCTCAATCTTAGCGGAAGCGCCAGATAATGTTGCTCTTCGCCGCTTGGATCGCCTTGACGTTGGTCGACTTGGCGTGGCTGTCACCGAAGATGATCGGCGTCGAGCCGTCATCGTGGCCAGTCTTGGAGTAGCGGGCATAGATGGGCTTCATCTGCGCCGGGCTCAGCGTGCCGCCGAGTTCGGCGACGAGATCACGGTCGCTGGCGAGCGGGCGGGCGTCCTTCAGATCGGTGAGTGTGAGCCCCTGGTACCGGGTGCCGTTGTCCGGCGAGAACACATAGCCGCGGTACTTGTTCGCGGTCGGCCCGTCGGGAGTGTTGGCAAAAAGGGCGACGTCTGCGGGAGCGTCCATTGCGCTCAACGTGACGGCGGAGGTGAAGCCCTCGCACCCAAATTGAAGGGCTCCCGACGCACAGCCGTCAACGCTGGTGTCGATCGCGGTGGCACCGTTGTAGCCGACGCTCTGCAAGCCGCGGTTACCCCAGCCGTCAGCGTACTGGCTCGTGTTGGATCCGGGTGCCACAAAGATGTTCTTGTTCTTGACGTAGCTGTACATCGACGTCGTCCAGATGCGGGCCGGGTCGGCGGTGTCGGCATCGTAGTTCGTTGACGGGACAAAGGTGTCGTCGTAGTCGGCAGCATACATCTGCACCGCGAGACCGAGCTGGCGCATCTGTGTCAAGCCAGCTGCTTTCTTGGCGGCTTCTTTT
The DNA here is from genome assembly GCA_018268335.1 of Armatimonadota bacterium. Lineage (GTDB taxonomy): Bacteria > Armatimonadota > Fimbriimonadia > Fimbriimonadales > Fimbriimonadaceae > JAHBTB01. The sequence continues at coordinate 3,303 of JAFDWT010000102.1, read as the reverse complement.
GCTTGGGCGAACACCGGGAACAGAATGGCGGCGAGGATCGCAATGATCGCGATCACAACAAGGAGTTCGATAAGGGTAAAGGCACGTTTCATGGCTCTCCGCTTGGCCTTAAGAACAGCGACGTCGGGTCGCCAAGCTAGACGCCATTGTAGTCGAAAATATAGTTGGCACCAAGAAACTATGGCGTCTTGCCATCTTCGGCAGGCACGTTTTGGGCGACCGCCGACTTGCCGCTGATGCTCTCCGGTGCAGGTGCCCGCGGATCGACAGCCGGAACAACGAGAGCTGTGTTCTGTGTCTGGATCAAGACCGAGAAGCCAAAGTTCTTGCCCATGTCTTTCAAAACCAACATCGCCGGCTGGTTGCGGTAGTCCACCTGAATATCGACTTCTGGCATGCCGGGAGCGATGTCCAGGGTAACCCCAGCTTGGAGGGCTAGTTCGCGCAAAGTCGCGGCCAGGTTGGCCCTGTCGCTGACCAGGGTGACGGGAACGTCCCAAGGGGTCTTTGGTGCTTCGGGTTGCTGTGCTTGGCCGTTGCCGCCTGCCGTCAGTTCCTTCTTGACCCTGGGGTCGTCGGGCTCCCGCTGGTCGATCGGTTGGGGCTTGACTTTGAGCGGCGGGTTTTCTTGGACGATAGGTATCTCCGGTTTGTGCTGGCTGTCGAGCCACCTGGTGAACGACACCGTCGCAAAGACCAAGGAGCCCAGGACGAGCGTGGCTGCCACCGGCAGCGCCCACCGGTTCTGTGTCGGCATCGGCAGCGGGTCGGAGACGGGAACGAACCGACCCTGGGCTTTGGCACTGGGCTTCAGGTTCTTCAGGCCGTGCACCATTCGGACGCGCTGGGCCATTTCGGCTTGGTACTCCGGATAGCGGCTGACAAAGGCGTCCAGTGCCGCTTGGTCGCCGGTTTCGGCGAGCTCCCACATTGCCGCGTCGATCGCTGGAGGCAGCTTCATGGCTTCTCCTCCTCGTAGAAGGCGCGGAACCGCTCGCGGGCACGGAACAGCCGGGTCTTGGCGGCGTTGGCGCTGCAGCCAAGGCTCTCGGCGATTTCCTGCAGGCTCAATTCGTCCCAATAAAACAGGGTCAGAAGGGCGCGGTCGGCCGGGTGGAGCTTGGCCATGGCCGCGGCAATGGCGGGGTCGTCGGCCTCGATCTCGGGAGCTTCTTCCGCCTTGTCGTAAGCCTCGGTCAGAGGCACTTGATGGCGGCGAGAACGGCCACGCCGCGCCTGCTGGATGCTACGGTTGACAGCGATCCGAAAGAGCCAGGTGCTGAACTTGGAGCGTCGGTCAAACCGAGCCAGATGTCGGTAGACCAGGGTGAAAATCTCTTGGACGGCGTCGGCGGCCTCTTCGTGGTCGAGCAGGATGCCCCGGGCGATGGCGAACACCTTGTCGTGGTAGCGCTCGTAGAGGGCCTGGAAGGCCTCTTCGTCACCCGCAGTGGCGCGCTCGACGAGACGCAAGTCTTCGTCGAAAGGCAGGCTCTTTCCCGGTTCGTAGATCGCCGACACCACTGACCTCAATGACGCGCCGAGCCTCGGCGCGTGTTACTGGCAGGACCCATCAGGTCACGCACCCGCCAGCCTCACTTCGAACCCTTGGACGAGCGAAGCCAGTGCAAAGGCGTTCAAAGCTAGCAGAAACACCGTGCCGCCGACCCAGCCGAACTTGGCCTTGGTGCCGCTCCAGTAGACCACGCCGAGGCCGAACACCGTCGCCAGCGGCAACAGGGCCGGAAGAAGGTATCTGGCTTGTCCTTGGAAGTACTGCAGGTTGAACCGAATAAACAGCACGATGACAAGAGTCGCCATCAGGGCGTTTAGCAAGTGGAAAGTACGTGGGTCGGCTTTCGGGCCCTCTTCGTCCACATCCTCGTCCTTTCGCGCCTTGGACTTGGCCAGCGAAAGAACCGCACCAGCAGCGACGATGCCCAGCAAGGCGAAGACGAGCACATAGAACATCGCCGAGCCCTCCTTGCCCGCCACCTCGTTGATGAAAATGTCCATATAGCCGAAGACACCGACCAGGCTCCGCGACGTCCACCACAACACCCATTGCGACCAGTACGCCACGGGCCCGAGTTCGCCGATGAACATGCTGGCCTGCGGCGAGTTCTTGAACGCCAAGTTGAAGACGCTGACGGCGAAGTAATCGCCATAGACCGCCTTGTTCCGGGCCAACCAAGGTAATGCCACGCCGAGGGCGAGGAGACAGGACCACATCCAGCCCAGCGCCTTGCCCCGGCTCGGGCTGCGATAGGCCAAGAACGACGCGGCGAGCAGAATTGGCAAAAGGACGATGCCGGTCGTCTTGGTCAGCACCGCCGCACCAGCACAGAGTCCGGCAGCGACCCACACGCCACGAGTTTGGCTGCCCCCCATGCCCTTGGCGACAAAGGCCAGGCACCACGTGCACAGACTATAGAGGAGCGGGTCGTTGGTCACCGCCGCATGGAGGGCGATGTTCATGGGCAACAGCCCGGCGAATGCGGTGGCGGCCAGAGCGACGTTGTCATCGCCCAATCCCCAACGGACAGCTTTGAAGACACCAAACAGCGTCAGCAAGCCGATCAGCAAATTGGGAAACCGGGCCATGAAACCGGAGTCCGGGCTCGTCGGGTCGGCGCCGGTGATCTTGCACCATCCGGCTGTCAGCACGTAGTAGAGGGGAGGTTGGTGGCTTTGGTAGTTATCCTCTAGCTGCGGGTCGGCGGGGTCGAGGACCGGGAAGCCCTTGCCGTCCATGATGTGCCGCACGTAGTTGGCATGCTGCCGCTCGTCGGGTGCGCCGACGTCGGGGACATGACCTCGCTGATAGACGAGGACACCCGCGTGCCGGTACGGCGTCTTGGCGTTGTATACGGCGCACAGGCAGGCGAACAGTGCGGCGATCACCCAAAAAGCAGCTGGCAGGCGCATCCGCAGCGATTGTAGTCGGTCCAAGCGGGCAGGACCGCGCTAGAATAGAACAAGGCCGAGGGGACCACGCTCCTTCTTGACTGTTGTGGGGGATATGCAAGTGAAGAACAAAGCCATTTTGACCGCGACGTGCGTCGCCGCCGGCCTTGCCGCCGTCGTGACCGCCAACGTCCGCATCGCGTCCGCTCTTGACAAATTCGACAAAGCCCTGGAGTCCGCTCAAGGTCTCGACGTGAAGTTCTCCGTCCGCGAACTGGGCGGTGCTGCTTCGGAGTACCAGATCAGCCTTGCCAAGCCCGACAAGGCGCGAATCATCACGCCGGAGAAGACCATCGTCGCCGACGGCAAGCAGATCACGGTCTATTTGCCCAAGGA
>JAFDWT010000101.1 GCA_018268335.1 Armatimonadota bacterium | reverse complement strand
TGGTGAGCACCGCAAGCCGACCCCGGCGATGCTGGAGGGTCTTGATGTGTTGGTGTTCGACGTGCAGGATGTCGGTGCCCGTTATTACACGTTCATTTGGACACTGGCCCTGTGCCTCGAAGCTTGTCGAGACGACGGTGTTCCAGTCTTGGTGCTGGACCGGCCGAACCCGATTGACGGCGTGACGATCGAGGGGCCCGGGGCCGACTCGGCTTACGCTAGCTTTGTCGGCCTCTATCCCTTGCCGGTCCGGCATGGGATGACCGTGGGTGAGGTGGGTCGGCATCTTGTGGATCGTCATGTGCCGGGAGCGGACCTCGATGTCGTCGACACCGAAGGCTGGGATCGTCGTGACCGATTTGGCGGCACCGGCCTGCCCTGGGCTATGCCGAGCCCCAACATGCCGACACCGGATACCGCTCTCGTCTATCCAGGACAGTGTCTTCTAGAGGGGACACAGCTGAGCGAGGGCAGGGGCACGACCCGTCCGTTCGAAATCTTCGGAGCCCCCTTCATAGACGGCTGGCGACTGGCTGACGAACTGAAAGGTCTTGCGCTACCCGGAGTGGTCTTGAGGCCCGTCCAGTTCCAGCCGACCTTCCAGAAGTTCGCGGGACAAGTCTGTCAAGGTTGCTTTGTCCACGTGACCGACCCGTCCGCATTCAAGCCTGTCAGGACGACGGTGGCGCTGCTCCACACCATCAAGCGGCTGTGGCCGGACGACTTCCTGTGGCTGTCGCCGCCCTACGAGTACGAGAACGACTTGATGCCGATCGACATTCTTTGGGGTGGCTCTTGGTTGCGGGAGGGGATCGACGGTGGTGAGCCGCTCCAACTGCTCTACGATCGGATGAATAACACGGCCTAGAGTCTGGTAAGAGTTCCAGACTGGCACAGGGTGTTAGGTCCGTCAACCCTTTCTTAACATTGCATTAATGTCAGGGGACCAAATATGCTTCGTTCGTTTTCGTGTTTGCGCCCGTAGCGCGGAGCTATTCTATGAAAAAAGCGTTCACCCTCATTGAACTTCTCGTGGTCATCGCGATCATCGCGATCTTGGCCGCGATTCTGTTTCCTGTGTTTGCCCAGGCCAAGGTCGCCGCAAAGAAGACCTCGGGACTTTCCAACGTCAAGCAGCTTGCCGTCGGTGTCCAGATTTACATGGGCGACAACGACGACACTTTTCCACGCAACGATGACTGTGTGGACAAGTCGTCGCTGAACCCGGACTTGAACAGCAACCCATTTCCCACGAACGGTTCGGGAGTTGGATGCACGACCGGCAAGTTTTTCTACCGCGTCAACCATTTCTCCTGGCAGAAGTGGGTGATGCCCTACATCAAGAACATCCAGATCTTCGAGAACCCGATGCGCTTGAAAGACCCCACGCAGTGGGCGAACAACGGCCAGTTGGTTTACGGGTGGGTTCTCAACGGAGGCATCACCGGTTCGTTGGACACCTATAAGAGGGCCCCGACGTTCAACCGCCAGTTCCGCAATCCGTTCCGCGGCGGCAACCAGACCGGCCTGCCGAGCGTGGCCGACGTCGCCCTGATCCTTGAGTTGCCGTTGGAGCCGACTGCTTTCTTGGCTGGCGCCTCGGTCGACTCGGAAGGTGTCGCCCCGTCGGTGAACGTCTATCCGATGGCGATCAAGGAGTTCTGGCGCTACCGATTGATGAAGGGCACGCTGGCCGACTGCATTGCCCGTACTAATGGCACCCAGGTCGATACCGGCAAGACACCGTCGGGCGGCATTTCCATCGGCTTTGCCGACGGCCACGCCAAGTTCCTCACCGCTGGCGACTTCTTGGCCAAGACGCCGAGCAAGTCGGAATACCTCGGGGTCGACCCGAGCAGCCCGACTGCTGGCTGGACGTTCCCGACCAACGCCGAATGCGCGCTGGGGACGACCTCGACCGGCAACTTCGGCATCACGGCCCCGAACATTACGATCAACTACCCGATGTGGGCGCTCGGTCAATGAGAGCCTGGGCATTGGCGGTTGTCGGACTTGTGACTTTGGTCGGCTGTGCGCCGACCGAGGTCACTCCGGAGCAAGCGAAGTCCATTGCCGCTCAGTCGACGCCCGAGAAATTCGACGCAGAGATGAAGAAGCAGGGCAAAGGCGCTGAGTTGGAAGATGCGAAGAAGCGGGAGGCGGCTTACCTAGAAGCAGGCAAGCAGGGCTCGGAAACGAAGTCCAGCACGCCGAACGACCCGAACGTCAACCCTTGATCCGAGGTCGGCACCTGCAGGCCGGTGGGAAACCCCACCGGCCTTTGTCGTGCGTCCCGAAGCAAAATTGCGGACCAGGCTTTATACTGGGGCCACATGAAGCTTGTCGTCTGTGTGATCCACAGCCGGGACAAAGCGCGGTTGACCGACGAACTGGTCAAGGCCGGCTACAAGTTCACGGTGATCGGTTCAAGCGGAGGCTTTTTGCGTGAGGGCAACGCCACGCTGTTGATCGGCACCGAGGACCATGAGGTGGCTCGATTGAAGTCGGTCATCCAAGCCAACTGCCAGGCCCGCGACCAACTGGTGAACGTCATGCCGTTTGAGAGCGCGCCTCCGGGGGCGTTTGTGCCGAGTCCGGTGAAGGTGCCGGTCGGCGGAGCGGTCGTCTTTGTCATTGACGTCCATGAGTTCTGCAGGTTCTAGCGTGGCGGCTTCCGCCGGCCACGTAGTCCGCCGGCTGTTGGCGGCGCCTGAGGGGCCGCAGGTCGTCTTGCTGTATGGCGAATCCGGCGGCGACGCGCATAGCCTCGCTGCCACATTGGCGGCGGGTTGGCTATGCACCAGCGGATCGGGCGACGGGGCTTGCGGCGAGTGCGCCGTGTGCCGCTCTTACGACGCCAAGCGGGCGGTGGATTTTCAGAAAATTGTCCCCTATGGGGCTGGGCGCATGGTGCGCCTTGGGGCTGTCCACTTTGTCGAAGGTGAGACGCCGCCGAAGTTCGAAGGCATCCCGGTCATCGACTTCTTCCGGACCCGACCCTTGATGGCCAAAGCGAAAGTCATCTGGTTCGACCCCGCCGACCGGATCAACAACGACGCGTCGAACGCGTTGCTGAAGACCCTGGAAGAACTGCCGTCCTATGCCAGAGTGGTCATGACAACCGACGACTTGGGCCGGGTTCTTTCGACGATCCGGTCCCGGTGCCTCTGCGTGGCCTGCGACCTGCCAGCCGACCTCTCACAGACCGTCGGAGAGATGTCAGAGGCGGAAAGGGCGTTTGCGAGGACAGCAGGCGATGTCCAGAAGATCCGGGCCGCCACGGCCGCTTATGAGGCGCTGCATGCTCTGTTCTGTCGGGCGTTGACCGCACCGCGAGGCGCAGCCCCGGCACTGGCCGAAGAAGCAAGGGACGTTGCGGCGGCCCTAGCCGACAAGGCGGGAGAGGGAGCGCGATGGGGGCAATTGGAGGTTTTGGCGCTTCTCGCTGCCTGGTGGGCGGCGCATAGGCCGGACGACCCTCGCAAAACCGCCGCTGTCATCGAGGCCCACCGCCTGGTAGGCGGCAATGTGACGGCCAACGCCGTGTTTGACATGGTCTTTGCCACACTTCTGGTTTAATTGGGAACGCACTGCCCCTTATGGGCGGTAAGAGGTCACAAGAGGTTTTTTTCAATGATTGCTTCGTGGGTGAGAACATTCGTGCAGGGTAGGGAGGACCGTCGACCGCTGTTCGAACGACTGATGACCGAATCCTACCGCCAGGCCTTCAACATGGCCCTGCGCCTGTGCGGTAGCTCGACCGAGGCAGAAGACCTGGTTCAAGAGACCTACGTCCGCGCTTATCGGTTCTTTTATCGCTATGACGAGACTTTGCCGTTCGTCAGCTGGCTCTACCGGATCATGGTGAACATCCACATCGACGATGTGCGCCGTCGGCAACGCCTGCGGACGGTGAGCCTGGACCAGAGCACCGGCACCGGCGGATCGTGGGAGGTCGGTGACAAAAACGCACTGGCTGACTCGGCCCTGATGGAGACGACGCTGGAAGAACCACTCCAACTCGGGCTCAAGTCGATGAACCCAGAATTCCGGACCGCCGTCGTCCTGGCCGATGTCGAAGGGATGTCTTACGAAGAAATCGCCGAAATCATGGACACATCTGTCGGAACAGTCCGTTCACGAATCCACCGCGGACGCCGACAATTGAAGGAGTATTTGGAAAGGCTCTACCCTGGCCAATACGAGGTGACGGCATGAACTGCACCCGCGCGAAATCGCTTTTGTCGGCTTATCTCGACCGCGAACTGGCTGGCGAGCAGATGCTCGACGTCCAGCAGCACTTGCGTGAATGCACCCCGTGTGCGGTCGAGTTTGAGTCGCTACGGCGAGTCAAACAGATGCTTTCCCAGACACCCGTCGTCGAGCCCGACGCCGACCTATTGCGCCGGACGCAAGAAGCCGTCTTCACTAGCAAGCCGGCCAAGCTCACCAAGAGCCCGGCCGCCGGACTTGTCGCCATGGCGTCGGCCCTGGCTGCCGCCGTCCTGGCCGTCACCGCTGCCCAAAACACTCCGCACAGCCCTGCCGCCGTCCCTGCGCTACGGCAAGTCGAGGCCAAGGTCAGCCCGATGGTCGTGTCCGGCTCTGACCCGCTCGGAGGCTATGCGCCGGTCATCCCTGCGTCTGTCCGCCGCGACTAAGACACTGCTCCTTTTGTCCCTGGCCGCGTCGGCGTCGGTGCCGGCACAGGCCGGGACGGCTCAAGCGGAGCAGGAACGGGCGATGGTGGAGTTGAAACGGCTCTATGACGATCCTTTTGGGGCCAACGTCGTTACCATCCAACGGCGACGCAGCCCGGTCAACCGGTCGACTTTTTTGGCCCATGTCGAGTCCAGCAAGGGTGTCGGCGCAAAGATCACGATTTTGGAGCCGGTCAGCGTCCAGGGGATGCAATACATCGACGACGGCGAGACCCTTCGTTCCTACATGCCGGACCTCAGCACGATTTATCTGCAAGTGTCGCCGCAGAAGGTGCGCATGGGCGGCGAGGAGCGTATGGCAGCAATCCGGGCCAACTATCGGGTCAAGCTCCTTGAGCCTGTCGAGGTCGCGCGCCGCAAGGCGACCGTTGTCGAACTCCGGCCGCGCAACCCCAAGATGCCGATTCGTCGCCTGGCGATCGACGCCAAGGAGGCGTTCCTCCTCCGGAGCGAGGTCATCGACGACGAGGCTGAAAAGTGGGTCGATACCGTCAAAGTCACTTTTTTGTCCAGCCGACCGGCACCCTTCAGTTTTCACGAGCCGCGTGACACGACGGTGCGCGAGTCATTTGTGAAATTAGTCAAAGACGGTAAGTTCGCCATGGCCCTGCTGGGATTTGAGCCGAGACTTCCCAAGAAGCTGCCGTTTGGGCTACGCGTTGTGGCCCAACAAGTCAGCGGTTCGGAAAGCAGCCCGGTGTTCAGCGTCGTGCTGAGCGACGGGGTCGCGACCGTCACCGTTTCGCAATGGAAGAACAAGAAGAACAGAGAGGACCAGAACGAGCGGCCCATGGCGGTCGATGCCTTTGGCATCGGGTTCACGGCCTATGGAGACGTGCCTGACGACGTGCTCCAGCAAGTGGCCAAGACGTTTAGCGAACAGTTTGGTGGTGAGACAAGCCTGCTTGGGTCTTGGGAACGGGCCGACAGCGGCATTGGTTTAGGTTAGATACTGCGGCTATTGCCCCTAGGGCAATCGGTCGCAAAGATACACGATCGAGGTACTCAGCAAGAAATGAACTCTTGGAAGAACATCATGGGCAAGCCTGCCGTTTGGATCGCGGCCGGCGTAATGATCATCGGTGGCGGTGCTGTGGCCAACAGCATCCGGCAGACCAGCCTCTCGGCTGACCATGGCCCTGTCCTTCGTGTGCAGCCTGCCGGCATTCCGGGCTCGGCGGCCACCGGGACTCTTCACCAAGTCGACCAAGCCCTTTCTGAAGTAGCGGAAGCCGCTGCTAAGGGGGTCGTCTTTGTCAAGACTTCGGACGGCCAAGGTACGAGCGAAGGTTCCGGATTTGTGTACCGGTCGGACGGTTGGATCGTGACCAACGACCACGTCGTCGGCGACAATTCTGAAGTGACGGTCATCCTGCACGACGGACGCGAGTTCAAAGGCAAGGTCACCCACGCCAACGACGGCCAGATCGACCTGGCTGTCGTCAAGATCGACGCCAAAGACCTGACGACCCTGCCGCTTGCCAACAGCTACGACGTCAAGCCCGGCCAGTTCGCCATCGCGGTCGGCTCACCGTTCGGCCTAAACGACTCGGTCACGATCGGGCACATCAGCGGCCTAGACCGGGGCGGCGGAGTTCGCGACCCACGTTTTGGCAGCCGCCGATATGTCGGCATGTTGCAGACCGACGCGGCCATCAACCCGGGCAACAGCGGTGGCCCGCTCCTCAACATCGACGGCCAGGTGGTCGGCGTCAACACCACTATCTTCACGCAGCCGGGAGCCTCGATGTTTGGCGCTCCTGGTGGCAGCATCGGCATCGGGTTCGCCATCAGTAGCAATGTGGTCCAGGTGGTCGCCGACGAGCTGATCTCGAAAGGCAAGTTCAGCCGGGGCTTCTTCGGTGCCAACCCCATGGACATCAAGCCCTTCAAGATGAAAGAACTTGGGCTGGAAGGCGGTGCCGTGCTTCAAGACTTGAGCCCGGGTGGCCCGGCCGAGAAGGCGGGCCTGCGCAATGAGGACGTCATCCTGCAGATGGACAACCACAAGGTCCTGAACAGTTTGGACATGCGGACTGTCCTCTACGGCAAAGCCCCTGGGGAGAGCGTCAACGTCAAGTTCCGACGCGGCTCGGACACCAAGACCTTGGACGTGAAGCTGGTCGAGGTTCCCAAGATGGAGGCTTCGAGCAAGCAGCCGCGCGGCCGGAACCAGTTGTTCGACAACCCGTTCGGCAATGAGGACGAGGGCCCCAACTTCTTCTCGCCCAAGTCGCCGGATGACAAGGCCGACCACTCGGGTGCCCCACGGATCGGCGTCAGCGTCCAGGCTCTGGACGACTCGATGCGCAAGCAGTTCTCTTTGCCGTCTGGTGCAAGCGGTGTAGTGGTCGTCTCGGTCGAGCCGAGCTCGTTCGCCTCCCGCGTCGGTCTGCATCCGGGTGACCTGGTGCAGAGCGTGAACGGCAAGTCAGTGACATCGATCAACGCCCTACGCGATGCCATGAAGGGCGTCAAGTGGGGAGACAAATTCCAGTTGGTTTACACTCGATACACGAACGGTGTGTCCCAGTCGTACACGGTCGAAATGCCGTTGGATTGACGGCGACGATCAAGTCAGGATGTGCTCCGGTCATGTATGGCCGGAGCACGTTTGTTTGTTCAGGCCTCTGCCTGACACTCTGGGCAGGTCCCCAAGACCTCGACCCTGATGGCCTGGACGGAGAACCCAGCTTTGTCGGACTGGTCGGTGACGGCTATTGAACTGGCGTCGGCGACGGGAAGTTCCTCGACCCTGCCGCACGACGTGCAGATCAAGTGCTCGCACCCGTGGCCGTGACCTGTGTCCAGTTGGCAGGCCGAATAGGCGTCGACCGAGCCGATATGGTGAACCAAACCAAGGGACGAGAGTGTGCTGAGGATGCGGTAAACGCTGACGACGTCGATTTTGCCGCCGGTCGCGGCGATCTCGGAGTGGATGCCGTTGGGCGTGAGCGGTCGCTCGGATCGAGCTAGGACGCGCACCACGGCGAGGCGCGGCATGGTGATCCGGTGGCCGGCTTCTTTCAGCTTCGAAAGCGCAAAACCCTCGTAATCCGGGTGCTCAGGCATCCTATTAGGTACAGATTACCGAACTTTGAACCAGGAAAATCGCCCGGGCCCTTGCAGAACTTGAAAACCCTCGTTCAAACTACCGGTGAGTCAGGCAAAGATGCCAGGTTCAACCGAACCTGAGGCACCGACCGCAAGGAGCAGGTGCCGAATGGCTCAAAGCTGGAGGAATCGATGCAGTTTTACAACTTGAAGACGCGCTCCCATGTCGACGTACCCGAAGGTGACGTGCAAAAGAAGAAGATGGTGCGCAAGACGAAGAACGGCGAGCAGACTCGCTATGCGCTGATGGCCAACTATCAAGGCAGCACCCTCTACCGGTTTGTGAACGAGGCCACCTACAAGGCCACGAACGCCAAGGAAGTTTGATCACAGGCGCCCTGGGCGCCACTGTCGCGAGGGCTCTGGGAGGACGACTCCCAGGGCCCTCGACCATTTGCTGGGCGTGAACAATTGACGAACCGCCACGTCTTTTGAGACATGCAGGCGATGACCGAACGAGAGAAGACCGCCCACCTGCTGCGCAGGTTTGGATTGGGAGCCAGCGAGTCCGAGGTCGACTTTTATGGTCGCGACGGTCTGAAAGGGGCAATCGACCGGCTTTTGGATTTCGGCAGCGTGCAAGAGGGCTTCGACACGTCGATCGACACCTTCAAGAACAACAACTTGCTGAATCCTAAGGCCGTGCAGGCCTGGCTCTATGCACGTCTGTTGGCCACCAAGCGCCCACTGGAGCAAAAGCTCGTCGTCTTTTGGCACAACCATTTCGCCACCAGCGCCCAAAAGGTGGACAGCGGTGAGGCCATGGCCCAGCATGTGGACACGCTTCGCCAGCACTGCGCCGGCCGGTTTCAGGATCTGCTCACAGCCGTCAGCAAAGATCCGGCGATGCTCTACTGGCTGGACAACTGCCTGAACACCAAGGGCAAGCCGAACGAGAACTTTGCCCGGGAGATCATGGAGTTGTTCACGTTGGGCGTCGGCAATTACAGTGAGAAGGACATCCAAGAGGCGGCAAGGGCATTCACCGGGTGGACGTTCGGCGTCGAGCGCAACGGTAGGGTGTTCCCATTGCAGAACATCCCCCGCCGCCCTTCTCAATTTGTCAATGCGCTGGGACAGCACGACACGGGTAGCAAGGCGGTCTTTGGGAGCAAGGGGCAGTTCGACGGAGACGATGTGATCGGCTTGTTGTGCGGTAAGGAGCAGACGGCCCAGTTTGTTGCGCACAAGTTCTGGGAGTGGTTCGCCTACGAGAACCCGGAGCCGGCTGTCGTCTCCCGGGTGGCGGCCAAGTTTCGGGCCAGTGGGTTGGACATCAAAGTCCTCGCCCGTGCGGTGATGGAGAGTGAGGAATTCTATTCTGCCAAGAGCGTCCGGCGGCTGATCAAGAACCCGATCGACTTCGCCGTCACGACGGCCAGGCAACTGGGACTTGGGCAGATTGTGGCCAACTCCCTCGCTGCGACTGAAGGGCAGCCGGTCCGCCGGTTTGGAATTCCTGTGATGATCGGGCAAACGACCAAGGCGATGGGTATGGAATTGTTGTATCCGCCCGACGTTTCCGGATGGCGGACAGGTGAAAACTGGATTTCCACCGCCACTATGGTCGAGCGCATCAAGCTTGCAGATTCGTTTTTTGGCGGCTTCAACGTCACGACCAAGCAGAGGACCTTTAGGAGTTCGGCATTTCCGGCGATGCCGCTGTTTGCGGACGATCCGACTCCGTCGGGTGCGGCCAAGAAGATCGTCTCTGTCTTTGACGCGACGTTTGACGCCAGCAAGATGCGGCAACTGATTGCTGCGGCGAGCGAGGCGGCCGACAATGGGGCCGTGACAGCGCGCAACGCCAACAAGGTCGCCCAAGCTGTGGCGCGCCTGGTCTTCGGCTCGCCCGAGTTCCAGTTCGCCTGAGCAGTTAGGACATGTGGGGTTGATATGACCTATATGTCCTATTGTTTCAGCACTCTTGTGGCTTTTTCGCCTTCCTAGAACCCAGACCGCCCGACCCGTGGTATGTAGTTAGGGTAGGCCAGGTATGGACGATTTTGAGCTTGAACCGCTCGGTGAGGACATGTTCCTCAACACAGAGCGGCGGTGTCCGGTCGTATTGCTCCAGGACACGTCGTCGTCCATGCGGACGGTCATCGACCAGGTGAACACCGGCCTGCAGGACATGAAGGCCGAACTGGCGCTCGACCCTCTGGCTAGCCAGAGGGTCGAGATTGCCATTGTCACTTTTGGGCCGGTCGCTTTGGTCCAAGACTTCGTGACTGTCGACCAGTGGTTCCCGCCGAAGCTCAAAGCCGGCGGCAACACGCCGCTGGGCTCCGCGACACGCTTTGCCTTAGAGCAGTTGCGGCTGCGCAAGCTGGCGTACC
>JAFDWT010000100.1 GCA_018268335.1 Armatimonadota bacterium | reverse complement strand
GGCCGTCGCACGGACCTTTAGGGTCCTGCATACACTGGAAAACGAGCGCCAGCTACAACAATTTGAGGACGACGGTCCGCCAATAGATGGAATGGTCCAAGTCAATCTAGGCAGAGAAGCACAAAAATCTGGAGTTTTTCTCGAAAGCCTTGACGAATTTGTGATAAGTGTGTCAAAAAGGGCTCAGGTTCGTTTTCGAGGGTTGATGACCATCGGCCCCGCGGAAGCAAGTCCTGAAGAGACGCGGCATATTTATCGTGCGTTAGCCGAGGCAAACCGAAGGATCGGTGGCGAATGGCTGAGCATGGGAATGAGCCACGATCTGGAACTGGCGGTCCAAGAGGGATCGACCCACATCCGGATCGGCACGGCCCTCTTCGGTGACAGGGCCTAATGTCTAGGGAAGGACAACCGACGCATCATGGAAGAGACGATCGAAAAGCCCGGGATCTTCACCCGGCTCGCCAACTGGATGGGACGACGGCCCGACGAGGAGCCGGTCGACGAAGCAGAGACCACGCCTTCGGGCAACGCTCCGTTCCGTGTCCACAGCATGCACCGCTACGTCATCACGGTGCGCAGGCAGATTGTTTCGTTCCAAGACGCGGTGGCTGCCGCTGACGGCCTCAAAAGGGGCGAGCAGCAGATTCTCAACCTGACCATGGCCCCGCCCGAACTGCGCGAAAAGGTGAAGGACTTTATGTGCGGCGTCAACTACACCGCGGAAGGCACTTGGGAAGAACTGGGCGAACACGTTTTCTTGCTGGCGCCAGCCAGCGCATTTGTCGAAGTAGCACCGACTTCGCCGAGGTCCGACGCCGTCCGGAACTGATCCGGGGGCATTCATATCAAGCAATCATCCATCAAGGAATAGGACAAGCGAAGACAACGAGGGAACACCATTGGCCCCGCAGACGGCAGTCGCGGGGTCTTTTTTCGTCCGAGTTGTCCCAGCGTTGGCGGATGGTGCAAAGTGAGGCATGCCCACCACGTTCAGCTATGGCCGCATGCCGCGTCCAGACGCCGTAGCCTTCTTGCAGTTCTCCGACAGCCCGGTCTCGATCGCCGCTGAGCCAGAAGTCGTCGAGGCCATGCGCCGTCCCGAGTGGGACGGCGAGGCAGGGCAGGTGGTCGAGGCCTTTCCGGCCAACTCGCCGCGCGTCTTTGTGCTCGGTCTAGGCAAGCAAGAGGCGTTCAACAACGACGTGGCGCATAAGGCGTTCGCCGCCCTGGGTCGCAGGTTGACCAAAGCCAAGCTGGCCTCCGTCCATATCGACTCGCGCGGCCTGGATGCCGCACCCATGGCCGGACGAGCTTGCGGGGAAGTACTCGGACTCCTAAGCTGGACTCAGGCTGAGTATAAGGGCACCGGCACGACCGCTAAGGCCGTGGTCGAAACCCAGGTCTGTGGCCTGCAAGAGGGGTTTGACCGTGGTCTGGAGGCAGGCTTCGCCATCGCCCGGTCGGCCAACTACGCGCGGACGCTGGCCAACACGCCGCCCAACATCGCAACGCCGCACTGGATGTCCGACCAGGCCATCAAGCTAGGGGCAGAGCATGGTTTGGAAGTCACTGTCCTGACCGGCGACCAGCTCGCCGATGAGAAACTGACCGGCCTCATCCATGTCGGCCGGGCCAGTGACAACAAGCCGTGCCTGATCCGAGTGGCCTACACACCGCAAGAGTCGACGGGGCCGGCTGTCGTCCTTCTCGGCAAGACGATCACCTTCGACACCGGTGGCCTCTCACTCAAGGACAGGAACGGGATGCGGGGCATGAAGGGCGACAAGGCGGGCGGGTGCGCCGTCCTCGGCGCCATGCACGCCATGGCGACTGTAGTCAAGCCGTCGTTCCCGGTGGTCGGTCTTCTGGTCGCGGCGGAGAACTCCGTCGGATCCGACGCCTTGCGGCCCGACGACGTCATCACTTTCCGCGATGGGACGACGGTGGAGGTGACGAACACCGACGCCGAAGGGCGGCTGGTGCTGGCTGACGGTCTTTGCTGGGCACAAGACAAGGAGGCGCCAGCCTGCATCGTCAATATCGCCACCCTGACTGGTGGCATCTATGTCGCCCTCGGCGGAGTCCGCGGCGGGCTCTTTGCCAACGACGACAGCGTGGCCAGGCAGTTGGACACCGCCGGCGAGGCTACGGGCGAGCGGCTCTGGCGTATGCCGTTGGACAAGGAGTACAGGGACATGATGAAATCTGAAGTGGCCGATCTCGTCAATTCCAATCTCAAGCCAGCCGGTGCGGCCGCCTGCGCCGCTGGATTCTTGGCAGCGTTCGTTAAGCCAGGCACAAGATGGGCTCATATCGACATGGCTGGCATGGGGAGGACCGACAAGGCTCGGGGCGGAATCGACGCCGGGCCGACCGGTTACGGCGTGCGCTTGTTGGCCGAATTCGTCAAGGAGTGGAAGTCGTGACGCGCCGAGCGGTGATCGTCGGCGCTGGCGGCATGGGCAAGGCCTGGGGCCACAACTTGGCCAAACACCCCGACGTCGAAGTCGCTGGTTGGGTCGACCTGGACGCCGCCAGAGCTACTGAGGCGGTCACTGAGGTCGGTCTGGTGGGTATCGAAGTTGGCACTGACCTTGGTCGCTTGCTCGCTGACACCCGGCCCGACTTCGTCGTCGACGTCACTGTCCCGGAAGCCCATCGCGACGTGACCGTCCAGAGCCTTGAGGCCGGATGCCCGATCCTCGGCGAGAAGCCCATGGCCCTGACGATGGCCCACGCCAAAGACATGGTTGCCGCCAGTGAGCGGACAGGCCTCCTCTACATGGTCAGCCAGAGCCGACGCTACAACGCCGATATGGTCGTCTACCGTGATCTCGCTCGACAGATCGGCGCGCTCGGCGTTCTCAACGTTGACTTCTATCTCGGCCCGCATTTCGGGGGATTCCGCGACGAGATGGCCAGCCCGCTGGTGGCCGACATGGCGATCCACACTTTCGACCAGGCCCGGTTCTTGAGCGGCCGAGACGCCGTGAGCGTCTATGCCGAGGAGTTCAACCCGGGATGGAGTTGGATGGCAGGCGACGCCAACGCCACTTGTCTTTTCGAAATGGAAGGCGGGCTCCGGTTCACCTATCGAGGCAGCTGGGTCGCCGAAGGCTGCAACACCAGTTGGGAAGGCGAGTGGCGGGCCTGCGGGTCCATGGGCTCGGCCAAATGGGACGGGCACCAGTCCTTTGCTGCCGAAGTCACCGATGGCGACGAAGGCTTCTTCCGGCCACACCGGGAGCTGCCCGTTCCCGCCCATCCGGATTCGTTCAAGTCAGGCATCGAGGGTTCGCTAGCCGAATTTCTGATAGCGCTGGACGGCGGCCCGAAGCCCCAAGGCGAGTGCCACGACAATATCCAGAGCCTCGCCATGGTCTGCGCGGCCATCGAATCGGCGCGACGTAAGGAACGTGTGCTGATCGCCGAAATGCTGGCGTAAAGAACCGCATAATAGACACGTGCGGTATGGCGTTGCATTGACGTTCGTGGCGGCCACGGTTCCCTGGTGGGTGCTGGCGGCGGGTGGCGGGGCCCAAGAGAAGAATCCCGCGCCTGACTACACGCGCGACATCCTGCCGATCTTCAAGACACATTGCTTCTCCTGCCACAGCGGCGACAGCGCCCGAGCCGACCTGCGGTTGGACACCAAGGCCGGAATCGAGAAGGGAGGAGCGAGCGGGCCGCTTGTCAAACCCGGCGACCCCAAGGCCAGCTTGCTCTATAGACGCATCACCAGCGATGTCGACGGTGCCGTCATGCCGATGGGCTTTGCTCCGCTGAGCAAAGAAAAGATCGATGCCATTGCCGCCTGGATCGCTGCTGGCGCCAAGTTGACAGGAAGTGGAGCGGCTTCCAAGCACTGGGCCTACGAGAAGCCGGTCAAGACAAAGCCGCGCGTCATCCCACACGACTGGTGGGCTTATTATCCGATCGACGCCCTGACGCAAGAAGTACAGCTCAAACACGGTGTCAGGCATAGCCCCTGGGCCGACAAGACCACGCTGATCCGCCGCGTCACCTTCGACCTCACTGGCCTCCCGCCAACCGCCGACGAGGTCCAGAACTTTCTCAACGACAACAGCAGGAGCGCCTATGAAAAGGTCATCGACCGCCTCTTGGCGTCGCCCGCCTACGGCGAGCGCATGGCGGCTTGGTGGCTCGACCTGGCCCGCTATGCGGACAGCAACGGCTACGAGAAGGACGCCAACCGGACGATGTGGCCCTACCGCGACTGGGTCATCAACGCGTTCAACAAGGACATGCCGTTCGACCAGTTCACGGTCGAGCAGATCGCCGGTGACCTCCTGCCCGCGGCGACCCGCGACCAGATCGTCGCCACCGGCTTCCACCGCAACACGATGATCAACGAGGAAGGTGGCGTCGACCAGGGTGAACAACGCTGGTTGACCCTGGTTGACCGGGTCAGTACCACCGGCACCGTTTGGCTGGCCACCACCATCGGCTGCGCCCAGTGCCACGACCATAAATACGACCCGGTGACAAACGACGACTTCTACCGGATGCTTGCTTTCTGGGAGAGCGCCGAGGAGCCGACACTGGACCTGGCCCCTCAAGTAGTCAAGGACTTGCGGGCCCAACTGGCCGCCGCCACAGGTGAGCGTGACAAGACGAAGGAGAAGACTCCCGAGCGCGATGCCGCCCAGAAGAGAGTCGATGACATCTACAAGACGCTCGTCGCCTATCCAGACTATGGGACGACCCTCGTGATGAAAGAGAAGGTGTGGGAGACGCCGAAGACTAACGTCCGCATCAAGGGCACCTATCTCGCAGTAGGCAAACCGGTGACAGCGGAGACCCCCGGTTTCTTGCCGCCTCGCCCCAAGCCGACCCCGGTCAATCGCCTGGGGCTGGCCCGATGGCTGGTGAGCAAAGACAACCCGCTCACAGCCCGAGTCACCGTCAACAGGATTTGGGAGCAGGCGTTCGGCGTTGGACTGGTCAAGACCAGCGACGACTTCGGCACCCAGGGCGAGAGGCCTGAACAGCAACGACTCCTCGATTGGTTGGCCGTCACGTTCATGGAAGAGGGCTGGAGCTTTAAGAAGCTGTGGAAATGGATCGTCGGTAGCGGCACCTACCAGCAGTCCTCCGTTTGCTCAACTGAGCTGCGGGAGAAGGATCCCGAGAACCGGCTGCTGGCCCGAGGTCCGCGTTTCCGGCTCAGTGCGGAGGCGATCCGGGACAACGCGCTGGCCGTCAGCGGATTGCTCAGCCGAAAAGTCGGCGGTCCGAGCGTCATGCCCGACCAACCTCCAGGAGTCTGGAAGACGCCATACAGCGGCGAGGCGTGGAACACCAGCCAGGGCGAAGACCGCTACAGGCGAAGCGTCTACACCTGGTGGAAACGGTCCTCTACCTATCCAGCGTTCATGACGTTCGACGCCACCAGCCGCGAGACTTGCACGGCCAAGCGAGTGCGCACCAACACGCCGCTGCAGGCACTGGTGTTGCTCAACGATGACCAAATGCTGGCCGCCGCTGTCCGGCTGGGTCAGGTCATGAAGCAGAAGGGCATCGAGCGCGGCTTTGTTCAAGTGCTGGCCCGACAGCCGAACTCGGCTGAAACGAGAGCGTTGGTCAAGGTCTACCAAGACGCCATGGCCCGCTACCTGGCCAAGCCGGAGCAGGCCACGAAGTTCCTGGGCCGCGAAAAGGGCAGCTCGGCCGACCCGGTCGACGCCGCTTGGGCCGTCACTGCCCAGGTGCTGCTGAACCTCGACGAGACGATCACCAAGGAGTAGTTTTGATGCACGACGACAGAGTCCGCGAGATCACCCGCCGCCACTTGCTCAAGATGGCGGGCTATGGAGTTGGCAACCTGGCCCTGGCCTCGATGCTGGCCGAGACTGGCATGGCGATGGGCGGCGCCGACGGCCAGCTCCACCCGGTCGGGCCTCACTTTGCCCCCAAGGCTAAGCGTGTGGTGTTCCTATTCATGGCTGGAGCCCCATCGCAGCTCGACCTCTTTGACCACAAGCCAATGCTGAACAAGCATGACGGCGAACCGTGCCCCGAGGAACTGGTCAAGGGCGAGAGGTTCGCCTTCATCAAGGGCACTCCCAAGCTGCTGGGCTCCCCGCACACGTTCACCAAGAGCGGGCAGAGCGGCATCGAACTGGGCGACTACCTGCCGCACACCCAGAAGATCGCTGACGAGATGTGCTTGGTCCGGTCGATGCACACTGACCAGTTCAACCACGCCCCGGCGCAAATCTTTGCCAACACAGGCTTTCAGATTCCTGGGCGCCCCTCGATGGGCTCGTGGCTGACTTACGGCCTGGGGCAGGAGAGCAAGGACTTGCCTGGCTTTGTCGTGCTGGTCAGCGGCCAGAACAACCCCGACGGTGGCAAGTCGTGCTGGGGCAGCGGCTTCTTGCCGACCCAGTACCAGGGCGTGGAGTTCCGGTCCAAGGGCGACCCGGTGCTCTTTGTCAGCGACCCCGCCGGGCTTGACCGCGACCTGCGGCGTGGACAGCTAGACGCCATCAGTGCGCTCAACAAGGCGCACAACCAGCTGGTGAACGACCCGGAGATCGACACCCGCATCGCCAGCTATGAGTTGGCCTACCGTATGCAGTCGAGCGTGCCGGAGCTGATGGACGTCAGCAAGGAGACGCCGGAGACTCATGCCCTCTATGGCACCACGCCTGGCCAAGCCAGCTTTGCCAACAACTGCCTGCTCGCCCGCCGGTTGCTGCAGCGCGGCGTCCGGTTTGTGCAGCTGTACCACTGGGGCTGGGACCAGCATGGTGACAGCGAGAGCAACGACTTGACCCACGGTCTGGGCCGCCAGACTCAGGCTACTGACCAGGCCAGCGCTGCACTAGTGCAAGACCTGAAGCGGCTGGGGATGCTGGAGGACACTCTCGTCGTATGGGGCGGCGAGTTCGGACGGACCCCGATGAACGAGGGTCGCAACGGCGTGCCGTTCAAGGGCCGTGACCACCATCCGCGGGCTTACTCTGTTTGGCTTGCCGGAGGAGGCGTGAAAGGCGGCTCGGTGGTCGGCAGGACAGACGACTTCGGCTACAACATCGTCGAGGACCCAGTCCATGTCCACGACTTGAACGCCACGATTCTGCACCTGATGGGCATCGACCACACGAAGCTGACCTATAGGTCGCAGGGCCGCGACTTCCGCCTGACCGACGTGCACGGGGAAGTCGTCAGCAAGATGCTGCGCTAGGTGAAAAAAAAGGCCCCCGGTTCGGGGGCCACAGGTTCTTGCTTGCGTCTCGGCGCATGTTTTCTGGTGCGCATGGCGACCAGTGCGAGGCGCGTGCCGGCTTGTTTTCGCCAATTCGTTGGGTTGTCGCCTACGCCTGTCTGCGGCGCGGTGGCGGTGCTCTCCCTAGAGTGGCTCTCCTGATTGTTCAGTGCGACGCCGGTCGACGCGACACTTCAACGCTAGTTTAGTGCAAACCCGACCGAAAAGGCGTAGATCGAACAACTTTCTGGCAGGCCTGCCAGCTATAGGATTTGCTTGCCTTGCAGGGTGCCGTCGGTTTTGATGTCGTATACCAGGGGGACGCCGGTGGCGAGTTCCAGGTTAACGACCTCCTCCGG